>NZ_JBITZP010000056.1:0-40768 GCF_044546945.1 Kitasatospora sp. NPDC053057 | reverse complement strand
AAGGCCTCAGACTGCCGCCCACCACCAGCACGAGCACGGCCAACGACCCGCACGCCAGCCCCTCCGACCAGCACGTTCGAAGATGGCGAAGCTTCAGAGAAGTCCTCATCCGCTGCCCGATGCTCAGCATCAACCTGAAGACGCTGCCCAGGCTCGACGAGCGAGACCGGCTTACCAGAGATCGGCGAGCCGGTGCGCTGCGGCAGTATCGGTAGGTCCGGATATTCGCTGGTGCGTTCAGCTCGTTCGACGTCACTGCGCGTCGTGGCTGCGGGCGATGCCTACAAGTTGAAGGACAAGCTCGTCCAGGGGCGGCGGCAACCTCAGCGGTGTCTGGTTGAGCTGCAGAGCGACGCCCTTGCCGTCGTGGATGATGTGGGCCGCGGTCAGGCGGCAGATCCTGGCGATGTTCTGTCCGTAGAGAAGGACCATGAGGCCGGCGACGCGGTCCTTGGTCTCGAAGGAGTCGTCGTTGAGGAGCTGGCGCGCGATCGTCCAGCGTTCGTCCGGGTCAATCGGAGTCAAGGGGGAGCTGGAAGATCCGTCGTGGTCGAGCCGGGATGTTGATGCCGGAGGCGACCTTGCTTCGGACGGCCCAGGTGACGAATGCCCGGGCGCTGCGGGGCACGCTCACCGATCCGCTCCTGCGGGGCCTGCCGCCGGCCGGGGGCGTCGACCAGTGGTGTGACAGCACGGACCTGCCGGGCGCGCCCGGCGTCGTACAGGCGGCCGTGGACGCCCTGACCCGGCCCGGGGCCTGACGGCGACTCCCGCCGGCCCTGCCGGTCCGGGAGCGGCCGTGGCCGGGTTGCCGGTGTCGGGGCTGGTGGTGTCCGGGCTCTGGAATGCGGTGGACCCGCCCCGCGCCTGGGAAGGCGGTGTGGGGCGGGTCCGGGAAGCGGTCCGGCTACGGGCCCGGGGCGGCGGGTTAGCTCAGGGCCGTGAGGGCGGCTTCGTAGTTCGGTTCTTCGGCGATTTCGGGGACGAGTTCGGTGTGCAGGACGGTGTCGTTCTCGTCGAGGACGATCACGGCGCGGGCGGTGAGGCCGGCGAGGGGGCCGCTGACGATCGATACGCCGTAGGCGTCGTGGAAGTCGCGTCCACGCAGGGTGGAGAGGGTCTTGACGTTTTCCAGGCCTTCGGCGCCGCAGAACCGGGCCTGTGCGAAGGGCAGGTCCGCGGAGATGCACAGCACCACGGTGTTCTCCAGCGCGGCGGCCTTGGTGTTGAAGGTGCGCACCGAGGCCGCGCAGGTCGGGGTGTCGATGCTCGGGAAGATGTTCAGGACCTTGCGCTGTCCGGCGAAGTCCTTGAGCGAGGTGTCCGTGAGGCCCTCGCCGACCAGCGTGAACGCCGGGGCCTGGCTGCCCTCGGCCGGCAGTGCGCCGCCGATCTCGACCGGGTTCCCCTTCAGCGTGACCTGAGCCATGAAAAGCCTCCTACCAGCGGTGTACGGGTGACAACGCCGCCGATCCTACTGCCCGCCCGCCGCCGTCGGCGCCGGGTGACCGAGGAACGGACGGGCAGCGCACACGGGGGCCGGGCGGGTCACCCGGCTTGCCGGGTGTGTGGGTGTGCGGCCGGCGTGGCCGGCCGGGGGCGCCGGGGGGCTCCGGAGGGCGGGCGGGAGGTGGCCGCGGCGGTGCTCTCGGCCCTTCAGGACCTTCAGGACCTTCAGGACCTTCACGGCGCGGGCCTTTCCCACGGCAACGCGGACGCCTCCCACCTCCTGCTCGCCCCCCACCCGCCACCATGGCCGGCGGCCGTGCGCTGTGAGCTGGATCACGGTTGAGATTGACCTTGGGGCGGGGTGGAGGCTCGTCGCAGCGGCAGGACGCCGCACCGGGCACCACCGATGTGAAGGAGCACACCATGTCCATCGACCTTTCCGTTCAGGGGCAGGACCGTCCGGAGCTGCAGAAGGCGATCGAGGAACTGGTCGAGGCCGGTTTCCTCGGCATCCAGCTCCGGGTGAACGACGAGCAGGGGGAGTGGGTCGGTAGCGCCGGTGCTCGCGAGCTGGGTCGCAGTGCCCAGCCGCTGACGGACGGGCACTTCCGGATCGGCAGCAGCACGAAGAGCTTCGTCGCCACCTCGGTGCTCCTGCTGGTGGCCGAGGGCAGGATCGGCCTGGACGCCCCGGCCGACGACTACCTGCCGGAGTTCGGGCTGGACCGGCGGATCACGGTGCGGATGCTGCTGCAGCACACCAGCGGGATCTTCAACCACACCGGCGAGCTCTACGAGGACGGGACGATCGTGCTGGGGGTCCCCTGGCAGGGCAAGGAGTGGGTGGACAACCGGTTCAGGACCTACCCGGCCGAGGAGCTGGTGCGGCTGTCGCTGTCCAAGCCGGTGCGGTTCGCGCCGGGCGCGGGCTGGAGCTACGCGAACACCAACTACGTGCTGGCCCGGCTGGTGGTCGAGAAGGTCACCGGCCGTTCGTTCGCCGAGGAGTTGCAGCGGCTGGTCCTGGGACCGCTGGGGATGACCGGCACTGTGGCGCCGGGAGCCTCGCCGGAGCTCCCCGAGCCGCACAACCACGGCTACTACCGCTACGAAGACGCCGGGCAGGAGCGGACGGTCGATGTGACCCGGCAGAACCCGTCCTGGGTCGGAGCCGGTGGCGACATGATCTCAACCACCCGTGACCTGCACACGTACTTCTCCGCGCTGATGGGCGGCAGGCTCCTGCCGGCCGAGCTGCTGGCCGAGATGCGCACGCCGGAGGCGACCGTCGGCTACGGCCTGGGGGTGTTCGCGCAGGAGACGGAGGGCGGCACCGTCTTCCACCACCACGGCGCCACCATGGGCTCGGCGGCGCTGATGTACAGCAGCGCCGACGGCGGCAGGACCTTGACCGCGGGGCTGACCTGGGTGGACGACGCCGACCTGTCGATAGCTCCGGCCTTCGGGAGCGCCCAACAGCGTTTCCTCGACGAGGTGTTCTGCGGCCGGCTGGGCCGATGAGGAACGGGGTCACGATCGGGCAGGGCGGAGGCGTTCGCCGGTGTCACGATGAAGGCGGTGCGGCACTACCGCAAGCTCGGTCTGGTCGTGGTGCCGGAGCGTGACAGCTCCGGCCACCGGCGGTACGGATCGGGGGAGTTGCTGCGGCTGGTGCAGGTACGGACGCGCTGGTGCCCGAGGGTTTCGACGGCCTCCTGGCCCGGCCCGAACACGGGCTGGACGACCCCGAGTACATCCACCTGATCAAGCGGCGCCGGGAGGCCGAGAGCCGGGGCCCGGACGACCCCAGGATCGAGGAACTCGCGGCCGCCATGGCCGACCGACACCTCGCCAACCCCGCACTGCTCGGGGATCACGCCGGGCGGGAGCAGCTACGCGGCGATCTGCCGGGCGGCGCGGGCCCATGGCCGGGGCGCGCACACCAGACCGAGCAGGCACCCGGCCATCAGCCCCGCACCGTGATTGTTCCGCAGCAGGCACAGGAACAGCCCACAGGCCGGGATGAGCAGGACGAACCACGAAGCCTGCCACGGCCCGCGCAGCAGGCAGCCCACGGCCAGCGCGCCCAGCAGGCCGCAGATGGCGACCGAGTCGCCGCCGCCGCTGGGCGACCAGCCCGCCAGGCTGACCACGTGGGCCGCCGCGCCGGAGACCAGGAACACCGCCAGGGTCCACCCGCGTTCGAGCACGGACTCGGCGACCGCGCCGATCACCAGCAGGGCCGAGAGGTTCATCGCGATCTGCGCCCAACCCGAGGACTGCACCAGCAGTGCCGTCCCGGCCCGCCACCACTGACCGTCCGTCAGCGCGCCCGGTCGGCGTTCCAGCTCACCGATCACCGACGGAGCCACTGACTGAACGATCGCCATCACCGCCATCACCACGAACAGGGCGGACGTGACCCATGGCCGCCGCGCCCACGCCGCGCGGACCGCCGCGACCACCTCGCCCGGCCCGCCGCCGTCCGCGGCCGCTCCCCCGACCAGCACCAGCGTCCGCAGCCCCACGCCCACCACCACGGCAGCGCTCGCGTACAACCCGATCACATGCGGCGACATCGCCCCACCCCCTGTTCGAACACCCCGGGACAGACTGCCCGGCCAATCGCTCATCCTCCCGGTGCGCCCGGGCCGCCCGCCAGGGCTGATGATCACCGGGCGCGCGTGACCTCCGTCATGCCGATCCACCGCGCTCGCGGGCGCCCGCCCCCGGCCGACGATGATGTGACTTTCCGTGACCGCGGGGTTTCATCGAGGGCCGGTCGGGTTCAGATGGCTCGGGGTGGGCAAGCCCCCGGACGATTGCAGGTGTGCAATTCCTCCCTCACCATGTTGATCCGGCTCATTTCGATTCCTGACCTGGGCGAACGCGGCCAGGGCCTCTGAACACAGGTACTCATACACGTAGCCACGCCACCCACAAGACGCCGGCGATCAAGACCTGGCTGGTCTCCCACCCCCGCTTCCACCTGGTTCCAAACTCAGGACACTGGGTCGGTTTTGGAAGTGGATCTTGCAGTGAGGGGACTGCGCATGGTGCGGCGTGGCTACCGCTGCTGTTGAACGACTGCGGTGCCGCCGTCCAAGTCGATACCGATGCGAGGCGGGGCGCCGGCGTGGTCGTCGTCCCGCAGGACCAGTTGAGTCCGCCGCTGCTCGATTTGCACGCGCTTGTTGGCATTGAAGAAGGCGTGCAGCTCCTCGGTCGCGGTGGCACCGAGGCCGAGCCCGCTGCTTCGCGGTCGCGTGGTCAGACGACGACATAACCACCCCGGACGGCCGGATCGCACCACGAGATGCCGGATTGAGGCCAGTGTGAAGGGCACGATCACCAGCACTGCCATGAGGAGCAGACCCGCCATCATCACCATGTCGACCCAACGCGCAAAGGTGATACCTCCGTTCCTGGCCGTTGTCGCCGTTTACGGCGGCGCCGGTCAGAGCCACTCGCCGATCGCGGCGACCAGCACCGTCGCTTCGTAGCGACCAGTGGCGTGGCCGGCCCGCTTTGAGCCGGGGTACCCGGATGCGGCCCAGGACGATCTGGAGCTGCGGGGAGTCCGCGCGCTGCCCGGCCGTGGTCACGAGCGACATCGGCTTCTGTGTCTGCTCGACCGCGAGGTGGGTCTTGGTGGTCAGTCCGCCGCGTGGGCGTTCGGGTCCGTGGTCGTCGGGCTCGGTGAAGACGCCGCCGGGCGGTTCGACCTGTAGATCCCTTTTTGCGGGCGCCGGCCGCGTGTTGGTGGGCGCGGGCGACCGTGGATTCCACCGAGATGTCCCAGGTGATCAGGCCCTTCGCATCCGCGCGGGCCTGGAGCTGCTCGAAGATCCGATGCCACGTGCCGTCATGCTGCCAGCGCCGGAAGAGCCCGTGCACCGTGTCCCAAGGCCCATAGCGCGCGGGCAGGTCCCGCCAGGGGATGCCGGTCCGCGTGCGGAACCGTATCCCGTCGATCAGCTGCCACTTGGCGTGAACCGGCGGCCGTTGGGCGGCAGGCTATGAGGTCCGGCAGGAGGCGGGCCGTGCTGGGGCCGTCCACGCCCTGTTCGCCGCGGGCTGGCGGGTGCGCCGGTCCGGCTTCGACGACTTCGAGGCCGAGTGCGGTTGGGCCGAACTGGAGCTGTACCCGGAGGCGCCGGTGCGCTTCCGGGGCCTCGTGCGGCCCGAGCGCATCGGCGACCTGCTGGAGCTGCTGGCCGGGCTCGGCCTGTCCTACGTGGTCGAGTGCGAGGCCCGGACGGCACCGAACGCGTCCTCCGGTCCTGACCCCGGAGCCCGCACATCCGCCGTCACTGCCGCGAGGGAGCAGTCCGCCCGGTGGGGTGGGGTCGTGGGAAGTCGGCGGGTCCGACTTCCTGTGTCCGGGAGCCTGCTGTTCGCAGGCCGATGCTCCGACGGGGGAGGAAAGGCGGTTGGCGGAGCGTCAGATGCCGCTGTGCCGGGGCGTCGCCCGGTTCGGCGCCTTGGCGCAGGGCGGGCGGGCCGGGGCGGCCGGGCAGGTGGCCGGTGGCGGTGCCTGTCTGGTTGTCGGCCGTGGTGTGCACCTCGTGGGCGATCTCCACTGCCCTCCGCGCACCCTCCCTGCGCCGTACGGACCGGACGGACCGGATGGGCCGGAGGAGGGGGTGCTGCCTCGTTTCGGTACCGGTTATGCGTAGCGTTCGAACAGTGCCTGCAGGTAGTCCTCCAGGCGTTGGGTCAGCACGGGCGCGCTTAGGTCGGTGCGTCCCAGTTCGCGCCAGGGCACGGCGACTTTCTCGGCGTCGGGGGCGAATGCCAGGGCGTCCAGCAGCCGCCAGTACAGGTGGTCCCCGCCGTCGGCGGTGAGGGTGCCGCCGGCTTGTTCGTAGGCGTCGGCGAAGGCCATGCCCGCGGGCACGCCGTGCAGCAGGGTCAGTGCGGTGGAGCAGTGGGCGACGTCTAGGTCAGCCGGGCCCCAGGAGGTCTCCACCCAGTCGACGACGCCGCTGACTGCCAGCTGCTGCCCGCTGCCGGTGAACAGCACGTTCCCGGGGTGGAAGTCGCGGTGCAGGAAGCAGCCCCGGTGTGCGGGCGCTTGGCGGCCGATCACCTCCACCGCCCGCTCCCACAGGCGCGGGCGCGCGGTGGCGGCGGGGACCTGAACGCGCTCGGGGGAGGTCCACGCCTGCCAGGCGCGCGGACGCTCCTGCTCGGGCATCGCCACGGCGTGTACGGCAGCCAGCTGCTGGGCCAGCAGGGCGGTGCGGCGCGGCACGTCGCCGTCCTCGTGCACCCGCACGCTGCCGGGCAGGTGGGTCATCACCAGCGACGGGTCCTCGCAGTGCTCGCCCGTCGCGTCCACCGCGCGCAGCCGGGCCGCCGGAATGCGCCCGGCCTCCAGCAGACGCAGCACGCCGGCCTCGCGGGCCAGCAGGGCCGGGGCGTGGCGGCGGTAGAACGGCTTGACGAAGGAGCGCAGCACCAGCGCGTAACCCTGCCCGCCGCCGTCGTTGCCGCCGTCGCCGCTGCCGTTGCTGTCGGCGGGTTCGACGTCCAGGCGGCGCATCCGCGAGGTCCAGCCGCCCTTGAGCTCGCGCACCCGCGCGATCCGCTCGCCGGGCGCGAGCACGCCCTCCACCCACCGGCGCGTGCCGGCCCACTGCCGGCCGTCGTCCTCGATCACGGACGACCACCCTACGCCCCGCCGTGCGCACCCCGTGTCCAGGCCCGCTCCGCCCCTTCCGGCGACGGGTGAGGGAGTCTCAACTCCCTTGCGGGCGGAGCCCGCCAACCCTTGTTCGACATCCATAGAAATTTGACAGCGGGCGCTGCCCCCGCTTGGGTGGAGAACCGAACCGCACATACAGGCACACCGCCGCAAGGGGAGTTCGCCATGCCCAGGAAAGTCGTCTTCACCGCCACCGGCGCACCGGAGGTCCTCACCGTCCGCGAGGTGCCCCTGCCCCACCCCGGCCCCGGCGAACTGCGCATCAGGGTCCAGGCCCTGGGCCTCAACCGCGCCGAGGCTCTCTATCGCGCCGGCACCTACCTGGAGGAGCCGAAGCTGCCCGCCACCCCCGGCTACGAGGCCGCCGGCACCGTGGACGCCGTCGGCGAGGGCGTCACCGGCTTCCGCGTCGGCGACCCCGTCGACTCCGTCCCCGCCTTCGACCAGAACGACTACGGCGTCTACGCCACCCACGCCCTCGTCCCCGCCCGCGCCGCCGTCCACCGCCCCGCACACCTGAGCGCCGTCCAGGGCGCCGCCACCTGGATGCCCTACCTGACCGCCTACGGTGCCCTCGCCGAGGACGGCCACCTGCGCCCCGGCGACCACGTGCTGCTCACCGCCGCCGCCTCCAGCGTGGGCCTGGCCGCGATCCGCATCGCCCGGCGCATCGGCGCCGTTCCGATCGCCACCACCCGCACCCGGGCCAAGACGGCGCAGCTCCTGGATGCCGGCGCCGCCCACGTGATCGTCACCGGTGAGCAGGACCTGCCTGCTCGTGTTCTGGAGATCACGGGTGGTGAGGGTGTGCGTACGGTTTTCGATGCTGTCGCCGGGCCTGGTGTGAACACTCTCGCCGAGGCCGTGGCCCCTGGTGGGCGTCTGATTGTCTACGGGCGTTTGGACATGCGTGACACTCCTATGCCTGGCCAGGCGACCTTCGCTCCCGTCAGTAGCCGCTTCTACACGGTCCATGAGGTCAGCCGCGATGCCCAGCGGCTGCGCCGCGCCCACGCCTTCATCACGGCGGGCCTGGCTGACGGTACGTTCAGTCCCGTTGTCGACCGGGTCTTCGAGGGCCTTGACAGCATCGTCGAGGCCCACCGCTACCTGGAGGCCGGCGCCCAGGTCGGCAAGATCGTCGTGACCGTCACCGACTGACCGTCACCGATTGACCGTCACCGACTGACCGCGGCCGACGACCACGGGCCCGAGGCGACAGGCCTCGGGGTGGTCGGGTGGTCGGCCGTGCACGTGCTCAGGACGTTCAGGGGTCAGGGCGCTCGGGGGGTGTTCCGGGCCTCGGCGTCGGCGGCGGCGACTACTGCTGACAGCAGGCCGGGGAAGCGCTGTTCCAGCTCGTCTGCGCGTAGCGTGTTCATCTTCGTGGTGCCCACGTAGTACTGGCGTAGTACCCCGGCCGCGCGTAGCACCGAGAAGTGGTGGCTGGAGGTGGAGCGCCCGATGGGCAGGTCGAAGGAGCCGCAGCTGAGGTCTGTGCTCGCGTGTGCGAGGGTGCGCACCACTGAGCGCCTTGCCGGGTCGGCGAGGGCTTCCAGTACCTGCTGGACGCTCACGTCCTCTACGCCGGGGTGCACGATCACCCGCGCCGTCACGCGTGCCCGTCCCACACCCACCACCCCTTCCCAAGCCCGGCCCCCGTTCCGCGGCGTTCCTCGTCAACGGCCGCGCACCACGCGCGACTTCAGGCCAGACGCTACTACGGGATGACCCTCTGCCATGCGCGCGCCGCGACACCTGCGCAACACGAATCGCGCACCGCACGCGCACGACGGCACCCGCCGCATGCCCGCCGCACACCCGCCGCACACCCGCCCCGGCACCCGCGCGGCGCGCCACGAGGCGCGGGGCAGACGTGCCCGCCCCGTCTCGGGGCCGTTGCCCGTTCGCCCCGAGCGGGGCGCTCGTCGCCGCGGTCTTCAGGGCAACTGGGCGGTCAGGCCTGTGGTGAGGAGGGCCAGGCCGGCGGTGAAGGCGTGTTCGGGATCGGTGGGTTGCTCGGCTTGCCATTGGGCGAGGTGGGGGTAGCGTCCCGGCTCCACCGCTGGCGACTCGGCGTCAGTATCGGCATCGGCGCCAGTACTGACGCCGCTGGTGGTGTGCGTGGCTTGTTCCTGGAGGACGAACCCGATCACGTAGCTGGTCACGGCGTGTCCGAACAGTGCTGCCTGGCCCAGTGTGAGTCCCTGTGCGCGCATCTGTGCCAGTCCTTCCTCCACCGCCGCCAGTGTCCCCGGCCCTGGGGTGAGGTGGGCGGAGACCAGGCGGGCGCCGTCCCGGCGGGCCAGCAGTGCCGCGCGCAGTCGGTGTGCGAAGTCGGCCGTCCGTGCGGCCCAGTCGGCCTGCGCCTGCTCGCTGGTGTCGGGTGCGGTGAATGCTTCGGTCACCAGCGCGTCCGCCATGGCGCCCAGCAGTTCCTGCTTGCTGCGTACGTGCCAGTACAGCGCGCCGCGCTGGACGCCGAGCCGGTCGGTCAGCGCCCGGGTGGTCAGCCGGTCCAGCCCGACCTCGTCCAGCAGCTCGAGTGCGGCCCGGACGACGTCCTCGCGGTGCAGTGCCATGGCGTGGGTGCGGTCCTTCCGGCCCAAGGGATTCCAGGGACTTGAGCTTAGCTCAGGTCATCTGCCTATGATCGACCTGAGCATTGCTCAAGTGCGCCGGGCCCGGCCGCCGGGCACGGCGGTCCAGTGCTGCCGGAAAACAAAAGGGGTGGGGCATGGGGGAGTACGTGACGGTCGACGGACTGCGCACCTACTACGAGGTGCAGGGCGAGGGCGACCCCGTCGTCCTGCTGCACGGCGGCGGGGTGAACGCCGACAGCTGGTACGCCCAGATCCCCGCCCTCGCCGAACACTTCCGCGTCCACGCCCCCGAATGCCGCGGCCACGGCCGCACCCCCGACGTCGAAGGCCCCGTCACCAGCGAGCTGATGGCCGACGACCTCATCGCCTTCCTGGAGGCCCTCGCCACCGGCCCGGCCCACCTCATCGGCTGGAGCGCCGGAGGCACCGTCGCCCTGCGCCTGGCGCTGCGCCGGCCCGATCTGGTGCGCAAGCTCGTCCTGATCAGCAGCGGCGTCAGCCGCGACGGCGCCACCGACGCGGACGCGGCGATCCTGGACGACATCGAACGCCTGGCCGGTATGTTCCGCCCGCAGTACGAACGGCTCTCCCCGGACGGTCCCGGCCACTTCCCCGTCGTCTTCGCCAAGTGGCTGAAGATGTGGCGCGAGGAGCCCGACATCGGCCTCGCGGCGCTGGCCGCCCTGTCCATGCCCGTCCTGGTCCTGCAGGGTGACGACGACGGTGTGCACATCTGCCACAGCGCGGCCGTGGCCGCCGCCATCCCCGACGCCCAGCTCGCCGTCCTGCCAGGCACCTCCCACACCGCCCCGCTGGAGAAGCCCG
This sequence comes from Kitasatospora sp. NPDC053057, assembly GCF_044546945.1. Taxonomy (NCBI): domain Bacteria; kingdom Bacillati; phylum Actinomycetota; class Actinomycetes; order Kitasatosporales; family Streptomycetaceae; genus Kitasatospora; species Kitasatospora sp. NPDC053057. Next base: position 30,181 of record NZ_JBITZP010000056.1, on the reverse strand, counting down.
ACCTGGTCAACCGGATCCTGCTCGACTTCCTCGCCGACCACCAGGTGCCCAAGCTTCTGCCCCTCGGCGCCCTCGACCAGCCGCCGGCCCCGCACTGACGGCCCCTCATGCGGCCTCCGGTGGCCCTGCCGCGACCGGGGGCCGTGGCACCGCGCGCTCCGCGACCGGCCGCCGGGCTGTCGCGGGCAGGGGCGCGGGCGTCCCACCCGGGCGACCGGTCGCCTCCGGGGTGGGTGGTGGAGTGGGAAGTCGGCGGAGCCGACTTCCTGTGCGCCTGCCGGGCCGGTTCGGGCACGGCGCATCACGGGATCAGGGCCGCAGGGCGCAGTGTCGTGTGAGCGCCTTCGGGTGCCGGGGCCGGCACAGGGTCACGGCACGGCCCGGGGGTCTGGCTTGCGCGGTGTTCGGGGTCGGTGGCATCAGGAAGAAATGCGGCTGAGGGAGCGCTGGCCGGTGGCGAATGGCAGGGCGCGCACCCCCGCCCTGATCACCCGCCCTGATCATCCCCGTTTCCGGGCGGGCCCGGGATGAGGCCGGGGTGCCGTGCCGGGGCCGTGTGCCGGTTGCGCAGGGATCTCGGGCTGGGCCTGGATGCGGCCTCTCCGCGGCGCCGGACCTGTTCCTGGGGGGTGCGTACTGGCGGCGGACTGCGGCCGGGCGCCTGGCGGTGCGACGGGCGCGCCGCGCCTGGGTCACGTGTCCGGGTGGGAGGCCGTCCAGCCGTGTTCGAGGAGGGCGAAGGCCTCGTCGGCGGCGCGGTCCGGGTCGGGGTGGCGCTGGATGAGGCGGCGGGCTTCGAGGGCGAAGTGGGCCAGGGCAGCGCAGCGGATGTCGTCGTGGGGCGCGCCGACGGCTTCGGCGATGGCGCCGGCCAGGGCTGCTTCGTGGCGGGTCCACATGCGGTGGGCGTAGTCGCGCAGGGCGGGGGTGTCCTGTACCAGGCGCAGGAAGGCGGCGAAGCGGGGGTCCGTGGCGTGGACGGCGAAGCGGGTCTGTCCGAGCAGGAGGTGTTCGCGCAGGGCCTGGGGGACGGACCGGCCCGGGGGGCGTTCGCGCACGGCGGCGACGAGGGCCGCCTCCAGGTCGTCGTCCTGGTCGAAGACCAGGGCCTCCTTGCCGGGGAAGTGCTTGAACAGGGTGGTGACCGAGACGTCGGCGGCGTCGGCGACGTCCTTGACGCCGACCTGGTCGTAGCCGCGTTCGAGGAAGAGTTCGAGGGCGGCGTCGGCCAGGGCTTGGCGGGTCTGGGCCTTCTTGCGCTCGCGGCGCCCGGTGGGTTCGGTCACCCGCCCATCCTACCGCGAAGTGAACCCACTGCGAAAGTGTAGTCATTGCACTTATTGAGCTGGTGTGCTTTCTTGGTGGTGCCGGACCTCCCGGCGACCCGAACCCACCCCCGGAAGGGGCACTCGTGAACCCTGCCCGTGATCCCCGCATCGCCATCGTCGGCGCCGGCCTCGGCGGTCTGACCTGCGCCCGGATCCTGCAGCGGCACGGCCGCCGCGTCACCGTCTTCGAACGCGAGGCCCGCGCCGACGCCCGCCCCCAGGGCGGCACCCTCGATCTGCACGCCGACACCGGCCAGGCCGCCCTGCGCTCGGCCGGACTCCTGGAGCGCTTCCACGCCCTCGCCCGCCCCGAAGGCGACCAGTGGCGCGTGCTCGACCCCGCCACCGCCGCCCCCCTGGCCCAGCAGGGACCGCCGTCCGCCGCCGACCCCCTGACGCGGCAGGGACCGCCGGCCGCCGCCGACGCCGTCGCCCGGCCGGAGATCGACCGTGGCCTGCTGCGCGGCCTGCTCCTGGACTCGCTCACCGCGGGCACCGTGCGCTGGGACCGCGCCGTCGAGGCGGCCGCCCCGCTCGCGGACGGCACCTGCCGGCTGCGGTTCGCCGACGGCACCGCCGAGGACTTCGACCTGGTCGTCGGCGCCGACGGCGCCTGGTCCCGCGTACGCCCGGCCCTGTCCGCGGCCGTACCCGGCTACACCGGCGTCACCTTCCTCGAAACCGGGTTCGACCACTGCGACACCCGCCACCCGGACCTCGCCCGCCTGGTCGGCCACGGTTCGATGCTCGCCAAGGGCACCGGCCGCACCCTGGTCGCCCAGCGCAACAGCAACGGCCACATCCGCGCCTACATCGCGCTGCGCGCCCCCCGGTACTGGCACACGGCCGCCGGCATCGACCCCGGCGACCAGCAGGCCGTGCGCACGCACCTGCTGGACCTGTTCGACGGCTGGGACGAGAGCCTGCGCTACCTCCTACACGGCGGCGACCACCCCTTCACCAGCCGGCCCCTGTTCGTCCTGCCCGCCCCGCACACCTGGCAGCACGTCCCCGGCCTCACCCTGCTCGGCGACGCTGCCCACCTGATGCCCCCGGTCGGACTCGGCGCCAACCTCGCCATGCTCGACGGCGCCGACCTCGCCCATGCCCTGGCCGCCGGGGACGGCGTCGACGACGCCGTCCGCGCCTACGAGCACCTCATGCTCCCGCGCTCGGCCCGCGCCGCGACGGACAGCGCGCACGCCCTCGACCACCTCGTCCCCGCAATAGCCCCCTGAGCCCCGCCCCGGCATACCGGTGGCGACGAACGGAGAGGCGGTGACGGGGGCACGTTCCTCCCGGAGGGGCGGTGGAGTGGGAGGTCGGCGGGTCCGACTTCCCGCGTGCGGGCCGGGAGGTCGGGCAGGCGGCCGGGATCGTCCCGGCCCGGTGTTCCGCCGAGGAAGCCGACGAGGTGGCCCGGGTACGGGACGAAGTCGGCCACGTGGGCCACCGGAGGCAGGAGGTAGGCGTACAGGGCCCCCGTCGCCGTGCACCGCACCAGGCGGGCTCCTGGACGGGAGGCGGGCGCCCCGCCGCACTGGCGGTGTGCGTCCGGGCTGGGCCCACCGCAGCGGTCACGGCCCGCCGGCCGTACCCGGGACGGGTAAGCGGCCACACCGGTCGAGCGCCGGTGTCAGGCGTCGGACAGGAGCGCCTGGAGGAAGTCGCAGTCCGCGACCGGCGCCGCGCGCCGGATCCACCGCATGCCCCGGGATGGCGCCGCGCCCGGGTGCGCCGCAAGAGCCCGGCACACGGCGCCCCGACGCCCCCACCTCCGGTCCGACCATCCGACCCCTCGACAGATAACTCTCACTGAGAGCTAAAATCGGGGTATGGCGACACGCGCTCCCCAAGCGCCCGACGGCGCCGTCGCGGACGAGTTCTCCGCACTGCTCGTCGGCATCCAGCGCATGCTGCGCCGCCGCCTGCGCCGCCGGGCGCAGCAGCCGAGGCTGCGCGGGGCACAGGCGGAACTGCTGCGCCTGGTGATGGACAGTCCCGGCCTGAGGGTGCGTGAGGCCGCCGAGGAGCTGTGCCTGGCCGGGAACTCGGTGTCCACGCTGGTCAACCAGCTCGTCGCACAGGACCTGCTGCGCCGCGAGGTGGACCCCGGCGACCGGCGGGCGGCGCTGTTGTACGCGACGGCGCCGGCCGAGGAGCGGATCGAAGCCTGGCGCCGGCGCCGCCGGGCGCTGATGGCCGAGCTGGTGGCGGACCTGCCCGGGCCGGAGCGGGCGGCCCTGGCCGCCGCCCTGCCCGCGCTGCGCCGTCTCGCCGAGGGCCTGCACAACCTGCCGGAGGACGAGGAGGAGTGATGGGTGGGGAGGACGCGGTGGTGTGCCAGGGCCTGGAGTACAGCTTCACCCACGGCCGCGGCAAGACCACCCGGGCCGTGGACGGCATCGACCTGACCGTGCGCGCCGGCGAGGTGTTCGGCCTGCTGGGCCCCAACGGCGCGGGCAAGACCACCGCGATCCGCGCCATCACCACCCTGCTGCCGGTGGGCGCCGGCATGGTGCGCGTCTTCGGCCACGACGCCACCCGCCGCCCCATGGAGGTGCGCCGCCTGCTCGGCTACGTCCCCCAGCAGCTGTCCGCGGACTCCGGACTCACCGGACGCGAGAACGTGGCCCTGTTCGCCCGGGTCTTCGACGTCCCCCGTGCCGAACGCGCCCGGCGCGTCGCCCAGGCCCTGGCCGCCGTCGGCCTCACCGACGCCGCCGACCGGATGGCCGCCACGTACTCCGGCGGCATGGTGCGCCGCCTCGAACTCGCCCAGGCTCTGGTCAGCGCCCCGCGCCTGCTGGTCCTGGACGAACCCACCATCGGCCTGGACCCGATCGCCCGCACCAGCGTGTGGGAACGCGTGGACGCCGTCCGCAAGGCCACCGGCATGACCGTCCTGGTCACCACCCACTACATGGACGAAGCCGACCGCCACTGTGACCGCATCGCCCTGATGGACCGCGGCCGCATCCGCGCCCTGGGAACCCCCGCCGAACTCAAGGACCAGGTCCGCCAGGCCCGCCGGCAGGTCCGGCAAGGCCAGGAGGACCAGGAGGGCCGGGAGGGCCAGGAGGACCAGGAGAGCCGGGAGGGCCGGGAGGACCAGGGCGAACCCACCCTGGACGACGTGTTCCGCCACTTCGCCGGCCGCGACCTGGCCGACGCCACGGAAGGAGACTTCGGTGATGTCCGCCGTACCCGTCGCACGGCCAACCGCGTCGGCTGAACCCCCCGGCCACAGCCCCGGGTTGGACCTGTTGCTGGTGCCCCCGCGCGCCCGCACCGGCTGGCGCCTGATACCCGCGCGCATCGCCGCGATGTGCGCGGTGGAACTGCAGAAGCTGCGCCACGACCGCACCGAGCTCTACACCCGGGCCGTCCAGCCCGCCCTGTGGCTGCTGATCTTCGGCGAGACCTTCACCCGCCTCAAGGCCATCCCCACCGGCGGCATCCCCTACCTGGACTACCTCGCACCGGGCATCATCGCCCAGTCCGCGATGTTCATCGCGATCTTCTACGGCATCATGATCATCTGGGAGCGGGACTCCGGCGTGCTCACCAAACTGCTGGTCACCCCCACCCCCCGCGCCGCCCTGGTCACCGGCAAGGCCTTCGCCGCCGGCGTCAAAGCCGTCCTGCAGGCCGTCGTCGTGGTGCTGATCGCCGCCGTCCTGGGTGTCGCGATGACCTGGAACCCGCTGCGCCTGCTGGGGGTGGTGGCGGTGGTGCTGCTCGGCTCGGCGTTCTTCTCCTGCCTGTCGATGGCCATCGCCGGGATCGTGCTGACCCGCGACCGCCTGATGGGCATCGGTCAGGCGATCACCATGCCGCTGTTCTTCGGCTCCAACGCCCTCTACCCCCTGGACCTGATGCCGGGCTGGCTGCAGGCCGTCAGCAAGGTCAACCCGCTCAGCTACCAGGTCGACGCACTGCGCGGCCTCCTGATCGGCACCCCCTCCCACCTGCCGCTGGACTTCGCCGTCCTGGCCGCCGCCACCCTCGCCGGCATTGCCGCGGCTTCCGCCCTGCTGGGACGCCTGGCCCGCTGAGGTCCGTGCGTGCAAGAGGCAGCGACGAACCGGCGGCGGGAAAGGCGACAGGAGGTGTCGGGTTTCGCGCCGACAGTGGGGTCACCGGCCTGCGCGCCACGGCGTCGGCCGCGGCGATCGAAGAGGTAAGGACCCCATGCACGAGACACCCGGCGAACTCCACCGTCTCCAGGCCCTCCTGGACACCTCGCTCGCCCGCTCCACCGCCCACCTGCGCTCGATCATCGACAGCGAACGCGCCCTGACCGCCGAGCAGCTCACCCGTGTGCTCACGGGTATGTGCACGCTCGCGCTGTCCACCGTCACCGCGAAGGGCGGCCACGACGCCTTCGACTGGGACAATGACGTCGTCTACTACCGGCTGCACCCGCACTGGATGGCCGCGTTCGCCCCCGACCCCGCCCGGCTGGGGTGACGCGCGGCGGGCCCGCGCGCGGCGACGATGGAGCGCGGGCCGTAGGTGAACGGGTACGACAGACGGACGAACAGCGAGGGGGGAGGCGAGGTGCGGGCGAGCCGGACCATCGCGTTGCTGCTGCTCCTGCAGGCCCGGCAGACGATGACCGCCGCGCAGCTCGCGGCGGAACTCGGCGTTTGTGAACGTACCGTGCAGCGCGACATCGTCGCCCTGCTCGAAGCCGGAGTGCCGGTGTATGCCGAACGCGGCCGCGGTGGGGGCTACCGGCTCGTCGACGGCTACCGTACCCGCCTGAGTGGCCTGGAACGCGCCGAAGCCGAAGTCCTGCACCTGGCCGCGCTCCCGGGCCCGCTGCGGGACATGGGCCTGGCCGGACACGCCCTCGCCGCCCGGCTGAAGGTCGCGGCCGCCCTGGGCGACACCCCGGCGGCGGCCGCCCGGCGTTTCCACCTGGACGCACCGGCCTGGTTCCGCGAAGCCCGGACCCCGCCGCTGCTCGCCGAGGTCTCACGTGCCGTGTGGGAGGAACGCGTCCTGGACGCCCGCTACGCGGCGCGCGGTGGCACCCGCCGGCGGCGTCTGGAACCGTACGGCCTGGTCCTGAAGGCCGGCCGGTGGTACGTCGCGGCGCGTGGCCCCTGCGGGCGCATCGCCTCCTACCGCGTGGACCGCTTCGAGACCGCCGAGGCCGGCGACGAACGCTTCGAACGCGACCCGGACTTCGACCTCGCCGACTACTGGACCACCGCGGCACGGGAGTTCACCCGCGCATTGCTGCGCGAACGCGCCGTGGTACGGCTGAGCCCGCTCGCCGTCCGCGACCTCGCCGCCCTGCTGGAACCGACCGCCGCCACCGACGCCATCGCCACCGCGGGCCCCGCCGACTCCGAGGGCTGGACCACCGTGACCCTGGCGCTGGAGACCTGGGACATCGGCTACCTCGAACTCCTGCGCCTGGGCCCGGAAGCCGAAGTCCTCCACCCACCCGAACTCCGCGCCCGCCTCGCCGACGCGACCCGCCGCGCCGCCGCCCTCTACGCCTGACGGCCGGCCGCGGTCTCGTTCCGGATCGGCCCCTGTGCGGCCGAGGCGGGCCGCCGCGGCCTGTGGGTGATCCCCGCGGCGTGGCGCGTGTCGGGGGGAGAGAGGCCAGGGCCGTTCCGGCCGTTCCACAGGTCCGCCTGCGTGACGGGCATGACGGCCCGTCCGCAGATCAGCCGCATGCCCCCGGCAGGGGCTGCCCCGGTACGGAGCGGCCCCCGCCTGGGTGCGCGGGTCAGGCGTCGTGGATGCCCTGGCCCGGTGTCAGGATCCCCGCCGGGTCGAAGCGCCGCTTGGCTCGCCGTACCTGCTCCCACAGCTCCCCGTAGTGGCGCTGCCAGTCGCAGGCTGTCATGCCCGGTATGGCCCCGATCAGGTACCGCTTGCCGCCCAGCTCGACAGCCCGCTCGTACAGGCGCCGGTTACGCTGAAGCATCCGCGCGATGTCCGCGCCCGGAGCGGGGAAGGCCAGCAGGTCGAAGTGCCAGCCCACCTGCCCCTGCGGCAGGACCGCCAGCGGGGTGCGCACGCTGTCCCGCGCGTACGGGTAGAACAGCAGCAGTCCCGCTCCCAGGTCCGCGGCGGTCAGCGACGCGGCCGCCTCCCGCATGAACACCCCCACCGTGGAGGCCGGCAGGAACAGGCTCAGCCACGGCTTGGGCAGTCCCCACAGCCCCGCCGCCCGCAGGTAGCCCGCGAACGCGTCCACCCGGAACGCGTACTCGCGCCAGCCCTGCTCCACCACCGACGTCCCGCCCGCCACCGGGTTCAGCCCCGCCAGCAGCTTCTCGCGGTCCACCGCCCGCCCGGCGTCCCCGTACGCCACCAGCTCCGCCGTGTACCGCCACCGCTGCCCGTCCGCGCTGCGCACCACGTTGCCGACCTGCAGGTCGAACCGCCCGTCGGCCAGCACTTTCTCCTGGTCGGCGAGGTAGGTGTCGAGGTCGTCGTAGGCCAGGGTGAACACCGTGGAGCGCTCGCGCGCCGGCACCAGGGCGAGTGTCGCCCGCACGATGATCCCCGCCTGCCCGCCGCCGGCCAGCACCGCCTCGAACAGCTCCCGGTTGCGCTCGCGCGAAGCCGTCACCAGCTCACCGGTGCCGGTCACCACCTGCAGCTCGCGCACCGTGTCCGTCTGCAGGCCGTGGTGCTGCACCGCCGCGCCGATCCCGCCCACGCTCAGCGTCCCGCCCACCGACAGGTGCAGGTAGTCCGTCAGCACCGGCGGCATCCAGCCCTGCGCCGCGGCGGCGTCCACCAGCTGCGCCCAGGTCGCGCCGGCCTGCACCACGGCTTCGCCGGGGCGCACCGACACGACCTCGTCCAGGCCGCGGGCGTCGATGGCGATGCCGCCGCGCGCGTTGGCCTGGCCGTAGCTGGAGTGCGACTCCAGCCCCGCCTGCCCGAGCACCGCCACGTCCCCGCTCTGCCCGTTGACGGCCACCGGGATGCGGTGGCGCCGGGCGAAGTCGACGACCCGCTGCACGTCGCGTACCGAGGCGGGCCGCAGCACTGCCCGCGGCGTGGCGCTGACCAGGTGACCGAAGTCGCGGGAGAACCGCTCCAGGCCCTCCCCCTGCAGCGTCACAGTCCCGTCCAGTGTGGGCAGTTCGGCGACACCCGCCCGCGGCGTGGTGGCCCAGGCCCGGGCGGTGGTGTTCCACCCGACGACGGCGGCGGCGCCGGCGCCGGCGACCAGGGCACGGCGGGACAGTCCTGACCTGCTCATATCAGGCTTTCTCCGATCAGTCGTCAAATAGGGATTGTTGTACCGCAGCCGTCCTGCGGCCGCCTACCGGCTTTGCCGCCTCTGCTGCTCGTCCGGGTACGTGAGCGCGCTCGGCGCGTGCGCCCCGGTCCCGTCCTGGTACGACGGCCCGCCGGCGGGGAGGCGCGGCAGGATGCTCGCGGGTTCGAGGGCGTGGATCCGCGGGCTGACGGCGGACAGTGCCCGGTGGACCCGCATCCCCTCCTGCCCGTGCGGCATCCGCCGGTTGCGGTCCGGCGGCCCGGGGGTTGCATTCTGGCTTGCGGTGCTGGGTCTTTGTTCGGGTGTGTCACCGGCCGGCCTGGCCGAGTCGGCGCTCGATCTCCCTGAGCTGCGCCATCGTGTGGTCCCACATTCGGCGCTGGTAGGCGGGGGCGTCGGCTGGGATGCGGGTGCTTGCGGCCTTCGCTTCTTCCAGCAGCGCGCGCCGCGCCTCGGGCAGGCGGGTCACCCGCGGGTGGGTCTCGCTGAGGTCCCGCAGGACGTAGGCGAGTTTGTAGGCGTAGGTGTGGGGGTTGGCCGTGAACAGGGTTCGGTAGACCTGGAGTCCTTCCTCGCCTTCCAGGATCCGCTCGTTGTGGCTCATCAGTCGTACTCGTGCCTTGAGTACCAGGTCCGTGTGCGCGTTCATGTGGTGTTTCCCCCTTGGTCGTTGCTCCCGTGCGCCCACCCCCCCTGCCGCGGCGTCGGGGCGTGGCGGCCCGCGCGCCGGCCGTCCGGGATGGCGGGCGGTGGCGCGGGGGCCGCGCGAGGGGTTGGGGTGTTGCACGAGTGTGCGGCGTCCGCGCGGGGTGCGGCAAGGCGGAACAAGGGTGTGCTGTGTCCTACCGCAACCCTTGCCTGACCTGGCAGGATTGGGGTCGGCACCCTCCCGGGCCCGGGACCGGGACCCGAAGGCCCACCGCACCCCCCCGAAGACGGCCCGGCCCGAAGACGGCCCGGTCCCAGGGTGGCCCGTTCGGCTGGTAGGGAATTGGCCTGTGTGGCAGGTTAATTGCGTACTGATGTAGGCGCGATGACAACGGGATCCGCCGCCACCGACCAGCCCACCGCCATCGACCAGTCCATCTCCTTGGCTGAGGCGTCGGTGTGTCAGGCCCGTAATTTCGCTGCTTTTTGGGGCGGCGCCCTGGCGGGCCTTCCCTCCCGCCCCTCCCCGCTCCGGTCCTGCTTCGCTTCGTCCCGCTTCGTCCTGCTCCGCTCCTGCCCGCTCCGCTTCGTCCCGTCCCGTCGCGTCCCGCTCCGCTTTGCTCTGCGGGGTTAGCCTGGTGGCGTGTTCGTCCTGGGGTTGACGTACGGCGCTTCGTTGGTGCGGATGGAGGAAGTGCTGGCGTGGCGCGTGAGGGCGGGTGGTCATGGGGGTGGGTGGGGCCGGGTTCACGTCGAGGCGCTGGTGGGCGGCGGTCCGTTCGTGGGGTTGGGGCTGGCCGGGTAACGGGTGGCGGGGTTGTTGGCCGTTGTCACCGCTGCGGCGCTGGGGGCGTGCCGCGAGCGGGCGCCCGTCTCGTGAGCCGCGTTGTGTCGTGGTTCGGGTGCCTGGGGCCTGTCGTGCGGTTCGGGGCGCGGTCGTGTTCTGGCTACGATCGGTGAGGGCGGGGCATGAACGTGACGCGAGTTTCGGGATTTCGGGATTTCGGCGGGAGTGGACGGATGGTACACGCACGGGCCGGGCAGCCGGCGCAGCCTGGGGATCTGGTGGACGTGGCGCGGCTGGTGACGGCGTACTACGCGTTGCGCCCGGATCCGCAGGAGGTGGCGCAGCGGGTGGCGTTCGGGACTTCGGGGCACCGGGGTTCCTCGCTGGATGCGTCGTTCAACGAGGATCACATCGCGGCGACGACGCAGGCGATCTGTGAGTACCGGGCCGGGCAGGGGGTGGCGGGTCCGTTGTTCCTGGGGGCGGATACCCATGCGTTGTCGGAGCCGGCGAAGGTGACCGCGTTGGAGGTGTTGGCCGCCAACGGTGTGCTGGTGCTGATCGATGCCGCCGACGGGTACACGCCGACGCCGGCGCTTTCGCATGCCATCTTGGTCCACAATCGGCGCAGTCCCCGGGCGTTGGCGGACGGCATCGTGGTGACGCCTTCGCACAATCCGCCGCGTGACGGCGGTTTCAAGTACAACCCGCCCAGTGGGGGGCCGGCCGGTTCGGAGGCCACCGGGTGGATCCAGGATCGTGCCAACGAGTTGATCCGTGAGGGGCTGCGTGGGGTGAGGAGGGTGCCCTATGCGCGGGCGCTGGCGGCGGCCACCACGGGGCGTCACGATTTCCTGGGTGCTTATGTGCAGGATCTGCCGTCAGTGGTGGATCTGGACGCGGTGCGGGATGCGGGGCTGCGTATCGGGGCGGATCCGCTGGGTGGGGCGTCGGTGGCGTATTGGGGGCGTATCGCCGAGTCCCACCGCCTGGACTTGACGGTGGTCAATCCGGTCACCGATCCGACCTGGCGGTTCATGACGCTGGACTGGGATGGCAGGATCCGTATGGACTGCTCTTCCCCGGCGGCGATGGCCTCGCTCATCGGCCGCAAGGACGAGTACGCCATCGCCACGGGCAACGACGCGGACGCCGACCGGCATGGCATCGTCACTCCCGACGGTGGTCTGATGAACCCCAATCACTACCTGGCGGTGGCCGTCGACTACCTCTACCGTCATCGTGGCGACTGGCCGGGTGATGCGGCGGTGGGCAAGACGCTGGTGTCCTCCTCGATGCTGGACCGGGTCGCGGCCGATCTCGGCCGGGCGCTGGTGGAGGTCCCGGTCGGCTTCAAGTGGTTCGTCGACGGTCTGCTGGAGGGCTCGATCGCCTTCGGCGGGGAGGAGAGCGCCGGGGCTTCCTTCCTGCGCCGCGACGGCGGGGTGTGGAGCACCGACAAGGACGGCATCCTGCTGGCCTTGCTCGCCTCCGAGATCACCGCGGTCACCGGCACCACCCCCAGCGCCTGCTACCGCGAGCTGACCGCCCGCCACGGCGCCCCCGCCTACGCCCGGGTGGACGCTCCCGCCGACCGCGAGCAGAAGGCCCGCCTGGCCCGGCTGTCCCCGGAGCAGGTCACGGCCGGGGAGCTGGCGGGGGAGAAGATCACCGCGGTGCTCTCCCACGCGCCCGGCAACGGGGCGCCCATCGGCGGTTTGAAGGTGTGTACCGACAACGCCTGGTTCGCCGCCCGGCCCTCGGGCACCGAGGACGTGTACAAGATCTACGCCGAGTCGTTCCTGGGCGAGGGCCACCTGGCGCGGGTGCAGCAGGAGGCCCGCGCCCTGGTCGGCGAGGTCCTCGGGGCCTGATGCACGCCCGGCGCCCCGGCCGCCCCCTCGCGGCGGCCGGGGCACCGCCCCCCCGTACGGGCCCTCAGCCGCGCGCCGGCACCGCGGTGGCCGGGTGCCCGCTGCGGTGGCCGGGCCCGGGCGGCGGTGGGCCTGTCCTCGTGCGGCCTGTCAGTTGCCGGCCGGCACTGGGGCCGGCGCCGCCGCCGCTTCGGCCGGGGCGGTCACGGCGGGGGCGGTGGCGCGCTGGTCGCGGGTGGTGGCCGCCGCGATCGCGCACGCCGCCAGGGCCAGTACCGCTGCCGCCAGTGGGAACCACCGCTCGCCCAGCACCGCGATCGCGGCCGACCCCGTCACCCCGCCGGCCGCCGTGCCCAGGTACAGGGCGCTGCTGTTCAGCGAGATCAGCAGCGGTGCGTTCACCGGGTCGATCGAGGCCAGCCGGTGCGGTAGCGCCACTGACACCGCCCACCCCGCCAGCGGCACCGCCACCGAGTACGCCAGCGCCCCCGGCATGCTGCGCCCCAGCCACGGCAGGGCGGCGAAGGCGCAGGCGGCGACGGCGGAGCCGGCCAGCAGTACGCGGCGCACCCCGGCGCGGTCGACCAGGCGCCCGCCCAGCCAGCTGCCGGCCACCGACATCACGCCGGTGGTGAGCAGGATGAGGCTCAGGCGGTCGGCGTCGCCGCCGGTGGCGCCGTGGACGGCGGTGGCGAGGTAGATGTAGACGCTCTGGAAGGCGAGGAAGAAGGCGAGGGTGGTGGCGCCCGCGCCGAGTACCCGGCGCTGGGCCAGCGGGGCGAGGCGTGCGCTGAGGGTGGGGGCGGCGGCGGGGGCGGGCAGGGCGCGCAGCAGGGCGGCGAGTCCGGCGAACGCGGCCAGGCCCAGCGCGGTGACCAGCCACATCGTCAGCCGCCAGTCGGCGCGTCCGACCCAGGTGCCCAGCGGCACGCCGAGCGCGGTGGCGACCGTCATGCCGCCGAGCACGGTGGCGATCGCGCGGCCGCGTCGCTCGGGGGCGACCAGGGTGGTGGCGACCGCGTTGGCGGTGGGGGTGTAGAGGGCGGCGCCGGCGGCGGCCAGCACCCGGGTGGCCAGCAGCAGTCCGTAGCTGGGGGCGAGGGCGCTGAGCGCGTTGGCGGCGCTGAAGACGGCGAGCGCGGTCAGCAGCAGGCGCTGGCGCGGCCAGCGGGCGGTGGCGGCGGCCAGCGGCGGGGCCAGCAGGGCGTAGCCGAGCGCGAAGACGGTGACCAGCTGGCCGGCGGCGCCCACCGACACGCCCAGGTCGGCGGAGATCGGGCCGAGGATGCCGGCCACCACCATCGAGTCGGTGCCCATGGCGAAGGTGCCGAGGGCGAGCAGGAGCAGGCGTACGGGCACGGGAAAGCCCCCCGAGGCTATTGTTGGACAACCATGCAACGGTTTGATGCTCGCCAAACAATCGGGGATTGGTGGATGATTGTCAAACCATTCACCGCCGCCGCACCCCCGAGGACCGGAGCCAGCCCATGACCGCCGCGCCGATGACCGAGGACGAGCGGCTGCCCCAGCCCGCCGCCGCCGACATCGACCTCGTCACCGTCCTGCACGCCCTGGGCGACCCCGTGCGCATGCGCCTGCTGCTCAGCTACGCCGACGGCGCCGAGCACTCCTGCGCCCCCCGCGACTTGGGCCTGGAGCACCTGCACAAGTCAACCGTCTCCCACCACATGCGCGTCCTGCGCGAGGCCGGCGTCACCGCCACCCGCGTCGCCGGCCGCAACCGCTTCGTCAGCCTGCGCCGCACCGACCTGGACGCCCGCTTCCCCGGCCTGCTGGACGCCCTCCTCTCGGCGGCGCCCGCGCCCGGGCCCGTCTGAGGCTCGCCGCTCGTGCCCGTCTGAGGTCCGCGTCGCGGCGGCCGTGTCAGCGTGCCAGCCTGGCCACGGCTGCCGGGGTGACGGGCGTGAAGAAGTTGACGAGGTTGCCGTCGGGGTCGCGCACCAGCAGCGACCGGTTGCCCCAGGGCATCGTGGCGGGTCCGGCCACGACGTCGGTGACGACACCGGCCAGGTCCCCGAATACCCGGTCCACGTCGTCGACCAGGAACTCGGTGATCACGCTGCGGTTGTCCGCCGCAGTGGCACAGCCCGGGGCGAACAGCGCCACCGTGCGGGTGGCGGCGATCGCCAGCGTCGCACTCGCGGTCCTGAGCTCGGCGAAGTCCTCGGTGGCCCACACCGCCCGCGCCCCGGTGGCCCGCTCGTAGAACCCGACGAGGCGGGCGACGTCGCCGGTGATGATGCGGATCGAGACGAAGTCCATGGAATCTCCCTGGTCGTGCGTGCTGAATGCGTTGCGCTCCGCAGGCTAGGAGCAATAGCGGACAGAACCGGTCCTCTATCCGCGGTAGGTTGCCCGGATGCCCCGACCCACCGCCCGCGTGCTGACGCTCCTGGAACTCCTCCAGTGCGGCGGCACCCGCACCGTGGCCGAACTCGCCGACCGGCTCGGCGTCCAGGGACGCACCGTGCGCCGCTACGTGGACCGGCTGATCGAGCTGGACGTGCCCGTGGAATCGGTACGCGGCCGCTACGGCGGCTACCGCCTCGCCCCCGGCTACCGCCTGCCCCCGCTCATGCTCGGCGACGACGAGGCGCTAGCCGTGCTGCTCGGCCTGCTCGCCGCGCGCCGTACCGCGTTGACGGCCACCCAGCGCACCGCCAACGAGACGGCCACGGCGAAGATCCGCCGGGTACTGCCCCGGCACACCGCCCGCCGTCTCGACGCGCTCCTGGACGCCCTCGCCCACACCGACCGGCCCGCGCCGCCTCCCGACGCCGCGGACACCACCGACACCCCTGACGCCGACGTCCTGCTCACCGTCGCCGACGCGGTGCGCCACCGCCGGCCCCTCGCCATCCGCTACACCGACCGCGACGGCCGCCCCAGCGAGCGCACCTTGCACGCCCACGGGATCGTCGCCCACGCGGGCCGCTGGTACGTCACCGGCATGGACGCCCGCCTCGACGAGGAGCGGACCTTCCGGCTCGACCGTGTCACCGACGCCAGGACCCTGCCGGGCACCTTCCGGGAGCCCGAGGGCCCCGACCCCGCCGAACGCCTGCTCACCGGCTTCGCCACCGCCGACTACCGCCACCGGGTGACCCTGCGCATCCACGCCACACCCGAGCACGTCCGCGCCCACCTGCCCGCCGCCGTCGCCCAGTTGGAGGAACACGAACCCGCGGCAGGCCCGGACGCGGCGGACGGCCCGGAGGCGGCGGACGGCCCGGAGGCGGCGGACGGGGTGGCCGGGGTGGCTGGGCAGCGCTGGCTGCGCGTCGGCGTGCGGGCGCAACGGCTCGACTGGCTGCCCCCGGTGCTCGCCGCACTCGACCGCCCGTTCGTCATCGAGCGCCCCGACGAACTGCGCGACCTCGTCACCGCACTCGCCGCCCGCCTCGCCTCCGGCGCCCGCGACAGCGGCGCGTAGGGTCCCTACCGCAGCGCAGTACACCGAAGCGCAGTGCCCCGCAGCGAAACGGAAAGGACGGTTCATGCCGATCAGGGGCGTGCTCTTCGACGTCGACGACACCTTGTTCGACTACTCCGGCTCGGAGGAGGCGGGCATCCTCGCCCACCTGCGGGACGTCGGCCTGCTGGAGCGCTTCCCCACCCCGCAGGCGGCACTCGCGCTGTGGCGCAGCGTCATGGAGTACCAGTACGCCCGCTACCTCGCCCGGGAACTCACCCTGCGCGGCCAGCAGTACGAACGCACCCGCCAGTTCCTCGCCGAACTCGGCCAGGACGGCGCCGAACACCTCAGCGACGAACAGGCCGCCGCCTGGTTCGCCGGCTACGCCGCCCACCGCGACGCGGCGTGGAGCGCCTTCCCCGACGCCAAGCCCGCCCTCCTGCGACTCGCTCCCCACTACCGGCTCGGGATCGTCTCCAACTCCGACACCGACCACCAGCGCCGCAAACTGCGCACCATCGGCCTGCTCGACCACCTCGGCGACGTCCTCGTCTGCTCCGACCAGCACGGCCAAGCCAAACCCGCCCCCAGCATCTTCCACGCCGGCTGCGCCGCCCTGGGCCTGCCCCCGCACGAGGTCGCCTACGTCGGCGACAAGTACACCATCGACGCCGAGGGCGCCCGCGACGCCGGCCTCCACGCCTTCTGGCTCGACCGCGCCGCCACCAACACCCCCGTCGGCCACGGCATCCACGTCCTGCACTCCCTCGACACCCTCGCCCACGCCCTCACCACCTGACCCGCGCCCGCGCACAGGAAGTCGGCCGGCCCGACTCCCGCAGCCACTCCCCGAACCCCCTCGCCGCCTGACCTGCGCCTGCGCGCGGGAAATCGGCGGGTCCGACTTCCCGGGCGACGGAGCATCGGGGGCCCGGGTGTGGGGGAGTGCTGCTCCTGTGGGACCGGTGCGTAGGAAGTCGGTCGGGCCGACTTCCTGCGCACCGGTTCTACTGTGCCGGGGTGGGGGTGGCTCCGAAGAGGGTGCGGCAGGTGGGGGTGAGGCCGGTGATGGTGACCGGGATGGGTGGGCCTTGCCAGTGGTCGCGGTCCAGGCGCAGGCGCTGGGACTCCACGACGCGCCCGTCGAGGGTGTCGCGGCTGATGCCGTCGGGGCGGTAGCCGAGCTTGCGGGAGACGGCGAGGGAGGAGTGGTTGTCGGCGAAGGACACCGACGTCGCCGACACCGCGCCCAGTTCCGCGAACGCGAGGTGGAGCATCGCGGCGCGCATCTCGGTGCCCAAGCCCAGGCCCTGGTGCTCCAGGCCGACCCAGGAACCGGAGGTGATCTCGCGCCGTACCGTGAACTCCTTGGCCCGCATGTCCTGCACGCCCACGGGACGCCCCTGGTGGAAGGCCACCAGGTCCAGGGCCCAGCTCTGCGCCGTCCAGCGCCCCATCCGGCGCCAGTGCATCTGCAGGACGTGCCGGGCGCGTTCGGCGGGCGGCAGTTCTCCCCACGGGGTGAGGAAGGGGCGTTCGGTCGGTGGGTGGATGCCGCGCGCGGCCAGGTCCGCGAGCTCGCCGAGGTCGTCCTCGGTGGGCAAACGCAGTTCCAGGCGGGGCGTGGTGACGCGCAGGCCCGTCAGCGGCCAGTAGTCGGTGATCACCGGGACAGTGTGCCGAAACCGCCCGCCGGCCGCACCGAGGTTTCCCGGTGGACCGGCCGGGGCCGGGGTGGGGCCATGGTTGCCCCCTGCGCACAAGAAGCGGCCATCCCCGAGCGGGAGTTCGTCAGCGCACCCGCTTTGATCCTCCGGTCCCCGCGCTGCGACCCGCACCGGCGCGCCGTCACCACCGCCGACGGCGCCGAGATCACCGCCGGCGACTTCGCCGCCGCCACCTACCGTCTACCGCGAGCTCCTGGCCCGGGGCGTGGGCCGCGGCGCGACGGTCACCCTGCTCACCGGCAACACCGCCGAGGCGCTCAGCGCCCGCTACGCCGAGGGTCTGGCGGGCGCGCGGGTGGTCAACGTGTACGACTGGATGAGCGCCCCGGTCCTGGCAAAGGCATCGGCGAGGACGTGATCGCCGCCTGCGCCTACCGGCCCGCCGAGGAGCCCGCCGTGCGCATCGGCCCCGGCGACGACCTCGGCATCCGCCACACTGGCGGCACCACCGGCATCCCCAAGGGCGTCCTGAGCTTGCACGGCCCCTACCGCAGCGCCTTCGACGTCCCCTACGCCGACCCCCGCCCCGAGGACGAACCGCCCCGCCTCCTCGCCGCCACCTCCCTCGCCCACCCGGCTGGCGTGCTGACGGCTGCGCCGCGTCTCCCCTACGGCGGCTGCGCCGTGGCCCCGACCCGGATCCGCGAGGCCCTCAAGGTGTTCGGCCCGGTGCTGGTGAGCGGCTACGGCATGTCGCAGGCGCGGAACATCGCGATGCTCGGCCCCGCCGAGCACGACCGCATCGGCCACGGCGGCCGGCTCTCGGTGGGCCGCCCGCTGCCGGGCGTGGAGGTGGAGATCCGCGCCGCCGACGGCACCGCGCTGCCGGCCGGCGAACAGGGCGAGGTCCACGTCCGCTCGGCCACGCTCACGGCCGGGTACTGGAAGCAGCCCGACCTCACCGCCCAGGTCCTGCGCCATGGTTGGCTGGACACCGGCGACACCGGCGACACCGGCTAACTTCGACGCCGACGGCTACCTCTACCTCGCCGACCGCCTCAAGGACCTGATCATCGTCGTCGGCGGCCACGTCTACCCCACCGAGGTCGAGGACCTGCTGTTCACCCACCCGGCGATCGCCCAGTGCGCCGTCTTCGGCGTGCGCGATGCCCAGCAGGCCGAGCACGTCCACGTCGCCGTCGTCCCCGCCCAGGGGCAGCAGCCGCAGCTGGAGGAGATCCGCGCCTTCGTCACCGCCAACAAGGGCCGGATCTACGCCCCCGAGGCCCTGCACCTGGTGGACGCGATCGCGCTGACGGCCGTCGGCAAGCCGGACAAGAAGCGCCTGCGCGCGGCGGCGTCGGCCCCCTGAACCGGGAGCGGGAGCGGGAGCGGGTGGGGCGGCCCGGTGCCGGCCCCGGTCAGGGCACCAGCACCAGACGCCCCCGCAACCCGCCCCGCGCCAGCCGCTCGTGCGCCCGCGCGGCGTCCTGCAGCGGCAGGGTGGCGGCCACGCGCAGGGTCAGCCGGCCGTCCGCCGCCAGCGCCGACAGCCGCGCCAGCGCCGGCCCGTCCGCGCTCACCCACACGTTCACCACCCGGATGCCGCGCAGCCCCACCGGCTCACTGCCGCCCGCCACCGCCGCGAACACCCCCCGCCCGCGCACCGCCCCGAGCGCCGCCACCCCGAGCCGGGCCGCGTCCACCGCGCCGTCCACCCCGCCCGGCACCAACTCCCGTACGGCCGCGGCCACATCGCCCGCCGTACGCGGCACGAACCACCGCGCACCCAGCGCCCGCACCAGTTCCTCGTCCTCCGCGGCGGCCAGCGCCACCACCCGTAGCCCGCGCAGCGCCGCCAGTTGGACCGCGAAGCCGCCCACCGCCCCCGCCGCGCCCGTCACCAGGACGCTGGCACCGGCGGGCAGCTCCAGCAGGTTCAGGGCCTGCACCGCGGTCAGGCCGTTCAGCGGCAGCGTCGCCGCCTGCGCGAAGCCGACCCCCGCCGGGGCCGGCGCCAGCGCCTGTGCGTCCAGCACCACGAACTGCGCGTACGCGCCCAGGTCCACGTCCAGGCGGTCCCGCAGCCCCACCACCCGCTGCCCCGGCACGAACCCCTCGACCCCCGGCCCGACGGCGTCCACCACCCCGGCCACCTCCCAGCCGATGCCCGTCACCTCCCGTCGGCCCATCAGCCCCGCCCCGGCCAGTGCACCCGAGCGGGTCAGGGCGTCCACCGGGTTCACCCCCGCCGCCTCCACCCGCACCCGCACCCGCCCGGGGCCCGCCACCGGCCGCCCCACCTCCACCAGCTCCAGCACCTCGGGCCCGCCGAAGTCCCGCACCACCACAGCCTGCACCGCACCCAACTCCTTCGAGCAACAGCAACCGACAGCAACCCTTGCGAACACCGCCCAATCTAGGGAGAGTTACTCTCCGCAGGGAAGAACGCACCCCAAGGTGCGCAACCGACCCCCAGGAGAGGAACAGGCCGATGCCCACCATGACCGCCGCCCAGCGCCGCGCCGCCCAGCGTGCCGGATACGACGCCTACCTCGCCCAGTGCCCGGCCCGCCAACTCCTCGACCGCATCGGCGACAAGTGGGTCACCCTCCTCGTCAACGCCCTCGCCGACGGCCCCCAGCGCTACAGCGACCTGCGCCGGCGCCTGGCCGGAGTCAGCGAGAAGATGCTCACCCAGACCCTGCGCACCCTGGAACGCGACGGCCTGCTGCACCGCACCGTCACCCCCACCGTCCCCACCCGCGTCGACTACGCCCTCACCCCGCTCGGACACGACCTGCTGCCGCTCGTACGCTCGATCAAGACCTGGGCGGAAACCCACATGCCCCACGTCCTCGCCGCCCGCACCGACTACGACCACCGGCAGCAGAGCGACAACTGACGAAACACCGCGAACCGAGCCGGCCGGAACCGGCCCTGCGCCGGACGAACCGACCCGTGGCAGGATCACCGGCCATGCACGACTACCTCCTCCAAGCAGACCACGGCGTACGCTTCGACTGGGGCCCCGCCGGCGCCCGCCACCTCGCCCCCCAAACAGGCGCCCTCGTGGTCGTCGACGTGCTCTCCTTCACCACCTCCGTCTCCGTCGCGGCCGAGGCCGGCACCCGCGTCCTGCCCTACCCCTGGCGCGACGAGAGCGCCGACGCCTTCGCCACCGGCCACGACGCCCGCCTCGCCGTCGGTCGCCACGCCGTCAGCGACCGCACCCCGTGGACACTCTCACCCGCCGCCCTGCGCCGCGCCCCCGCCACAGCGCGCCTGGTCCTGCCCTCGCCCAACGGCTCGGCCATCTCGGCCGCCGCACAGCACGCCGGCGCCACGGTCCTGGCCGCCTGCCTGCGCAACGCCACCGCGGCGGCCGCATGGCTCGCCGCCCACGACTACGGCACACCCCAGCGCCCGGTCGCCGTGATCGCCGCCGGGGAACACTGGCCCGACGGCACGCTGCGCCCGGCGCTGGAGGACCTGTACGGCGCGGGCGCGGTGATCGCGGCCCTGCGCGGGCGGGGCTGCGGGCCGCTGTCGCCGGAGGCGGCCATGGCGGGCGCGGCGTTCGCGGCGAGTGCGGCGAGTGCGGGGGTGGCGCGGCAGGTGCGCGGGAGCGTGTCGGGGCGGGAGCTGACCGAGGGCGGCTTCGCCGAGGACGTGGCGGTGGCCGTCGAGCTGGACGCCAGCGCAGTGGTGCCGGTCCTCGTCGACGGGGCGTTCACCGCACAGCGGGCGCCACAGGCCTGACGGGGCAGCACCCGGCCGGACGGCGGCGTTCAACGGCGGCGTCCAGCGGCGTTCAGCGGCGGGCGAAGGCGGCGATGTCCGCCAGCGGCGGATCGTAGCCGTCGGTGGTGTCCACGCACAGGCGCGGCACGCCCGGCAGGGACAGCGCGGTGAAGTCGTCCAGCAGGTTGCCCGCGCCGGGCGGGGCGGCGAGCAGGTCGCGGTCGGCGTGCGCGGCGCGGTGGCGCCCGGTGGCCAGGCGCTCCGCGATGCGGCGGCGGGCCAGGGCCGGATCCACCCGGCAGTGCACCACCCGCAGTTCGGTGCGGGCGGCCAGCGGCGCCAGGCGGGGGCGCCAGATCCGGTCCTGGTAGGCGGCCTCGGCGACCACGCTCACCCCGGCGCGCACCAGCACGCCCAGCACGTCGAAGAAGGCGTCGCGCACCACCTCGTCGGGGGAGGGCGAGGGCGAGGGGGAGCGGGTGGCGGCGTGCAGCAGGCCCTCCTTGACCTCGTCGCGGCACACCGCGGGGCAGCCGACCGCCCGGGCGAGCGCGTGCGCCAGTGTCGTCTTCCCGCTGCCCGGCCCGCCGCTCACCACGATCAGCACCGCTCGTCTCCCGTCCCACCCCGCCTGCGTACACCGCCTGTTGAAACTTTGTACCCGAAACCTGCGCCACCCCGGGCTCGTTGTGCCCCGCGAACGGACGAATCGGCCCGGCAGGCGGTGAGGCGCCGCACGGGCCCGGACGGAGGGAAGTTCATGACCGACACCGAAGCGGGCACCGTGACCCGCGGCGGCAGCCCGGACTCTGCGGTGGACCGGGTCGCCGACTTCTACGGCGCCTACATCGACGCCGTCTGCGACGGCACCGACGACCTGTCGAACGAGCTGCGCGGCCATTACCTCACCGAGGACCTGCGCCGACGCCTGGCGGCCTGGGAGGAGGCCAACCACGCCGACGGCGTGCTGCGCGCCCAGGACGTGCCCACCGCCTGGGAGGTGGCCTACCACGACTCGGGCGCCGGGCGCCTGTTCACCACCGTCACCCTGACGTGGGGCACCGGGCCGGACGCCGGGACGACCCGCCTGGCGGTGCAGAGCGACCTGAGCACCAAGCTGATCTCCGACATCGAGGACGCCCCCGCCGCGTAGCGGCCGGTGCTTTCGCCGAGGTGCCGCGGCCTGAGGTGCCGCCTCCCGAGCTGCCGCGGCTCTGGCCGCTTCAGGTCCAGGCGCTGGCCAGGCGCTGCGGCAGGGTGTCGTACGGGAGGCAGTCGACCACCGGCAGGCGGTGGGTGCGGGCCTGGGCGGCGAGCCAGTGGGAGTAGCGGGCGCTGACAGCGGCGCGCTCGCTCTGGGCGCCGCAATCCGGTTCGCGCCGCGCGTAGTTGGCGCCGATGCGAGCCTCGTCGCCCTCGTGGAGGAACACCGCGGCAAGGCGCCGGCCGTGCGCGACGGCCTCGGCGGCGGCGCGGGCGGCGGCCCGGGGGCTGAGGTAGTCGCCCTCGACGATGGCGGGCACGTCGACGCTCAGGCGGTTGCGCACGACGCCGAGCAGGGCCTCGTCCAGGGCGTGGGCGGTGGCGATCTGCAGCTGGAGCACCTGCTCGGTGCTCAGGTCCTGGGCGGGGGTGGCGGTGAAGTGGTGCAGGCCGGGGTGGGTGGCCGGGGTGGTGGCGGCCTGCAGGGCGGCGACGACGTCGTCGAACTCCACCGTGAACGCGCCGCTCGCGGCGGCGAGGCGGGCGGCGGCGCGGCTCTTGCCGACGCCGGAGGCGCCGCCGATCAGCAGGACGTCCCAGGGGCGGTGGTCGGTGTGCATACGGTCACATTAACCGGGCGCGGTCATCCGTTCGGGGTGCCGGCGGGGTCTGTGGGGGTGGGGGAGGCGTCCGGGCCGCGGCGCCTCCCGGCCCGGCCCCCGGCGCCCGGCAGCCGGCCCAAGGCCCGGTCCCCGGCACCGCCGCTCGCCCGTACCCGCCCCGGCTGGTACGGGCGGGCAGCGGTGGACCGGGGGGCCGTCACCCGTGCACTCCACGGGCGAGCGCAGGCCGGCGCGTGGCCCGGTCCGCAGCGCGGCGGCGCCGGCCCCGGCGGCCAGGGCGAGCGGTCAGGGCCGCTCGCGGGTGGCGCGGCGCACGGACCAGGGCAGGACGAACCACAGTGCGGCGAAGATCAGGGCGATGACGGCGCTGATCGCGACGGCCGCCGGCGCGCCGAGGACGACGTCCAGCACCAGCAGTACGGCGCCGGTGAGGGCGGAGGCGAGCAGCAGCAGGCCGAACTGGGCGATGCGGGCGGAGACGTCGACGATGCGGGCCTTGCCGGGGTGGCGGAACAGGCCGCGGTGCAGGGCGACGGGGGTGGCCAGCACGGCGGCGGCGACGACGGCCAGCAGCAGGGTGGCGACGTAGATGTCCTGCTGGGCGTCGGAGAGTTCGGCGAAGCGCGGGGTGAAGGCGACGCCGAGTAGGAACGCGAAGACGATCTGAACACCGGTCTGCAGCACCCGCAGCTCCTGCAGCAGTTCCACCAGGCGCCGGTCGGCCCGCACTGCCGGGTTCTCCCACCCCGGGGGAGCGGGCTCGTCGGGACGGTCGGGGTCGTGTCCGTGGCCGGGGCCGGGCGGGGGAGGGGTGCTCATGCGTCACATTCTGCTCGGCGCGGCGTCAGTCCATGCGCTCCGTCAGCCCGTGCGGTCCGCGCGGCCCGTGCGCTCCGTCGGCCCGTGCGGCCTGTCAGCCTGTGCGCCCGGTCGGCCCGGCGCCCTCCAGACGCTGCTGCCAGGCGGTGAGCAGCGCCTCCAGGGCGCCGGCCTCGCCGGGGCTCAGGTGGGAGAGCAGGCGGTGCTCGTTGCGCATGTGGGCGGTGAACGCCTCGTCGATCAGGCGCAGCCCCGCGTCGGTGAGGGCGACCACGCGCCCGCGCCGGTCGTCCTCGGCGGTGCGGCGGGTGACCAGGCCGGCGCGCTCCAGGCGGTCGATGCGCTTGGTCATGGCACCGGTGGTGACCATGGTGTGCGCCGCGAGCTCCCCGGGGGCCCGCTCGTACGGGGCGCCGGCGCGGCGCAGGGCGGCGAGCACGTCGAACTCGCCCTCGCTCAGGCCGTAGCGCTGGTAGACGAGGGTGAGTTCGGCGGTCAGGCGGGCGGCGAGGCGGTGCAGGCGCCCGATCACGGCCTGGGGGGAGACGTCGAGGTCGGGGCGCTCGCGGTGCCACGCGGCCTGGATGAGCGCGACGTGGTCGGCGTCGTCCTGGTGCTGCATGGGGACATCCTACCCGGATAGCTTCCTGGGAAGCTATATTGGCTTCCATGGAAGCCAATGCGCGGTGGGTACTGCTGACCGCCCTCGCCCCGATCGCCTGGGGCGCCAACTACTGGGTCACCCACGCCTACCTGCCCGCCGACCGCCCGCTGTGGGGCGCCGCCCTGCGCGCCCTGCCCGCCGGACTGCTGCTGCTCGCGCTCGCCCGTCGCCGCCCACGCGGCCCCTGGTGGTGGCGCAGCGCCCTGCTCGGGCTGCTCAACACCGCCGTCTTCTTCGTCCTGCTCTACCTCGCCTCCCAGCTGCTGCCCACCAGCACCGCCGCCACCGTCATGGCCGCCTCCCCACTGGCCATGCTGCTCACCGCCTGGGCACTGGCCGGGCAGCACCCGCACCGCGCTCACCTGGCCGGGGCGGTGGTGGGCCTGGCCGGGGTGGCGCTCACCGTCCTCGGGACGGCGGGCGCGCTCGACTGGGCCGGGCTGGCGGCCTCGGTGGGCGCGATGCTGGTCTCCTCCGTCGGCTACGTGCTCGCCGCCCGCTGGCGCGAGGGCGCCGACCCGCTGGCCGCCACCGCCTGGCAGCTGACCGCCGGCGGCCTGCTCCTGCTGCCGCTGGCCGCCGGCGCCGAGGGCGCGCCGCCACCGCTGCAGGGCCCCACCCTGCTCGCCTTCGGCTACGTCACCCTGGCCGCCACCGCCCTCGCCTTCGCCTGCTGGTTCGCCGGGCTGCGGCATCTGCCGGCCGGCACCGTCGGCCTGCTCGGGCTGCTCAACCCGCTGACCGGGGTGCTGCTGGGCACCGCACTGGACGGTGACGAACTGGGGCCGCGTCAGGTGCTGGGACTGGCGCTGGTGGCCGCCGGGATCCTGCTCGGACGGCCCCGCAGTCGCACCGGCGCACCGGCCGAGGCGGCGAGCGCGGGCTTGCCCGGGCAGCGCGTGCCGTGATCGGATGGGCGCCAGCATCGCGTGCCGGTGGCGGACCGCGCCAGGCATGGAGGTGCGCAACCGAAGGGACCGCCCGCTCGTGGCCTCCCCCCTCACCGGCCGTACGGCCGCCCTCAGCCTTCAACTCTCCCAGGCGCACAACGAACTGCGCCGCCGCCTGACCAATGTCCGCTCCGCCCTGGGCCGGCGCCAGGGGGCCGACGACTCCATGCTCACCCACTGCCTCGCCTTCTGCAGTGCCCTGACCAACCATCACCAGGGTGAGGACGAAGGCCTGTTCGCCGCCCTGGTGCGCGAACGCCCCGACCTCGCACCCACCGTCGCCAAACTCGTCGAGGACCACGGGTTCATCGCCGCCATCCTCACCCGGGTCCGCGAACTCGCCGAACAGGGCGCGGAGAAGGAAGGCGCCGACCTGGAGGTGATCGGACGCGAACTCGACGGACTGGCCGCCATCATGGAATCCCACTTCGGCTACGAGGAACGCGCCATCGGCGCCGCCCTGGACGCCGCGGTGCGCCACGAGGACGGCTGGGCTCAGCCGGTGCTGCGCCTCCGCACCTCGTAAGAGCCGCAAAGCCGAAGAAGCCGTAAGAGCCGTTGAAGCCGAAGAAGCCGTAGCGGCCGTTGAAGCCGGCGCCGTAAAACCCCTGGCCCCGCCGGGCCCGGCTTCCCTAGGCCCGGCCCTGCCCTGCCCGGCACCGGGGCTGGGTCGGGCTCCGGTCCGACGAATTCGCTGGTCGCCCGCTACGCGAGGGTGACGGACAACCCGGGGTGCACAAGAACCCGGACTTCCCCGATCTGCTGTGACTGATCGACGAACGCTCCCAGGCCTTGCGCGCCGCGATCGCCGCCGCTCCCAGCCTCGACGCCGAGGTGGCGACCTGCCCCGAGTGGGAGCTGTTCGATCTGGCGCAGCACCTGGGCTCAGGAGGCCGTTTCTGGGTCGTCATCGCCGCTGCCGGTCCCGCCGACGCACCCCCCGCCGAGGCTGTCGCCCTACGCCGACCCCGCCGCGCCCGGGGAACGCGAAGCCCTGCAGGCCTGGCCGGCCGGGTCGACCCGGCAACTGCCGGACGCCCTGCGCCAGGCCGGCCCGGACAGCGGCTGCTGGACGTGGTGGCACGGCTCCCGGTCCCCGCACAGCGCCGGCGCCGTCGCCCGGCACCGGATCCAGGAGAGCGCCGTGCACACCCACGACGCCCAGCTCACCACCGGCACCGCCCAGCCGCTGCCGCAGGAGGCCGCGCTCGACGGCGTCGAGGAGTTCCCGCACACCTGCTGCGCCACCACCGCCCCCGTGGCCGTACGAGCGTGCCGTCGTCGGCTGTCACGCCGCCGGGGGCCGCTCCTGGCGCCTGCACCTGTGCGTCGACGGCGCCCGCACCGGGCGCCTGGCCGACGCCGCCACCCCGGCCGCCGCCACGCCTGCCGACGCCGCCGCCACCCCTGCCGCCGCCACGCCTGCGGGCGCCGCTGCCGTCCCTGCCGCCGCCACGCCTGCGGGCGCCGCTGCCGTCCCGGACGCCGCCACGCCTGCGGGCGCCGCTGCCGTCCCGGACGCCGCCACGCCTGCGGCCGCCGCCACGCCTGCGGGCGCTGCCGCCACGCCTGCGGACGCCGCCGCCCGGGCCGCCGCCGCCCCTGCGGGCGCCGCCGCGCCTGTGGATGCCTTCGCCCGTGGCGGCGCCGCCGAGTTGGTCCTCGTCTTCTACGGCCGCCTCCGGCTGGACACCCTGCGGATCGATGGCGACCGGGAGGTCTTCGAGTGGCTCATCGTCTGGGACCCGGGCGCCTGGAACACGGTCACGGTCACAGCGCGCCGGCCTGCGCCGCCGCCCACGCCGACGGGTATAGCGGGCGCCAGCCCAGGTCACGGCGGGCGGCGGCGGTGGACATCTGCCCTTCCCATGGGTCGAACTCCGTCTGTTGCGAACCACCGGGGTGGGTAAGGCCGTTGAGCGCGTGCAGGTCCCAGGCGGTCAGTGGGGCGTCGTCTGACACGTTGTAGGTGCGGCCCTCGATGCCCGGGGTCACCACCGCCCGCCACAGTGCCTGTGCCACGTCCGCGTGGTGCACCACCGCCAGGCGCTGGTGGGCGGGCCAGGATCCGGCCCAGTGCAGGGATTGTGCCAGGTGCGGATCACCCTGCCCGTATACGAACGCCAACCGGGTCACCACCAGCGGCAGTTCGTCGCCCAGTTCGCGCAGTCCCGTCTCGGCTTGCGCTTTGGACTGCGCGTACACGCCCCACGCCGGGTGCGGCGCCGTCTGGTCCTGCTCCACGGCGGGGCGGCCCAGCCCCCGCCCGTACACCAGGTTGGTGCTGGTGTGCACGAACCTGGCCACCCCGGCCTTCGCGGCCTCGCGGCCCAGTGCCACGGCCGCGTCCCGGTTGACCGCCCACGCCTGCTCGTCCGGTACCCCGCGTAGCGCCGCCGCCACGTTCAGCACCACCTCGGCGCCGTCCAACGCCCGTGCCCGGTCGGCGGGTTCGCACAGGTCGCCGACCACCACCTCCACCCCGTCCAGTCCCAGCCCCAGTGCCTTCGCCTTGCCCGCGTCGCGCACCAGTACCCGCACCGAACCACCCTGGGCCGCGGCCCACCGTGTCAGCCGCGGCACCAGGCGCCGCCCGACCGAACCGCTCGCCCCCGTCACCAGGATCTTCGCCATGCGTGTCTGCCCTTCCGGGAGTTGTTCTGTCTCCGACGTCCATCAGCCTGCCCGCCCCCCGGCACGGGCGGCAGAGACCCGTCGGACCAGGGATCCCCGATCCCTGGCTGAGGCCATGTGGGCCCGGCGGCCGTGGGCCTCGACGACGGCGGTCCGGCCCGGTCCGGCGCGGCTCGGCTTGGCCCGGCGCGGCCCGGCTTGGCTTGGCCCGGTCCGGCGCGGCGTGGCTCGGCTTGGCCCGGCTCGGCTTGGCTTGGCCCGGTCCGGCTCGGCTCGGCTTGGCCCGGTCCGGCTCGGCTTGGTCCGGTCCGGCGCGGCTCGGCCCGGTCCGGCTTGGCCCGGCCCGGTCCGGCTTGGCCTGGCCTGGCTTGGCTTGGCTTGGCCTGGCTTGGCTTGGCTTGGCCTGGCTTGGCTTGGCTTGGCCTGGCTTGGTTCGGTTTGGTCCGGGTCGCGTTGGTCACCGGTTCCCGGTGGCCGTGTGTGGGGTGCCGGTCCTGTCCGCGAGCCAGACGCCGAGTACTGTCAGGAGGGCCGCCCCGAACGCGTACACGGGCAGCCACTGCGTCGTCGTGGAGGCCAGGCACGCGTCGACGGCGTGCCGGCTCCGGTCGCTCTGCGCGTATGCCAGTGCGGCGCCGCTCTGGCCGGCGAGGTCGCCCAGGGCGGCCTGTGTCTGCAGCGCCGTGTAGCTGCCCAGGTGGGCGCACTGGCTGCGGGTTCCCGGCATGGGGAACAGCCAGGCCCAGCGCTGTATCGCGGGGGCCATGGCCAGGGCCGCGCACAGGCCGACGACCAGCGAGTAGGCCGTCAGGCTCCGCGCGTAGCCGGAGCCCGGGCCGGGGGTGCGGGTCGGCGGGCCGGTGAAGGAGAAGACCACCGCGAGGAGTGTCATGCCCAGATAGGTGGAGAACCACTGCCACGAGCCCGAGGCGAGCGCGAAGCCCAGTACGGCGGCGAGTGCGATGCCCAGCACCCCGGCCCGCTCACCGGCTCCGCGGTTCGCGCCGGTGGCCGCGCAGCCCGGTGCGCTCGGGTGGCTGCGGTCGTCCATGGTCCCTCCTGCCTGTGCCCGGACCCCCCAGTGTCCGGCCGCGGCGCGTTCCGGGCCCTCACGCCATGCGGGGCCGCCCGCCGCCTCGCCCGGGTGGCGCTCGCGCGCCCCGCCACCCGGCGGGCCCGCCGCCCGCCGTCCGGCGGGACCCGGGTGGTGGCTAGGTGTACTGACCACGGAGGTTGGTGACAGGGCTCACGGCCGGGTGATCTTGAAATGAGTGAGGGCCTTCTGGCTCGGTGTGGATTGCGACATCTGCACCGACTTCAGAAAGGCCCTCATGCCACAACGTAACGCACCGCTGACCGAGACCGGACGCCTGCGTCCGGCCCGCTGCGTGGTCGAGGACGGGTGGCCTCTGCGGCGGGCGGCCGAACGCTTCCAGGTCTCGCCCACCACCGCCAAGCGCTGGGCCGACCGCTACCGCGCGCTCGGTGAGGCCGGCCTGAGCGACCTCTCCAGCCGCCCACACCGCAGCCCACGCCGGCTGCCGACCCGCACCGAACGGCGGATCATCAAGGTCCGCGTGCTCCGCCGACGGGGACCCGCCCGCATCGCCTACCTCCTCGGGCTGAACCCGGCCACCTTCCACCGTGTCCTCGTCCGCTACCGGCCCGCCCGCCTCGCCCGCCTCGCCCACCTCGACCGGGCAACCGGTCGGGCGATACGGCGCTACGAACGCGCCGCACCGGGCGAGTTGGTCCACGTCGACATCAAGAAACTCGGCAACATACCCGACGGCGGCGGCCACCGCGTGCTGGGCCGCCCCGCCGGAAAGAAGAACCGCTCGGGCGCGGGCTACAGCTACCTGCACGACGCCGTGGACGACCACTGCCGCCTGGCCTACGGCGAGATCCTGTCCGACGAGCGCAAAGAGACCGCCACCGCCTTCTGGGCCCGGGCGAACGAGTTCTTCGCCCGGGCCGGGATCACCGTCCAGCGCGTGCTGACCGACAACGGCTCCTGCTACCGCTCACGGGTCTGGCGCGCCGCCCTCGCGGCCGAGGGCATCGCGCACAAGCGAACCCGCCCCTACCGGCCCCAGACCAACGGCAAGGTCGAACGCTTCAACCGCACCCTGCTCGACGAATGGGCCTACGCCAGGCCCTACCGCACCGAACAGGAACGACGCGACGCCTACCCCGCCTGGCTCCACACCTACAACCACCACCGCGGACACACCGCACTCGCAGGCGAGCCACCCGCCAGCCGCGTCCCCAACCTCACGGGACACAACAGCTAGGCCGCGCGTAGCAGGAGGTGGCCGCGGCGGAAGCGTTCGCCGTCGCCGGGCCGGCGCAGCATGCGGGCGGTTTCGGTGAGGCCGGCTTCGGCGGCGAGGGTGGAGAGGGTGTCGATCGGCCAGCGGTAAGCGGTGGTCACCTTGTGGCCGAAGGGGGTGAGCGGGTCGCCCTCGGACTCGAAGAAGCCGAGCAGGGCGTATCCGCCCGGGGCCAGGACGCGGCGGAACTCGGCGAGGTAGGCG
>NZ_JBITZP010000055.1:36093-41226 GCF_044546945.1 Kitasatospora sp. NPDC053057 | reverse complement strand
TGCGCGGCAGCGCGCCGCAGTAGAGCCGCGCAGGATGACCAAAGGGGTCAACATTCAAGAACTGGCTGAGGGTCACTTTTCAGAGACTGGCGACAACTCCGGCGTCGGCGGCAACGGCGGCTGCCTGGTCATGACAGGATTGCCGCTCTGACGGAACTGGGCCGGTCCGCCCCTGGTCGCCGAGCCCCGGCCTGGTGAATCCTTCACGTCGCAACGGCAACGTTAGGCAGCCCCGGCGCTGAACGGCGCTGGGGCTGCCTGGGACGGCTGGCTGTGGCCTGTCGCGCCGGTTGAGTAGTCGTCGGCGCCGCCGTGAACGACCTTGGACACGAGGCAGAATCCGGGCAGGCGCGCGCCACTGGACACGCGCCCGGCAAGGCACCCCCGCCGCGGCGCGCGCCTATGGACAGACCCAGCGGCACTCACGCAGGCGGACCCAGCCGTCGCGCGCACCTTTCGCCGCGGGGCCGATGGCTACATCTCCCCGCCCGCTGACCACCGCGCGAACTCCTTGGACAGACCCGCACCTGACGACTCATGTAGCAGGCCCTTACCCGCGATCGGCGCGGGCCCGCGCCCTTCTCTCCTCTCACTCAACGTGATCGTGGGCAGGCGACAGGACTGGCTCAGCGCCGGTATAGCTCTTGGGGGTGCTGCAGTTCCTGGGCAGCAGACGCTGGGCTGCGTCTGCCAGCAGCTGGCTCAGCCTTTGCTGATCGTGCTGCTGCCGGGCCTCCTCCTGCCGCTCGACTCGTCCAGCACCTGCTGCTGGTACCTGCATCTCTCGAATCTCACAGCAACCCGGTTGACACCCACATGTCTCGGACGGTGAGCGGACAAACGGACAGAATGAACGGTGGCGCCCAGCACCGACACTTCCCGGCCCCAGGCCGAACAGCCGCCCCATCCTGCACACCTCGGCCATGCTCTCGGTGTGCAGGGCCGCCGCCTCGCCCAGGTCATGCCCGGCGGGCCGCGGCCACTGCGCGAGCCCGCCGACAAATAGACCCCCTCGCCATGAACCACACCGGTATTCGCGGCGGCACCGGCACCGTGTCGGCCTCCCGAATCAGCCGTTGCGCGCCATCACCTCATGGATCCAGCCCGCGTAGGCGGGCGCGCTGGTGTAGAGCCCCGGGCCTTCGCTGCAGCGCACGCCTGGGGCGCCGGGACCCGAGGTGACGCCGATGAGTTCCCAGCGCCCGTACCGGTCCTGCTGGAGCTGGGGGCCGCCGGAGTCGCCGTTGCATGCCATGGCCTTGGGCACCTGGCTGATCGTGCACAGGCGGGTGCTGTCCGCGAAGCCCGGCGCGCACTCGGAGACCGCGCCCCTGCGCGTGTCGAGTTCCTGGAGCCGGTTGGGGAAGACCCATCCGGTGGGGTCGGGTGCGTCGTCGATGGTGCCGAAGCCCAGGAGTCGGGTCGGGGTGCCGGGCCGCCCCGGCTTGTCGGCGATGCGGATGGGCTTCTCGGCGACCGGGCGGCTCAGGCGGATCAGAGCGACGTCGTTGCGGTTGGGGCCGGTGCCATCGCCGTTCCTGTAGCCCGGGTGGCTCACTGTCTTCGCGACGGACCGGACCGTGCCCCCGGACGTCTTCCACTCACTGCCGATCCGGACGGTGCCGTCCAAAGTGACAAGCGCCGGATCCACGCAGTGGGCAGCTGTGAGCACCCACTGCGAGCCGATCAACGATCCCCCGCAGACGCCCTTGAAGGTGGGGTCGTCCACACCCGTCACCGGGATGGACACCATGGACGGGTAAC
This sequence comes from Kitasatospora sp. NPDC053057, assembly GCF_044546945.1. Classification (NCBI taxonomy): domain Bacteria; kingdom Bacillati; phylum Actinomycetota; class Actinomycetes; order Kitasatosporales; family Streptomycetaceae; genus Kitasatospora; species Kitasatospora sp. NPDC053057. The sequence continues at coordinate 39,462 of NZ_JBITZP010000055.1, read as the reverse complement.
GCTGCGTGGAATCCTTCCCGTTGACGATGGCTTCGGCGCTGCCGGTCATCGTGGCGGCGCACGCCGCTCCGGCCAGTGCCACCGCGACGGTGCGCGCCGCCGTGCGGCGCGAGGACTTCAAGCCGAACACTTGTTCTCCGATCGGGCGAGCATGTGCGATGCGCTCAGCCTCCGCGATCAAGAGGAACTGATCCATCCGGCCAGCGGGCCCGTGCGGGGTAGGGAAAACCCCGGAGCGCGGCGGGCCGATGCCGGCCGTCAGGAGGACGACACCGCAGCTGCGAGACACCGCCCCGCCGGCGCGGACCTGCCGCACCATCTGGCAGGCGTTCCGCCGTGAAGGCCCGCGCCTGGCTGCAGGCGGGTGGCCGGCGGCTCAGGTCTGCGCGGGTGGCTCCGGGCTGCGCTGGGCGCGGCGGAGTTGTTCGTTGAGGCGCAGGGCTTCCTCGAGTTGGTCTTCGAGGATGACGATGCGGCAGGCAGCCTCGATGGGGGTGCCCTGGTCGACGAGGTCGCGGGCCCGCATGGCGATGCGCAGTTGGTAGCGGGAGTAACGGCGGTGGCCGCCGCTTGAACGTAGCGGGGTGATGAGGCGGTGCTCGCCGAGGGCTCGCAGGAAGCCGGGGGTGGTGCCGGTCATCTCGGCGGCGCGGCCCATGGTGTAAGCGGGGTAGTCGTCGTCGTCGAGTTTGTCGGGTGTGCCGGGGCTGGTCGTCGTAGTCACTGCACCTCTCTGGTTCCGGGGAGAACGCGTCGAGGGGCCCCGGCGCCGAGTCGGCTCCGGGGCCCCGAAGGGAAACACCACCATTTACCGGCCTTCGCCGGTCCTTTCATTCCGCACCGGCCCGTTCGAGGGGGTGTGCGGGGATCGCGTATGCGTGACCGGAAACCACCGTCCTTGCGTTGGGGTCTGCGGTGTCCGCCCGGGCGAGTGTTCATGGACCGGGCGATCCTGATGGCGCTTGCGCCTCCGTTCATCCTCTGTACTGAACTGTCATGTACTGAACTGTGAATTCGTACTGCTGGCCGGTGGCCGCATAAGGCCCACCCGGTCCGGCAGCCAGTCCCGTCGCCGTCCTGCACCTGCCTGGCTTCGGGACTCCGCTGCCGGACCGAACTGCGAACTTCTGTCCAACAACCCCGGCCAGTTCGTGTCTGGCCGGTATCGCCGACTGCTGTCTACGAGAGAAACGCTAGACCTGTCAGCGAGCAATGTCTACTCCGGCGCGCATAGATTTTGGGTCGGCCACGAGCGAGGTAATCTTCCGCTGCGTGGTGGCGGCACCCCCCGAGCCGCCACCACGCGCGGCCGGCGGAGGGCGGCGCGGCGGAAGTGAGCAACTGATCGGCGCAGCGGGTCGGTTCGGGTCGGTTGCATCGTCGGCGCCGTGCTGACACAGGGCCGCCCGCCCCGCCTCCCGAACCCGTTCCTACGCCTGTGCGCAGGCCCCTTCCCCGGCGACCGGCCTGTCGGCACGGGGCCGGTCAGCCTCCGCCCATCCCGCCCTGGGCGGCGACCATCGTCAGGTTCAGGCCGCTCACCGCCCGGGCCAGGCCCGGGGTCTCGTCGGCGAGCCGGTCGGTGAGCGCGGCGATTCGCCTGGCGTGGACCCAGCGGTCGTGCCTGGAGAGCACCAGCCGCAGGTGCCCGTGGGCGGCCAGCGCCGCGAGGACCGCGTCGGTGAACGGCGCAGCGGCAACCGGGGCACCGCCGCGAACCAGCTCTGCCACCCGCTCCTGGAGGTCCAGGGCCTCGCGCGGATCGTCCACCGCCACCGTCCGCTGCGGCGCGACCGGGCCGTAGGGGTCGCGGTCGGCCATGGTCACCACGCCGAGCACCGCGAGCCGCTCCTCGACGGCCTCCAGGGTGTCGTCGCGGCTGCGCCTGATCCACGCCTTCCAGGAGCGCGGCCGGTCGCCCAGTTCCGCGAGCAGCGCGTCCAGGACGTGATCCCCCGTGGCGGCGGCGGAGACGATCCGCACCCGGCCCGCCCCGTCCTCGGCGACGGCGCCCCGGTGGGCGAGCTCGGCCAGGGCTGCGGCGCGCAGCAGGAAGCCGGCCCGGGTGCGGTCCTGCAGGCACTGGGCCCGGGTGTCGAAGGCCAGCAGGTAGGCGTCCAGATGCAGTCCTCGGCTCATGGCACGACGATACGGCGCGCCCACCCGTCCGCCATCGGCCCGCAGGACGGCACGACCTCCCCCCACAGGAGCACACGCGCTCCTCCTCTGGGCGCGGGGGCGCAGGGGGCGCAGGCGCCGCTATCGGGTCAGGCCTGGAAGGGCCCCTCGTCGACGAACACCCGCAGCAGCCGGGCGAAGGTCCGCGCGTCCGCCGCCGGCCAGGAGGCGAGCGAGCCCTCGATACGGGCCGCCAGCCGTTCCCGGGTGACGCGCACCGCGCCCTGCCCGGCATCGGTCAGGACGAGCAGCGTCGCACGCCGATCGCCGGGGTCGGCCTCGCGCCGCAGCAGGCCGGCCTCCTCCAGCCGGTCGGCGCGGCGGGTCACGGTGGTGCGGTCGAGTCCGACCTCGCGCCCGAGGTCGGCGGCACTGCACGCACCGGTCCGCGCCAGGCCGCTGAGCAGCGGATAGGTGAGCTCGTCGACCGCCTCGCCCAAGCCCTCGGTCAGGTGGGCGTGGAGGCCGGCGCGGGTGCTGCGTCGCAGCAGCAGCCCCAGGGCCTCGGCGATCTCATGTCCTGTCGGATTCGTCACCCCACCAGATTAGCGTGCACGGAGCACGCTTTTCCTGTACGGTGTGATGCGTGCTTAAGGCACGCATATTCTCAGCTTCGACCCTCGGCCCTCGGCCCTCGACCTACCGGAGAACCCCCATGCGCCGCACCGACGTCAACACCGCCCTCACCGACCTGCTCCTCACCCCCGGACTCGACCTGGATGAGGCCGCCGACCGCCACTTCGCCCCCGACTACCGCCAGCGCACCGATGGAACCTGGGCGAACCGCACCGAGTTCCTCGCCCACATCGCCCACCTGCGCACGATCGTGGCCGGCGGCACGGTCGAGGTCCACGACGAACTCGTCGACGGCGACCGCTACGCCGACCGCCACACCATGACCCTCACCAAGACCGACGGCTCCACCGTCCGCGTGGAGGTCTACCTCTTCGGCGAGTTCGCCCCCGACGGCCGCTTCCGCCGGATCGAGGAGACCACCCTCATGCTCGAAGGCGCCGAACACGACCGGAACATCGGCAGCGCCCGCTGACCACCGAGCGCCGCCGGACGGTGATCCCGGCCCACCCCTGGCGGGGGGGGCGCCCCCCCCCGGGGGGCGCGCCCCCCCCCCCCCCCCCCCAACCCCCCCCCCACCCCCCCCCCCGCGCCCCAGCCCGCCCCCGGCACCCCCCG
>NZ_JBITZP010000055.1:19483-36084 GCF_044546945.1 Kitasatospora sp. NPDC053057 | reverse complement strand
TGTTTGTCGGCCCCAACCCCGCCCCCCCCCCCCCCCGCCCCCGCCCCCCCCCCCCCCCCGCCGGGGGGGCCCCCCCCCCCCCCCGGGGGGGGCCCCCCCGGGGGGCGGGGCCCCCCCCCACAACCGCACCCGTCGCTACCGGCCACAGACCGACAGCACGGTCGAACCTGCCGGCCGCGTCACCGACCTGCGCGGTCAGCACACCTGGAGACTCAGCAGGCCGATGACGTGACCGTCGTGGTCCACCACCGGCCACGCGTCCAGGCCGCGCGAGTGCATGGTGGCGGTCGCGGTGGTGACGGACATGTCGCTGGTGGCGAACGGGCCGCGGTCGTGGACGATGTCGCGTACCGGGGTGCGTTCGGTGTACCAGGACCGGGCCTGGAACGGCGCCAGGTGCAGGCGGGTCACCAGCCCGGCACAACGGCCGTCCTCGTCGCGGACCAGGAGGTGGTCGGCACCGGAGCTGTGCAGGATGTCCATCGCCGTGTCGACCATGACGTCGTCGCTGATCTGCAGCTCCGGGTGCTTCATGAGGTCGCCGACCGTGGCCGTGGTCGCGTGGTGTTCGAGAATGGTGGTCATGAGCGGACTCCTTCGCGTCTCCTCCGCCGAGGCCGGCGGAGATCAGGGCAGTGGCGGTGGAACGGCCGGCGGGGTCCGCCGGTGCGGGCCGCCGCGCTGCTGACGGACTTCGCGTGCGGCCGTCGTGGGAAGCCGGTGTCGCCGAGGCGGCGAACCGCGTGGGCCCGGTCCGCACCCCGAGCCGGGCCCGGAGGGTGCTACGCGGCGAGGGCGACGCGCTTGGGCGCCCGGCGGCGGCCGGGGGAGCGCTGGTTGTCGCGGCTTGAGGTGGCCCGGGTGTCGCCGGTGGTGGAGGCGGGGCGGCCGCGGCGGCCGCGGTTCGCGGACGGGCTGCGGCGCGGTCGTTCGACGACGGGGTCGGGGATGGTGACGGGCACGCCGGTGGGCACGCGGGCGCCGGTGATGCGGGTCAGGTCCTCGTCGCCGGCGCTGACCCTGGTGGTGACGGGGGTGATGGCGGCGGTGGCCATCATGCGGGCCATCTCGCGGCGCTGGTTGGGCAGCACCAGCGTGACGACGGTGCCGGTCTCGCCGGCCCGGGCGGTGCGGCCGCCCCGGTGGAGGTAGTCCTTGTGGTCGTTCGGCGGGTCCAGGTTGACGACCAGGTCGAGCCCGTCGACGTGGATGCCCCGGGCGGCGACGTTGGTCGCGATCAGGGCCGTGACCTGGCCGGTGCGGAACTGCTCCAGGGTGCGGGTGCGCTGGGGCTGGGACTTGCCGCCGTGCAGGGCCGCGGCCTTCACGCCGTTCGCGAGCAGATCCTCCACGAGGCGGTCCGCGCCGTGCTTGGTGTCGATGAACATGATCACCCGGCCGTCGCGGGCGGCGATGTGGGCGATGGTGGCGTTCTTGTCGAAGTTCTGCACGTGGAGCACGTGGTGTTCCATGGTGCTGACCGCTCCGGCGGACGGGTCCACGGAATGGGTGACCGGGTCGTTGAGGAAGCGCCGCACCAGGCGGTCGACGTTGCGGTCCAGGGTGGCGGAGAACAGCATGGTCTGGCCGCCTTCGGCGACCTGGTCGAGGAGTTCGGTGACCTGCGGCAGGAAGCCCATGTCGGCCATCTGGTCGGCCTCGTCGAGGACCGTGACGCCGACGTCGTCCAGCCGGCAGTCGCCGCGCTGGATCAGGTCCTTGAGCCGGCCGGGGGTGGCCACCACGATCTCCGCCCCGCGGTTCAGTGCCTGTGCCTGGCGTCCGATCGACACCCCGCCCACCACGGTGGCCATCCGCAGGCGCACCGCGTGGGCGTAGGGCGTGAGGGCCTCGGTGACCTGCTGCGCGAGCTCGCGGGTGGGGACCAGCACCAGGGCCAGCGGTCGGCGCGGCTCGGCCTTCTGCCCGGCGGTGCGGGCCAGCACGGCGAGGCCGAACGCCAGGGTCTTGCCGGAGCCGGTCCGGCCCCGTCCGAGGACGTCGCGGCCGGCCAGCGAGTTCGGCAGCGTCGCGGCCTGGATGGGGAACGGCGTGGTGACGCCCTGGCGGCCCAGCACCGACAGCAGCGCCTTCGGCAGGTCGAGTTCGTCGAAGGACTCGACGGCCGGCAGGGCCGGGGTGGTGCTCACCGGCATCGCGAACTCGCCTTGCGTGGAGGATCCCTGATGGTCCCTCCGGCCGGAGGGGCGTCGGCCCCCGGCGGGCCGCTCGCCGTAGAAGGAGTTGCCCCCGGATCGAGATCCGTTGGCGCCGCCGGAGCGGGAGGAGGCCGAGGAGCGGGAGTTCTGGTAGCGGGAGCGACTGGAGCGGTTCATGCGAAGCCTTCCTGGGGCGGCACGTCGCGAGGCAGCTCCGCAGCGCGGGGCGCCGGCAGGAGGTCGCAAGGGAACGGGCCGAAAAAAAGCGGGGAGAGCCGGGCGTGGACGGTGAAACCGTGCGGCACGTCACCTCAGGTCGGCGCTCACCGCGCAGGGCGGGAGCGAAGAACCTCGAACCGTGGGATGTCACGGCAGGGCGCCGATCCGGACGCGGCGCTGTGCGTCTCGCGTGGGGGGATGGCCACCGGTGGCGGAGCCAGGGGCCTGACGGCCGGGAATGCGCGTGGTGGCGCAATGCCGAGGGGGCCCGCACCGGGCATCATGTACGCGGTGCGGGCCCCCTCGCTGCTAGGCGGGTGCCTTGACAGATGAACTACAGCGGACGAATGTTCTCGGCCTGCGGACCCTTCTGGCCCTGCGTGACGTCGAATTCGACCTTCTGGCCCTCGAGCAGCTCACGGAAACCGTTGGCGTTGATGTTCGAGTAGTGGGCGAAGACGTCAGCGCCGCCACCGTCCTGCTCGATGAAGCCGAAGCCCTTTTCCGCGTTGAACCACTTCACAGTGCCATTAGCCATAAAAAAATCTCCTTCAAGGGGCTGTCCGAAGCCCGCACAGCGCGTGCTTCGAGTCGCCGCGATGAGCACCCACCCGGGGAAGAGCCGGGAAACAAAAATGCGCCTGCGATACATCAGCAGGCGCACACAAAGTTCATGGGAACCACTACTGCAACTAACGTCGACTCTAGCAGGCCCGGGCTCGCCGCGGGCGGATATTCCACCCCGAATTCCGTGGAGCCTCCCCCGGGGGCCGCCGGCCGAGGTTCCAGCGCCATGACCACATCCGTCATCGACATCGCTCAAAACCGGCGGGAACCCGCCGCCCGGGGCGCTCGCTCAGGCCGCTGTGGCGAGTTGCCGGGCGGGCTGCGTCTGCTCGTAGGCATGGCCGACCCGCAGGAGCGTGGGCTCGCCGAGGGGCCGGCCGAGCAGTTGCATGCCGATCGGCAGGCCCGCCGAGTCGTGGCCGACCGGAACGGTCAGGGCGGGCACCCCGGTGATGTTGGCGGGGGCGGAGAGGCGCACGTAGGCGTCGGAGACGCCCTCGACTGTGCCGTCGGGCCAGCTGACCGTCGCCTCGTCGGCGCCGACCGCGGGCATCGGCACGCTCGGGGCGGCGATCACGTCGACCTGATCCAGCAGCCGGGCCCACTCGGCGCGCATGAGCGTGCGGGCGCGTTGCGCGCGTACGTAGTCCCCGGCGCTCATCAACTCGCTTGCCTCCAGGAGGATGCGGACGTCCTCCTGGTACAACTCGGGGACCGTGCGCAGGCTGCCCTCGTGGTAGGCCCCGGCCTCCGGCACCATCAGGCCCCACTGGGTGGCCTGGATGTAGCGGGTCATCGGGATGTCGACCTCGACGAGCCGTGCGCCCAGGGCTTCCAACTGCCCGACGGCGTGCCGGACAGCGGCCTCCACCTGCGGGTGGACGTTGTCGAAGTAGTAGGTGCGCGGCAGGCCGATGCGCAGCCCCGTCAGGTTCGTGCCGGCACCGGGCCGGTAGTCCGTGGCGGGCACGGACAGCGAGGCCGGCTCGCGCGGATCGTGTCCGGCCAGCGCGGTCAGGACCAGGGCGGCGTCCTCGACGGTGCGGGTGAGCGGGCCGACGTGGTCCAGCGACCAGGACAGGGAGGTGACGCCGTGGCGGGGGACGAGACCGTAGGTCGGTTTGAGGCCGACGACCCCGTTGAGCGCGGCGGGCACCCGGATCGACCCGCCGGTGTCGGTGCCCAGGGCGAAGGTCGCGGTGCCCGATGCGACGGCGACCGCGGAGCCGCCGCTGGAACCACCGGCCACCCGGCCGCGGTCCCAGGCGTTGCGGGTCTGCGGAGTGGTCAGGCCGAACGCGAATTCGTGGGTGTGGGTCTTGCCGAGCAGGATGGCGCCGGCTGCGCTCAGGCGGGCGGCGACCGTGCTGTCCGCCGTCGCGCGATGGTCGGCGCGCACCCGGGAGCTGGCCGTGGTGGCCATCCCGCCGACGTCGATCAGGTCCTTGAGGCCCATCGGGATGCCGTGCAGCGGTCCGCGGTAACGACCGTGCGCCGCTTCGTGTTCGGCCTCGCTCGCCGCCCGGCGTGCCTGCTCCGCGGTGACCGTGACGTAGGCGCCGAGGTGCGGATCCACTTCCTCGATGCGTTCGAGGACGGAGTCGACCAGTTCGACGGGGGACAGTCGCCGGGCACGGATCGCGTCCGCGGCGGCGGCGAGGGACAGCTCATACGGCCGCATCGTGCTTCTCCTCTCCGGCGCGGTAGGCGGCGGCGGGCGGGACGTCCGCGAAGTCCAGCTCGCGCAGAACCGCGACGACGCCGTGGATGTGGTTGGCGACCGCGGCGACCGCGGCGTGGCGCTCGGCGGGCAGCACGAGCCCGGCGCGGGCGGCCCAGCGGGCAGCCTCCGGTGGTGTGAGTGCGACAGCGGACATGGATGGTCTCCTTACTCGGTCGAGGTGGGAGTGGCGGAGTAACCGAGGCAGCAAAGGCCAGGGATTTGCTTTAGGCAGCTGCAGTCGCAGCGGCTGCTCGGCGGCCCGAGCGGGGCGGCCGGGCGGCACCGGCCGCGGTGATCAGGCCGCGGTGATCAGGCCGCGGTGGCCGGGATCTCGACGCCCGGCTCGGCGAGCAGCCGGTAGCGGCCGTGCTCCCGGCGGACGGTGCCGGCCGTGGGCCGCGGAAAGTGCGTGCCCAGGAGCAACGCGTCGGTGCCCGCCACGCCGTCAAGCAGCCGGCCGCGGGTACGGACCGCCTGGGCCGCGTCGATGTCGACGCAGCTGTTCACATGGGGGTGGGACAGCTGCACGGGGTGGTGGATGCTGTCGCCGGTGATCAGCGCCCGGCGGTCGCTGCCGCGCAACTCCACGGCGACCTGCCCCGGGGTGTGGCCCGGGGCAGGGACCAGGAAGACGCCCGGAGCCACCTCGCGCCCCTGCTCGGGCACGTCCACGAGGTGGTACTGCCCGGCCTCGCGGACGGGGGTGACGGAGTCGCGGAACATCTGGCCGCGAGCCTCGTCCAGGTCGGTGGCGGCCCAGTGGTCCCATTCGGTGCGGCTGGTGAGGTAGCGGGCGCCGGGGAAGGTGGGGACCCAGTCCTCGCCGACGAGGCGCGTGTTCCAGCCGACGTGGTCGGTGTGCAGGTGCGTGGTGATCACCAGGTCCACGGACTCGGGCGAGAAGCCGGCCGCCGCCAGGCGTTCCAGGAAGTCGGTGTCCAGACCGTTCCAGGCCGGGTTGGCTCGCGGCTTGGCGTTTCCGATGCCGGTGTCCACGACGATCCGCAGTCCGCCGGCCTCCACCGCGAAGCTGTGGCTCGCCAGACGGGGGACGTCGGCGTCGGCGAAGTCGGGGCGCAGCCACGACGCCTCGTCCAGCACCTCCTCGGTGGCGTCCGGCAGCAACCAGGGCCCGGTCTGCCGCGGCAGTTCGATCTCGTCGACGCGCCGTACGGCGATGTCACCGAGGCTCCATCCCGTACTCGTGAAGGAGGTGGCCGAACGGGGCGCGGCGGTGCTCATCGGTGGGTCCTCTCGGCGGGACGGCGGGCCGGTGACGCTGGTCATTGAACCACCTCTGGCCCTTAAGGCAAATGCTTTGCATTAAGCACTGTAGTGCCCCGAGGGCCCAGGACGCAAATAATTAGCTTTTAGGCGCCGAAGGAGGCACGTTACCGCCGAGCGCCGCCGCGACCAGGCGGGCGGTGTAGGCCCCGGACAGGTCCGAGGGGCGGAACAGGATCCGGTACATCAGAGGGGCGACGAGGACGTCCAGCAGGGTCTCCACGCCGGGCACGGCCTCCCCTCGCCCGGCCGCGCGCACGCCGATGGCCTTCAACTGCTCGGCGGCGTAGTCGGAGCAACGGACCGCGTTGCCCTGCCCGGGGTCGCCCAGCAGGGCGTCGCGGATGTACGTGCGGCCCGCCGTCGAGGACATCTCCTCGGCGAACTGCACGGCCCACGCCTCCAGGTCCGCCCGCAGGCTGCCGTGGTCGGCCGGCGGGGCGTCGGGGCGCAACCGCTCGACGGCCACGTCGGACAGCAGTTCCCTCAGGTCCCCCCAGCGCCGGTAGATGGTGGACGGCGTCACTCCCGCACGGGCGGCGATCAGCGGCACGGTGAGCGCATCCCGCCCCGCTTCGGCCTCCAGATCACGGACGGCCTGGTGCACGGACTGCTGGACGCGGGCGCTGCGCCCGCCGGGGCGTGTGGTCGCTCGGGAGCTCATGCACGCAGCTTAATGCGAAGAAGTTGCGTCTGACTGACGTCGACTGGGCCGGACCGCCACGAGAGCTGATCCCACCCGCCCTGCGCCCGCGCCAGGATGGCTCCCGCCGGATGGGCTGAGGGTGCTTCTCACGGCGCCCGCCCCTGTGAGAGGGGGCGCCGGGCGGGTCCGGCGGGTGGGCCCACCGAACGGCGTTCAGCGGCACAGGGTGCGCAGGGCGGTGCGGCAGTCCGCGGCCCGGCGCTGCGGGTCGGTATCGGTGCTGGCCCAGGCGATCCGGGCGTCCGGTCGGACCAGAACAGCGGTGACGTCCCGCCAGACCGGATCCGCTGCTTCGGTGTTGACGGTGACTGTCCGCTGTTCCAGACCGCCTGCGGAACACGGCGTCCGCGTCCCGCCGAGGTCCAGCAGCAGCGGCCGGCCGTGGTGCATCAACGGGTGAGCGGTGGGTGCGTCGGCCGCGGCCAGGGCGAGGCCGGCCAGTCGCGTGCCGTTCAGCGGGTGCGCGCCGGGTGCGATGTCGGCGGGGAGCGGGTCGTCGAAGCCGGCGATCCTGCGGGCCCACTGGCGGTTGGTCCGCGGTTCGGCCAGCGCGGCGGACCAGACCTCGCGCAGCGCGATCTGCTCCGGGCTCGCCGCGGCGAACAGGGCGAGCTGCGCGCGGGTGTTGTCGATGACGGCTCGGGCGGCCGGGCGGCGCTCCGTGTCGTAGCTGTCCAGCAGTCCGTCGGGTGCCCGGCCCTGGAGGGTGGCGGCCAGCTTCCAGCCCAGGTTGGTGGCGTCCTGGATGCCGAGGTTCATGCCCTGCCCACCCGCCGGGAAGAACATGTGCGCCGCGTCCCCGGCCACCAGTACCCGTCCGGCCCGGTACCGCGCGGCCTGGCGGGTGGCGTTGCCGTAGCGCGAGAGCCACCGGGGGTTGCGGATGCCCAGCTCCCGTCCCAGTAGCGTGCGGCTCTGCTCGCGCACCTCCTCCAGGGTCAGCGGTTCGCCGGTGCCGCGGTGCATGGTGGCCGTGGACAGGCCCGCCAGCCGGTGGACTCCGTCGCCGATCGGGGCCACCAGGAACGAGCCGGCCGGCCCGGTGGCGGCGAGCGGCGCGGTGGGCGGATCGTCGAGTTCGACGTCGGCGAGCCACCCGGTCAGCGTGGTGTCCTGACCGGGGAAGTCGATGCCGGCCGCCTGGCGCACCGCACTGCGGGTGCCGTCGCAGCCCACCACCCAGCGGGCCCGCACGGTCCGGTGGGCGTTGCCGGCCCGGATCACCACCTCGACGGCGTCCGGCCCCTGGGTGAGCGAGACGACCTCCTCCCCACGCAGCACCCGGGCACCCGCGGCCACCGCGTGCTCCTCCAGGAGCTGTTCGGTGACGGACTGACCGAGCGCCAGCATGAACGGGTGCACCGCCCCGACCGTGGAGAAGTCCAGCCGGGTGGTCGCCGCGCCGAAGTGGCCGGTCGGCACCGGGGTGCCGCGTTCGATGAACCGCTCCGCGAGTCCTCGGGTGGCGAAGGTGTCCAACGTGCCGGCCTGCATGCCGACCGCACGCGACCGTCCGTCCGGTGCCGCCCGGCGTTCCACGACGGTCACCTCCACCCCGTACAGGCGCAACTCCGCGGCGAGCCAGAGCCCCACCGGGCCGGCCCCGGCGATGAGCACGTCGATCATGACAACCACTTCCTCTCACTTTTGGGACGATGCGCCGTGACGGCGGCGCGCCGATGCGCTGGGACAGCGGCGGCCTCGTGGCGTCAGGTGGGCAATGCGGCTCAGCGGGCGCTGCCGAGGTTCCGGTCGGCGTCGGCGCCTTCGAGCATGAGGGTGGTCTCCTCGATGTGGCGGAAGCGGCCGTCGGGGGCGAACTCGCGGTCGAGGGCCGGGGTGAGGAGCAGGTCGGTGAGGGCGGCCCGGACGTCGGTGCGGTGCATGGGTGTTCCTCCGGTGTGATGACGATTGCCCGCACGGCGTGCGGGTGATGCGTGCCTGAGGCACGCTTATGACCGTACAGGAAAAGCGTGCTTTGCGCACGCTAATCTGGAAGGGCGAAGGTCGGTACGCACTGCCGGCCTCCCCGGCGGTGCGCCGGCGCACGGCTCATCCGGCGCGGGCCGCGCGCCGGGGACCGGCCGGGTTCGGCACTGGACGGGACCAGCCGGATCCGACGCCGGACGGGGCGGGCGGCGGTCAACCGTAGGGTTGACGACGGGTGGAGTGAGCCGTTCCTATGCTGCCGGGATGCGGGCGAGGATGCGGTGGTCGCGGGTCGATCCGGGGTGGGTGGACGCGGCGCTGGCCTGTGTGCTGGCCGCCGTGACCGTCGTGTACGGGCTGCAGACCTACCGGGCCCAGTATCGGGCGGAGGGCTGGCCACGGTTCGACACCGCGGCGATCGCCCTCAGCCTGGTGACGAACCTGCCGCTGGCGGCGCGCCGCCGCGTGCCGCGCACCGTACTGGCCGTGTCCCTGGCCGGCCTGGCCGCCTACACGGCCGCGGGCTTCCAGCCGTCGGTGAACCTGTGGGCGCCGCTGCTGGCCTGCTACACCGTCGTCGCGCGCCGCTCGGCGCGGGAAGCCGCGGTGGCCGCGGCGGCCACCGGCGCCGCGTGGGTGGCCAGCGGATCGGCGGCGCACCTGTCGGTGGCACTGTCGCTGGCGCAGTCGGTGATCGGTGTCGGGGTCGTGGCGATGTTCGCGACCGCGATGCGGCGCCTGGGCGAGCGGAACGCACAGCTGGCCGAGGCGACCGAGCGGTTGCGGCGCGAGCAGGAGCTGAGGGCCCGCCACGCGGTGGTGGAGGAGCGGATGCGCATCGCCCGCGAGCTGCACGACGTGGTCGCGCACCACCTGTCCGCGCTGGCCGTTCAGGCCGGGTTGGCGGAGTTCGTGTTCGCCTCCGACCCCGGGCAGGCGCGGGCGGCGCTGACGGCGATCGGGGAGACCAGCCGGGAGGCGCTGGAGGAGATGCGCTCGCTCTTGCAGGTGCTCCGCGTCTCGGGCGACACGCCTTACGAGGGGCCGGGTGAGGCGCCGCCCGGGCAGGAGCCGCTTCAGGCGGCTCCTGGTCTGGCCCGGCTCGACGAACTCTGCGAGCGCACCCGCGCGGCCGGCGTCCCGGTCCGGGTGGAAGTGACGGGCACCGCCCGGCCGCTGTCGCCGGGAGCCGACCTGTGCGCGTTCCGCACCGTACAGGAGGCCCTCACCAATGTGATCAAGCACGCCGGTCGGCCCGCTGCCGCCACCGTCGGCCTGCGCTGGCTGCCCGACCGCCTGGAGGGCCGGATCACCGACGACGGCCCCGGCAGCGCCGGGAGCGTGCCGGGCAGCGGCCTGGGTTTGATCGGTGTCCGTGAACGCGTCAGACTCTACGGCGGGTCCGTGCACACCGGCCCCCGCGCCGGCGGCGGGTTCGAGGTGGCCTTCTCACTGCCGGTCACACAGGACGCGTAGACGCGCCGGCACGGGGCGGCGCGGGACGGCGGGCGCAGCGCGGGGCAGCCCGCACAGGGGGAGGGGACAGCGGTGGCATCCGTGCTGATCGTGGACGACCAGGTCCTCATCCGGGCGGGACTGGCCGCCCTGGTGCGCGCCGCCGACGGCCTGGAGGTCGCCGGAGAAGCGGCCACCGGCGAGGAGGCGGTCGACCTCGCCGCCCGCCGGACGCCGGACGTCGTACTGATGGACATCCGTCTGCCGGGCATGAGCGGCATCGCCGCCATGGAGCGCATCCTGGCCGCCCCCGAGGAACCCAAGCCGAAGGTCGTCATGCTGACCGTCTTCGACCTGGACCAGTACGTGTACGCGGCGCTGCGCGCGGGTGCCAGCGGCTTCCTGCTCAAGGACACCCCACCGGAGCGGCTGCTCGCCGCCGTCCGGCAGATCGCCGAAGGGGAGATGCTCTTCGCGCCGACCGTCACCCGGCGCCTGGTGGAGACCTTCGCCCGGCGGACGGAACCGGCCGACGGGCCCGCGGCCTCGCTGGAGGCGCTGACCGTACGGGAGAAGGATGTGCTCCGCCTCATCGGCCGGGGCCTGACCAACGACCAGATCGCCCGGCACCTGGTGGTGAGCATCGCCACGGTCAAGACGCACGTGAACCGGGTGCTGACCAAGCTGGCGCTCACCAGCCGGGCGCAGGCGGTCGTGGTCGCCTACGAGAGCGGCCTGATCGCGGTGGGCGGCGGCAGCCCGGTCGGACCGCCGCACTGAGCGCTCCCGGCTCCCGGCTCCCGGTCGCAACGCCGCCCGGACCGGTGGTCACAGGTCGCGGACGCGGTAGCCGGCGCGGGCCTTGGCGAGCAGGCCGCTGGCCGTCGCGGCGGCGTCCCTGCCGTCCGGAACGTCGACGCGCAGGGTGAGGCGCTCCTGGTGGGAGCTGACCAGGACCAGCATCTTGGACAGGCGCCGGGGCGTGCCGTCCCCATCCTTGCTGTAGGTCTCGGTGAGGATCGCCGCGTCGCGGCCCTGCTCGGTGGCCGACTCGACCGTCGCGACCGTGGGCGCTCCCCCGAGGGGCGGGGTGCGGACGTCGTCGTCGTGTTTCCACTGCTCGACGATGGCGCGGGGCGTCTGGGTCTCCTTCTCCTTTCGGTCCACGGCCAGCCAGACGTCGCCCTTTGGTGCCGTGTAGCGGGTGCCGCGGTAGGCGCCGTTCTGGTCACCGGTGTTGTCGGTGGTCTCGATCGTCCAGTCGGCCGGGGCCGCGACACTCAGCCGCATCCGGTACTCGTCGTAGGACCGCCAGCCCGCCGCCAGGCCGTCGTCGAACGGGCACAGGACGAGGACCAGCGCCGTCACGGCGGCCAGGGTGCCGGCCGCTGCGGCGGCCCACCGGCGCGGGTGCCGGCGCCACGGCGCGCTGCCCGGCGCGGGCGCGGCGGCGGCTGCGCCGAGCACGGTCGCAGGGTGCGCGGTGGGAGCGGGCGCCGCCAGGCTCTGGAGCTGGGCGCGGGCGTCCTGGACGGTGCTCCGCTGCTCCTCCTCCCTGCGCAGCATCGCGGCGATCACCGGGGCGAGCGGCCCGGCCTGCCGCAGGGGCGGGAGCTCGGCGAGCAGGACCGCCTGCAGGGTGGCGGGCGTGGTCTGGCGGCGGAACGGCGAGACGCCTTCGACGGCCTGGTAGAGCGTCACCCCGAGCGACCACAGGTCGGATGCGGGCCCCGCGCGCCGGCCGAGCACGCGCTCGGGGGCGAGGTACTCGGGCGAACCGATGAAGCCGCCGGTCTCGGTGAGCTTCTGCTCGCCCTCCACCTGGGCGATCCCGAAGTCGGCGAGCACCACCCGCTCGTGACGCCCCAGCATCACGTTGCCGGGCTTGACGTCCCGGTGCAGCACACCGCACTCGTGGGCGGCCCCGAGCGCGCCCAGCACGGCCAGGGCGATCCTCGCGGCCTCACGCGGCGCCAGCGTGCCCTCCTCCAGAACCTCCGCCAGCGACCGGCCGCGCACCAGTTCCATCACGATCCACGGACGCCCGTCCTCGGTGACCACGTCGTGGATCGTCACCACCGACGGATGGTCGATCCGCGCCGCGGCCCGCGCCTCACGTTCCATCCGCGCGAAGGCGGTCCGCTGCTCCGCCGCGCCGACGTGCTCCGGGACGCGGGGCTCCTTCAGTGCCACGTCCCGGTCCACCACCTCGTCCCGGGCCCGCCATACCGTCCCCATGCCTCCCGCGCCCAGACGCTCCAGCAACCGGTAGCGTCCGCCCACCAGCCGCCCCACGGCCTCCTCCGCCCGCGCGGCCCGGTCCGGCGGGGCGGCGCCGGTCCCGAACGGATCGCCCCCGCCGCCCGTCGCGTGCAGATCACTGTCTCCGGCCGCGGCCGCAGGCCGCAGACCGAAAGTGCCGGTCCCGTCGAACACACTTCCCCCGTAGAACGCGAGTTTCCTGCAGCGCCCAGGTCGGCCCGGCGGCGCGATGCCGTCCCCTGTCAGGCACCCCGCCGCCGTAGCTCCACTCACCAGCGCGACGATGCACTCGAGCGTAGGAGTCAGCTTTCCTGCTGCCGTCCACCCCAGGGTTGATCCCGCCTCCCGGCGGACCAGCGGCCCCGGACCAACGCTCACCTCGTCGGACGCGTATGCGAGCCGCCGCCGGCCGCCGGCAAAAAAGGCAGGCGGCCAGCGGCAACCGGCGTGACTGGACCAGATCATGCCGAGCGCGTCCAGCTCGGAGACCCGCGCCGGGTCGAGCAGGCCCTGGCCGCCCAGGTGGCGCAGGCGGGCGAGCCAGGAGATCAGTACGGCGATGATGATGTCGGCGACCATCCGGCTGTGCGGGGCGCCGGCGGCTGGCGCACTGTGCGATGCCGCCGGCCGTGAGCACCTTCCGCGGCTGTGGCTGCGCGAGGGAGTGCCGCAGCCCCGCGGTGAGCGGTGAGTTGTTCCGCCCGCCCCTCCACGTGCTCCGGCGCCGCATCAGTCAGGACGACGAGATGGCATCGCCGGTCAGGCAGTTGGCGGGTCCTGGTAAGTGAAGGAGTTCCAGGATGCGCTGCCGCCGGCGGTGGTGACCGAGATGGTGACGTTCTGGCCTGGGGCTTGTGGTGGTGCGGTGGCCGTGATCTGGGTGTCGGACAGGACGGTGAAGTCGGCCGGGATGTTTCCGAAGGTGACTTGTTGGGTGGTCGCCAGACTGAATCCGGTGAGGGTTACGGCCGTGCCACCGCCGGTCGATGCGGTGTCGGGAGTGACGTCGGAGATGTTCGGCGTGTCGACGTAGGTGTAGAAGAGGTCGTCGGCGGTTCCACCGGGGGTGGTCACGGTGACCGGGACGGTTCCCCTCGAGCCGCTGGCGGGGATCACGGTGAGCTGGGTATCGGTGGCGGACTGGATGGTGGCGCGGTTGGGGCCGAAGGACGCGGCGAGCGCGCCGGCGAGGTTGAAGCCGGTGATGACGACGGTATTGCCGCCGCTGGACGGCCCTGCTGTGGGGCTGAGGCCGTTGATCTGGGGGGCTGGGAAGAAGACGAAGTACCCCATCAGGCCGGTGCCTCCGGGGGTTGTGACCGTTACCGGGACCGCCCCGGCCCCGACGGGGGCGACGACGGTGATCGAGGTCGCGGTGTTGCTGAGGATGGTGGCACTGGTGCTGCCGAAGTGCACGGCGCTGGCGCCTGCGAGGTTGTGCCCGTTGATGGTCACGGTGAAGCCGCCCGCGGTGCTCCCCTCGTTGGGGATCAGGTTCAAGGGGATGACGCTGACCGTGCCGGCATCGGTGTTGGTCACGTACAGGCGGGAGTCATCCGCGGTGACAGCGACGCCGGTCGGCCCTTGCCCTACCCGCAGGTTTCCCGCGAGCGTGTTGGTTGCGGTGTTGATCACGGAGACGGTGTTGGAGCGGTAGTTCGCCACATACGCGTGGGCACCGTTTTGACTGACTGTCACGAAGCGCGGTTCGTTGCCGACCGTGATGCTTCCGGTGATGGTGTTGGTCGTGAGGTCGATCACGGAAACGGTGTTGGAGGCGCCGTTGCTGGCGTAGCCGCGGGTGCCGTCCGGGGTGATTCCCACGACTGTGGGGCCGCCCTGTCCGGTGACGGTGGCGGTGACGGTGTTGGTGGCGGTGGCGATCACGCTGATGGTGTTGCTGCCGGTGTTCCCCACATAGGCGTGGGCACCGTCCGGGGTGACCGTAACGCCGATCGGCCTGCTCCCCACCGCGATGGTGGCGGCGACGGTGTTCGTCGTGGTGTCGATCACGCTCACCGTGTCGGCGTTCTCATTCGCCACGTAGACGCGGGCCCCGTCCGGGGTGACCGACACGCCTGCGGCTCCTTGCCCGACCGGGATGTTGGCGGTGACGGTGTTCGTCGCGGTGTCGACCACTGCGAGGAGAGCGTCGTCGGCCAGGGTGACGTACGTGTGTGCTCCGTCGGGCGCGACCGCCACAAGCGTGGGTCCCGCGCCTGTGGTGATGGTGGTGGTGACGGTGTTGGTGGCGGTGTCGATCACGCTGACCGTGTTCGACGCCCGGTTGGCCACGTAGCCGCGTGTCCCGTCGGGAGTCAGCACCACCCCCAGCGGACTGTTCCCGACCGGGATCACGGCGCTGGGAAACGCGGTCAGGGAGGCGTTTGCCTGGATCTGCGGGATTGAGCGGGCCTGGGTCAGGACAGTCATGGTGTACCTCTTTTGTCGTGGGCAGGATGCTGCCCGTGTCTCGTGGACGGGATGAGGCGCCTCGCCGCTTGAGCCGGCCGGAAGGCGATCAGATGCAGGTGTCGCGTGGTAGCCCCGGCGGGCCCAGGGGGCGCGTTCTGCCGGGGGATGCGGGTCGCCGCGGTCGACGGAACCGTCCCGGACCGCCGGCGAGGCCCCGCCTCCCACCGCGACGGCCTCGGCGGTCGGGTCCGCGAGGCGGCCGGTGTGTCCACGTTGCCGTTGAGGTAGCAGATTGACTGTTCGGCATGTGCCGCCTCCCACTGGGGTGGGGTGTCGGATACCGGGTGGCTGGATTCGGGTGTAGGTGAAGCCGTTGCTGGTGCCGCCGCGGGCGGTGGCCGTGACCTGGACATACCGCGGACCCGGGTGGCGCGGTGGCGATGATCTAGGTGTCGGAGCCCACGGTGAACGATGCTGCGGCGGTACTGCCGAAACGGGACCGCACTCGCGTTGGTGAGACTGGCCCCCGTCAGGGTCACCGTCGTCCCACCCGAGACCGGACCCTGGTTCGGGGCAAGCGCTGAGGGTTGGCGATGCCAGAAGAGGCCGCGCCGCCGCCAGTGGCACTGCCCTGGATTGCCCTACTTCAGGCCTGCACAGGGTGCCAACCGCGTTCCGCCGAAGTGATGATGGGCGACCCACCCGATCGGATACTTCTAGTAACCCAGCGGTATTACACCCATGACAACCCTACTGACGCCACAACACCCAAATGGCGCAGCGCACGCGACCACCTGGCAGGGCTTCAGCAGTTCCTCGCATCACGAGGCAGATGCACGGCCGAGCCGGCTTCCCCCTGCTCCGCCACCGCATCCTCCTCCAGTAATCACTACACAGCGCTACCACCGATTACAGGACAGAGCCGTTCGCTGCACACCCTTGAGCGGCGCTTGGTCTCATGAACATCCGCTGTTCCCAAAACCGCCAATTGTTCCCAGGTTCCGACGGCAGGCCCGGCCGGGGCGGCGCCGGATCTGCCGCCCCAGTCCGGGCACTCGCCGCGCTAGAGAACGGCGATGGTGAACGAAGCGGACACGTCCCGGCCGTTGTTGACAGGCACGACGGTAATGGCGTCCCGGCGGCTGTCACACGACGTGGTGGGATATCCCGACGCTTCGACGCTCGTGGTCCCGACCCCACCGTTGGCGAGAATCAGGGCGCTGGAGAGGTTGATGCCCGCACTGGGGTTGACGATGACGCAGTAGACATTCGGCCCGTGCGCGCTCTTGAAGCTGTCGATCACGTTCTTCTGCCTCTGCAGGGCACCGTGGTAGTCCACCTCGGCGGCGGCCCTGGCGTTGGGGGCGATGAACTCGCCGGGGGCGGCGGCGGCCTGGAAGGTGAAGGCGACCGACAGAGCCGCAGCTCCAGCGAGCACAGTGACAGTACGGCGCATGACGACCACTCCTTGATTCGAGCCACAACGCAGTGCGCGGCGGCGGACCTGATGGTTCGTGACCAAAGCTAGTTAGCGCGCGCAGGGCAGGCCGCCAACTCATCTATGACGCCATCCGATCGAGTGCGTCTCTTCGATGTGAGTTGACAAACCCGCTGCCCTCGCGGCGGAGTGCGCCTGTCTCGCGACGTCTCATCAGCGTGCCAAGGCGGCGCTGCCGGCCTTCGGAGTGTCATCCGAAGGCCGGCAGCGCCGCCGGGGGCTGATCAGGCGGTGTAGGTCATGGTTCCGGCGGACGCCGTGCCACCCGGGGTGGTCACGGTGACGTTGACGGTGGTGCTCGGGGTACCGGCCGGGATGATGCCGGTGATGACGGTACCGGTGTTGCTGGTCACCGTCGCCGGGGTCGCCCCGAAGGTCACGGTC
>NZ_JBITZP010000055.1:0-19387 GCF_044546945.1 Kitasatospora sp. NPDC053057 | reverse complement strand
GGTCGCACCCGTGAGGTTGGTGCCCACGATGGTGAACACGCCACCACCGGCCGGGATGCTGACCGACGGGGTGATGGCCGCAGTCACGACCGGCGCGCCCAGGTAGGTCATGGTTCCGGCGGACGCCGTGCCACCCGGGGTGGTCACGGTGACGTTGACGGTGGCACCCGCGGTACCGGCCGGGATGATGCCGGTGATGACGGTACCCGTGTTGCTGGTCACCGTCGCCGGGGTCGCCCCGAAGGTCACGGTCGCACCCGTGAGGTTGGTGCCCACGATGGTGAACACGCCACCACCGGCCGGGATGCTGACCGACGGGGTGATGGCCGCAGTCACGACCGGCGCGGTCGAGACGTACGTGAAGCCGCCCGGAACACTCGCCGATCCACCGGGGGTGGTCACCACCACGGGGACGTTGCCCGCGGCGTGCGCCGGGGCCAGGCCCGCGACCACGTTCGAGGCGCTGGCCAGCACGGTGGCCGCGGCACCGCCGAAGGTCACGCTCGCCCCGGCGAGCCCGGTACCGGTGATGATGAACGGGATACCGCCGACGACCGGACCGGAGACGGGCGTGATGGCCGTGGGGTTGGGCGCGGGCGGCGGCGAAGCCACCAGATAGGTGTAGGCCACGGGGTTGCTGGTGCCGTTCGGGGTGGTGACGGTCACCGCCACCATGCCGCTTCCGGGCGGGGCCACGACGACGAGACTGAAGCCGAAGACGTCACCGGCCACGATGGTGGCCGGAGCCGATCCGAAGAGAACCTGGGTGGCAGCGTTGAGGCCCAGACCGGTGAGGGTGACGGTGTTGCCGCCGGCCGCGGGCCCCGAGTTGGGGCTGTCCGCGAACAGCACGGGCGGCAGCGGCCAGGGCAGCGTGAGGCTCGGCGCCGACGGCGCCGCGTGCACGATTGCGTTCACGATGTGTCTCCTGTGTGAGAACGGTGATGGCGGCTGGGTGGATCTTCAGCCACGTCGCCCGGCCCCGGTCCTGTCAGCTGTCCGGCCACTGCCTCGACCCGGCGCACTGCGCCCGGCAGCGAGTCCGAAGGACGGGACGGGAGGAACTGGGCCGCGGGTACCGACACCGTCGCGACTACGGGATGTCCGGACCGGTGGCGTCGAGTGCCGGCGAGCTGACAGCGGGCTGGCTCGAACCGATCAGCCCCGGTGTCCGAGTGGAGGGGGCTGGAACAACGGACGGGCCGCCAGCTGAGCTTCCCGGCACGGGGATGGGCGGCCCGCCGGTTCAGACACCATCATTAACCCGAAAGAATGGACATGAAGCAACAGCATTGACGGGCAGTCACCCGAAAGGCCCAGCGCAGCGAAATGTCCCGCGTGCACTCGTCGCGGATGCCAGACCCCTCCGGCGTGGCAGGACGAAGCGTCGAGGCGCCGGCCGCTCCGTCGCGCTCCCACGCGGGGTGCTCGTCTCCTGCGAGACGCACTGCGCCTGGCTTCGGGTGGACAAACACGGAACGGCGTCCTCGCGCGGATGACGGGGCTTCAGCAGGTCTGGCGCAGGTAGCCGGGGTCGCTCGGTGGAACGACGCCGAGGTCGCGGCGCACGATGCTGATGCGAGCCCCCGACGTCGTGCACGCCGTCCGGAGGCCCTGCTCGTCGTACTCGACGTCGAATACGCTGTCGCCGAACGCGTCGGTGTAACGGTTGCACTCGCCGTACGTGCCGCATTGTTCCACCACCGCGAAGTCGAGGCCCAGTTGCCGCCGGTCCGGGGCGAGCTCCGCCGCGTTCTTCTGGGCGATGGCAAGGCCTTGCCCGTGGGCGTGCGCGACGAGTAGGGACTGGTACGCCTCGGCGTCGGCCGCGCTCAGCAGTCCGGCCGACCGCGTGTAGCTGTCGTAGTTGTCCGGCTCGACGGCATCGAAGCCCTTGGTGGCGCACTCTTCGATCCAGCCGTCCACCTTCAGAGCGATCCGCTGACGCTTGGTGTCCGTGCTGATGTCCAGCAGCGCCTCGTTCCAGGTGGTGTCGTGAACGACGTTGCCGGCCCGGTCCCGCAGCAGTAGGTCCGGGTCCCATTCCTGCTCTGCGTCCGGCTGGGCCTGGAAGCCGTTGACGTAGCAGATGTTGTAGATCCCCGGTGCCGGGGACGCCCCGTGGTCGCGGCTGACGACGGACACACCGGCCGGCGGCTGGTACGGCCCGCCGATCTGGTAGTCGAACCCGGCGTGCACGGGGGGCACCGTCACGGCGGGTGCGGCCGTCGCCGATGCCGATGTTCCCCCGGAGGCGGGAGGCGAGGTCGTCACCGCCGGTTCCGCGGTTCCGCCGGGGGAACCGCACGATGAGACTGCGAGAACGGCTGCCGTCGAGATCGTCAGCGCTACGGCGATCCTGACCCGCGACCTGCGGGACCGACCGTGGTCAGCGGGCATCATCGAACTCCAGGATGACGGGGCACGTCCTCGGGCGGCTCCCCCCTTGCGGTGCCGGGAACACGACTGGGCGGCAGCACGTGGTCGTCGGCAGCGTCGAAGACCGGGCGGTGATCGATGACGGCGGCCACGGTCGTGGCCGCCGTCGAGGTGCGAAGGCCGCGGACGGCGGGCTCGGTGGGTCAGGCCACGCAGCCGGGGACCGCGGTGGGGCTGCCGAAGCAGTTGGTCGGGTTGTTGGCGAGCACGGCGGTGAAGTCGAGCGTGACGCCGCCGCCGTCGTTGTAGACGCCTCCGGGGGCGTTGGTCGCGATGTTGCTGACGACCTTGCTCCTGGTGAGCGTGGTCGTGGCGCCGGCACCGCCGAAGTTGGCGATTCCGCCGCCCGCACCCGCGGGTCCGGATGCCGAGTTGTCGTAGACGGAGCTTCGCGTGACGTTCAGCGTCCCGTCGTTGGCCACTCCGCCGCCCAGCTCGAGCGCGTTGTTGTTGACGACGACGCTCTTGTCGATGGTCATGTCGCCGTCGTTGCCCAGACCGCCACCGTTGTGGATCGCGCTGTTGCCACTGATGAGGCTGCGGTCGACCCTCGTGGTGGACCCGGTGTTGCCGCCGATCCCGCCGGAGAAGTCGGCGTGGTTGTCACGGATGAGGCTGCGCCTGACAGTGAGGACTCCGTCGTTGCGGATGCCGCCCCCGAAGTCTCCCGTCGCGTCACCGTTGGTGATGATGGCCTCGCGAAGGTCCAGGTTCCCCGTCGAGTCGACCGTGAGGATGCGGAAGGCCGGCGCGGCCGGGTCACGGGTGATGGTGGCACCGTCACCCTTGATGGTGATCGTCTTCTGGATGGAGGGCAGCGGGGTGGTGAGGGTGTAGACGCAGCCCGGGGCCAGGGCGAGCGTGCCGCCGGAGGTGTTGGCGTCGGTGATGGCGCTCGCCAGCGCGTCGGCGGTACACGGGACGAACGTCTGCGCGGCTGCCGGGGTGGCGGCCACGCCGGTGACCATGAGGGCGGCCGCCCCGAGAGCGCCCAGCGTGCGGATCGCCAGCCTGCTGTGGTTCATTGGTTCTCCCTGGTGTCGAGTGGATCGTTCACGGCGCCTCCCGGCGCCGCCTGAGGTGGGTCCTTGGTTCGGGCTGACGGCCTGAGGGGCCGTGATGACGCTCACGCGTTCGCGCCGTTGCCGCTCACGTGGGAGGAGAGGGCGTTGCGGGTGACTGCCACCCTGCTCGGGGCGGTGTCGATCACCTTCACGCTGCCAGCCGCGCTGTTCGCCACATGGACGCGACTGCCGACCGTGCTGTCAGGCGGTCAGTCGCTGAGATCATGACGTCCCCTCCGGTCAAACGGGGACCGCCGACATCCAAGGGCCGTCGCGTTCACGACAGCCGACATGACGTCGACTCCGTACCGGGGGCGCCCGACGGCTGCCGGACCGGGAGCACCTCCTGAGGTCCGACGCATTCCCCCGGCCAGGGATGGGCGCCCACCGGGTGTCATCGCTACGAGTAATGCACTGGCTGCAAGAAGTAGCCATCAGAAGACCTGCTTCTCACCCGAACGGCCGAGCGCGCTCCACCCGGAAACGATCCCGCACGTGTGTCCACCCAGCCGTGACAGAGGAGGGCGGCCACCTGGTGGCTGACCTCCGGCGCATTGCCGGAAATATTATATCCAATATGGCCTGTCCAGGTGAATTCACACATTCACCGATGACATCCTCGCAAATCATTGACACGATCGAGAACAAGTGCCCGCGGGATAGGAGCCTGCGGAAATCACGCCCCGATGGAGGTTCGTCATGACCAACTGCCCAGCTGTCGACGCCCGGGCCGCTCTTACCTTTCTCGAGAGGAGCGGACTGATAGACATGAACACCACTCTGGAACAGTTGGTCAGTGCGACCACCACGCTCGGAGAAATCTCCGGCTATGTGCTGGCCTGGGACAAGTACGTGCTCGTCGTCCCGTCCGTGACCGAGGAGGCCGCGCAGGCCTAGCTCCGGACTGCGCCGTACGGGGGCGTCCGCGTCAGGCAGAACGCGAGACCGGGGTGGCATCGAATCGTCAAGGAGCGGCTGTGGCCGACATGTGGCGCATGGTGGAACACGGAGCGGTCTCCTGGCTGGCCGCACACCGCACCCGCTTCGACCCCGACGCCGCCGATGAGGGGCGCGTGCTGTTCGTCCGCAAGGCGCTCGTCGAGGTCGCGTTGCTGGTCGGACTGCGCGCCCGGGCGGAGTCCGGGTCCTTCGACGACGCCGACTATCAGCTGCTGTTCGATCAGGTCACCGCGGTGGCAGCTCGAGATTCGTACCGTGAGCTCGTCGCACGCGACGAGCGGGCCCTGCTCCTGTACGCGGGCACCTATGCGTCACAGCGGTTGTGCGGGCGGCCCGACCGCGAATTCGAGCACCTCATCGGCCAAGTGGTCTCCGGGCGCTACGCCGCCTGTTTCGAGCGCGTTCCCTTTCGGCAGCTGGATCTGCTGCACACGCTGGAGTTGACCGGAATCGATCACGCGGTACCGCCGGCCGACGCTGTACTGCCTTCCTCCCTGCTCTGCGCGGATCCATCCGTGCTGAAGCTGAGCGATGGCGATGTTTACGCGATCACGCATACCGTGTTCTACGCCACCGATTTCGGTCGGCGTATCCCCCGGTGGCCCACCGGATTCGATCTGCCGCAGGCCGTGGAGGCACTGGAGGCACTCAGCCTTCTGTACCGCCGGAGGGAGAACGCCGACCTCGTCGCCGAACTGCTCTGCTGCCTGCTGTGCCTGGGGATCCGGGACTCACTCGAGACGGAACGGGCATGGGCGTTCCTCGCCGACGTACAGGAACCCAGCGGGCGGGTCGCCGGGCCGGACGGCATCCTCCCGCCGGAACTCGAGAACGGCGATCCGGAGTACCGTGCCTGGGCCACCGGCTACCACACCACGATCGTCGCAGCGCTGGCCGGCCACCTCGCCCGCGACGCAGCCGTGATCCGGCGGCCGCGTCCCTCACCCCCGCGGTCCGCCGGCAAGGGACGACTGGGAGCCGCGATCCGGCGTGCCATCGCCTGGCTGACCGACGACGCCCTCGAAGCGCCCTTCGACCGCGCAGTCGCGGCAGCGGGCGCGGCCTCGCGCGCCGCACGCTCCGTGGGGGAGCCGCAACTCGCCGCCCGGACTCTCACTCGTCTCGTGCAACGTGCCGACGGTGGCCCCGCCCAGCCGGTGGCCTGGGGGCAGCAGGGCGTCGACGCGGTTGCCGAGTGCGCGCGAGGCCTGTCGGCCTGCGGACTGGCCTGCGACTCCCTCGACCGGTTCCTGACGGACACGGCAGGAACACTCGCCGGACTCGCCGCCGTTCCCACGACCGCCGCCGGCGGAGTCAGGCGACTTCAGGATCTGGGCCGACTCACCGAGCGGCAGGCGGACTCCCTCCTCGCTTCCACGGACCCCGTGAGCCTGCTGGTCGAGAACCATGCGCCCGCGATCACTGCCGCGGCCTTGGCACAGTATGCCGACGGCCAACCGCTTCGCCTCGGCGGCGACGCCTTCGTCTGGCGTCCCGTCGCGGAGCGGTTCGCGGCCGCGCTGCCGGCCGCCTGCCGGAGTTACCGACTCGAAGAGGTCGCCGCACTCCTTCAAGGGCTGGGGGTGCTCGGCTGGGCCGATCACCGGATCACCCGCGACGGGGTCGACTTCCTGCTCCGCCAGCAGCACCCCACCGGCGCCTTCGGCTACCCGGCGCGCGACGACCCCCAGGAGCGGGCGACGGCGCAACGCGTCTGGACCCGGAGTTGTGCCGTCGCCCTTTCATGCCTGCACGACCTGTACGACGAGTGAACACCTCACCGCTCACGGGCGGTCCGGAAAGCCACGGTGAAGCGGCAGCGGCCGGGGTCGGTGCCGGGGAGAAGTCGGTGGTCAAGGAGTTCTGTTCCGGACGGCTCCAGGGCTGTCCCGGACCGGCTGACCCCGGGGTGGCACGCACCGGTACGGGCACGCGAAGGTGGTCCCCGGTGCTGGTGCGCGCTCAGCGGCCGTCAGTCCGCTGCTTCGGGTGCGGACACGCGGTACCGGAACCGACCCCGCGCAGGGGAGGCGGATCCGTCCCGTGATTCTGCGGTGCGGGCGAGCGGCTCGGTGGGCTGCTGGTCGTCACGCCGGGACGGGCTTGGTCCTCGTCCACGGCGGCCCGACACCGCGGGCGATGGGTCCTTCCCGCCGCCCGGGCCCGCGTCCCGGCGCCGGAGGCCCGGTTGGGCCGTTCCAAAGTGATCGGGCCGCTGTGCTCGGCGACCGTCTGGCCCGCTCCCCTCGGAGCCCTCGGGAAGCGGGCGATGACCGCCCCGCGGGTGGTGGTGATCGACAGGTGCGGTTCGTCCAGCCGTCGGCGGATCCCCACCTCGTTGCCGGCGAGCCCCGGGGGGAGCAGGTAAAAGTTCCCCTCGAACGGCACGAGTCCGTGAGGATCGACCCTGCGCTGAACGCAGATGCGAGCCGGGAACGGCTTCGGGGGCAGCGGCAGCAGGGCTCGGGCGTTGCAACTCGTCCGTCGGTGCCACCTGTCGGAGCGCTCGGTCAGGCGGTCGAGGCTGTCCTGGGCCGCCTGCACGCTGAGTTCGTCAGCTGCGGTGTTCCACCAGTGAAGGACGACGGAGCGGTGGGCGCGGATGACGGGGCCGGGCGCTCTCGTCTGCGGGCGGATCGCGATGGAGGCACCGTAGTGGATCGCGATCTCGTGGAAGACGGCGGTCACCTTGCCGGCCGTCGAGCAGACCGGCCGGGTCCGGTCGAACAGCCAGCGCTCGCCGGTGCCGCCGAGACGACGCAGCACTTGGTCCAGGGCTTCCACGTAGTGCGGGAGGTCGTCGGCGTAGGCCAGGGCGGCCCGCCAGTGGCCGGATCGCGTGAGCGAACCCATGAGCAGGTGCATCTCGCGCCCGCAGTCCCATTCGACCGGCGGGGGCGGGAGCTGCACCCAGTCGAACTGCACGTCTTCGGAGGTGCCGTGGCCGGGGCTGGCCCTCCCGCAGTGGCACGGTACGCAGCGTGGCCGCGTCAGGTGCCTGCGCAGGGCGCGGGTGAAGGTCGAGTAGGCGCGGTTGTAGCCCAGCTCGACGATCTCGCTGTAGAGCACCTTCGCCTGCAGGTGCGGATCGTCGTCGAGGCGCTGCTGGCAGTACGGAACGAACTGCAGGAACTCATCACTGGTCACTGTCCGGACCCCTACGCTCCGCTCTCGGTTGAGGTAGGCCCTGACCGTCTTGCGGTCACGGCCCAGGCACCGGGCGATCGCAGAGATGGAACAGCCCTGCCGGCGCAAGGCGTAAGCCTCTTCGTATTCATCTGCACTGAGCATCCAGACCCCCTGACTATCGGACTTCGCCGCCGCAAAGCGTCTTGAATTTGCGGCAGCCGCCAGGCATGGTCGAAAAATATAACACGCAACAGAATCTCTCAAGAGGAAGAAACGTTTCTTTTTAGATATGTGATGCACAATTTCGGAGAGCCAGTGGAGGTGCGCCCGTCGCCTTCCGTCCGAGGTTGAGTCCCGGCTTCGCAGCATAACCTCACCGCATTCCCGGGGATTCTTCCGAGCGATTCCGGAACTGCATATTAAAGGACGCTTGAATCGCGCACATGTGAGGATTGGCCTCGAATCGTCCGGCCGGCAGGTTCGGTGACGCCGGAACCCCGGACCACGGCGGTGCGGGAGACGGCTCGCAGCCTCACAGCGGCAGTCGGCAGGAGACTGTCTTGGTTCCGTCGAGATGGAAACGGTACGCCCATGCGCCGGCGATGCTCTCCACCAGGAGCAGCCCGCGTCCGCCTTCTTGACAGGCGGTTGCCCGTTGCGCCCGGGGAGCGCTCGCGGAGCGGTCCCGAATACTGATCGCGAGCCACCGCTGCTCGAGCGCGATCGTCACCCTGATCGGCTGTTCGCTCTCGGTGTGTCTGATCGCGTTCGTCAGAAGCTCAGAGGTCAGGAGTTCGGCGTCCTCGGTGAGGTATGCCATCTCCCAGTGGCTGAGAATGGCCTTCACGGCATGGCGCACGGGCCGCACGCAGTGCGGCTCCGGTGACACGAACATGGTGAGGCGTCGCCCCTGCTTGTCATGCTTGTCCAGGCGTGGCAGGTCGGTCGAGGTCATGGTCGTTTCCGGTTCCCTTCGCTCCTTGAAGGCGCAATCCCGTGCTTCGCGGTCCGCCAGTGCCTTCACGCGCCGACGGCCCGGGGTGAGCTCATGGGTTCCGCCTCAGCGGCCCGGTGTCGGCGGTGGAATCCGGTGGGGCGTCGGTGGTCAGGCCGATGCCGATGTGCTGGGCGAGGCCGTCGGCGAGAGCCGCCAGAGTGGGGTGGCCCGCGACGAAGTCGCCGGCGAGCCTGACGTCGAGCGAGGCTTCCAACCGGGTTCGCAGTTCGATGCGGAGCAGGGAATCGAACCCGAGCGCGTTCAGCGGCGTCTGCGGATCCAGGGTGCTGGCCCCCAGCCGCAGGACGGTGCGGATGTGTTCGGCCAGGTAGTCCTCGAGGATCGTGCGGCGGGCGAGGCCGGGTACCGCGGCCCGCAGCTCGCGTCGGATGTCGCGCGCAGCGTCCTGGCCGACCGTCTGCACGGAGGTGTCGGGCGCCTCGGGCGCGAGGAGGGCGAACAGTGATGACGTTCGGCCGGCCGAGGGGATCCAGGTGTCCGGCGGGCCGGGGATGACGCCGGTGCGTACGCGGCCGTGGGTCAGCAGCGCCGCGAGGGCCTTGAGCCCGTCGGCGGTGGGAATGGTCTGGTAGCCGCGGGTCGCGAAGTCTGTGGCGACCCCGGTTTCGCCCCAGGGGCCCCAGTTCACGGCCAGCGTGGGCAGGTCCTGGGCGGTGCGCCAGGTGGCGAACGCGTCGAGCCACGCGTTGGCGGACGAGTAGGCGCCCTGGCCAGGGTTGCCGAGCAGGGAGGCCATGGAGGAATAGAGGACGAACCAGTCGAGTGGCAGACCGGTGGTGGCCTGGTGGAGACGCCAGGCGCCGGTGACCTTGGGACGCCAGACGCGTTCCAGCTGGTCGTCGGTGATGTTGGACACCGCGGCGTCGTCGAGGACCATCGCGGCGTGGATGACGCCGCGCAGTGTCCCGCCGTCGGCGGTGGCCTCGGCCACCAGTCGCTCGGCGATGCCGGGCTGCGCGATGTCGCCGAGCACGACGCTGATGCGGGTCCCCTGTTCGAGCAGTTCGGCGAGGACCCGTTCGGTGTCGGCCGAGGGCGGTGTGCGTCCGTTGAGTACGAGGTGGACGGCGCCTTGGCCTGCCAACCAGTGGGCCGTGGCGAGGCCGACGCCGCGCAGGCCTCCGGTGATGATGTAGGCGCCGTCCGCTCGCACCGGCGAGGGCGGGTCGCGCAGCACGGCGGTGGTGTCGCCTTCGCCGGGTACTGTCAGGACCAGTTTGCCGATGTGCCCGGCACCGGCCATGAGGCGAAAGGCGTCGGCGGCCTGCGCGAGCGGATAGGTCCGGCACGGCAACGGGGCCAGGTTGCCCTGGTCGAATTCGGCCAGGACCTCGCCCAGCAGTTCGGCGAAGGTGTCCGCGCGGGCGTTCTGGAGCTCGACGAGGTCGACCGTGCTCATGGTGATGTTGTGCCGTAGCGGTGCGAGACCGAGCGGGGTGTCGGCGAGGATGTCGCGTACCCCCAGCTCGACGAACCTGCCGAAGGGGCGCAGCGTTTCGAGTCCGGCCCTGATGGCCTGTCCGGAGAGGGAGTTGAGGACCACGTCGACACCCTCTCCGGCGGTGGCGGCGCGGGTCTGCTCGGCGAAGTCCAGCGAGCGGGAGTCCATGATGTGCCGGATGCCCATCGCGCGCAGGTACCGGCGCTTGTCCTCGCTGCCGGCGGTGGCGAGCACTTCGGCGCCCAGGCGCTGCGCGACCGCGATCGCGGCCAGTCCTGTTCCGCCGGTGGCGCTGTGGATCAGGACGCGCTCGCCGCTGGTGAGCCTGGCGACGTGGCGCAGGGCGTACCAGGCGGTGAGGTAGGCGACGGGCAGCCCGGCGGCCGTCTCGTCGGACAGGGCCGCCGGGATGGGGGCGACGGCAGCGGCGGGCACGGTGGTGAAAGTGGTGAAGAGGCCGCCTCCCACGTCGACGGCGAGGACTCTGTCGCCGACGTGAAGGTGCCTGACGCCCGGTCCGACGGCGGTGATCACGCCGGCGGCTTCGAAGCCGATGCGGTAGCCCGCATCGTCGTCGGTCGCCAGCATGCCCATGGCGGTGAGCACGTCGCGGAAGTTCACGCCTGCGGCGTGCGGGCGCAGTTCGACCTCGCCTGGGCCAGGAGCACGTCGTGGAGTGGTGGTCAGGCGCAGGGCGTCGAGGTCGCCGAGCCGCCCTGCGTGGAGCTGGAAACGGTCGGCGCCGTAGCGCACGGTGCGGGTGACGGCGCTGGCGCGTTCGGTTTCGGACAGGGGGGTGTAGGCCAGCCGGGCGATGTGGCGGGTGTCACCGCGCAGGGCGATCTCGTCCTCGGGCGGGTCGGTGAGGAGTTCGGCCGCGAGTCGGTGCAGGTCGACGTCGGCGGGGTCCGCATCGATGAGGGTCGCCCGTAGCTCCGGGTGTTCGTGCGTCAGGACGCGCACGAGTCCGCGCAGGGCGCTCTGGGCGGGGTCGCAGGGTTGCCCCGGCTCTGGACCCTGGGCGGACCGGGTGACGGCGAACAGGCGTGTGGGCGCACTGCGCGCGATCGCGCTCTGTGCGGCGGCGAGCAGGCGGCGGGTACGGTGCAGTGCGATCGCGGCGGCGTCGTCCTCGGGCCCGGACGGCGCGGACAGGAGGACCACGGCGCACGGTGCGGCTGAGGAGTCCCAGGGCCGGGCGATGGTCTGCTTGAGCGGCTGGAGGGTGGCGCTGTCGACGGGAGCGTCGAGGACTTCGGTGCGTGCTCCGGCGTGCTCGAGGGCGTCCGCCAGTGCCCGGGCGGATCCGTCCGCCTCGCCGATGACGAGCCAGGGTCCCGGGCCGGGCGGTTCGAGGTTCTCCCGGCGCGGCACGGGCTGCCAGCGGGTTTCGAGGAACCACCGGTCGACGGTTTCGTCGGCGCGCGCGCCGTGGCGTACGAAGCGCAGCGCCTCGATCTCGACGAGGGGGTTTCCCGCCTCGTCGAGCAGCCGCACGTCTCCGATGATGCTGTCCGCGGCGCAATGGGTGAGCCGGGCGTGCGCGTAGCGGGCGTCCTCGGGGGCCGCGAGTATTCGCACGGCGTGCATCCGGACGGGCAGCACCAGGCCCTGGCCCGGTTCGTGGATCAGGCCGGCGACGACGAGCTGGGCACACAGGTCCAGGAGGACCGGGTGGATCCGTAGGCCGTGGCGGGCGGTCCCCGCCGACTCCGGCAGCGTCAGGCGGGCCCAGAAGCTGTCACCCTGGGCGGACGTGTGCAGTTCGGTGATGCCCCTGAAGGCCGGGCCGTGCTCCAGGCCCCGCGCGCGCAGACTCCCGTAGAGGGCGTCCGGATCCAGGACGACCGGGTGGTCGGCGGTCAGTCCGGCCACCGAGAACGCCGATGTCCGGGGCGCGGCGTCGATGCGACGCAGAACCGCGGTGGCCTGCCGTACCCAGGTTCCGTCCTCGTCCTGGCCGAAGACTTCGCAGTCGGCCCGGTCGGCGCCGGTCAGGGTGACGGTCGTGCCGATGGGCGTGCGGGCGTTGAGGTGCATCAGCTCGCGGAAGTGGATGTCGGCTGCTTCGACGTCGTGCGTGCCACCGTGGAAGACCTCGCCGGCCGCGGTCAGGGCCAGGGCGCAATAGGCGGCGCCGGGCAGGATCGGTTGGCCGTGGACACGGTGGTCGGCCATCCAGGGCAGGACGTCGGTGCCGGTGTCGCCGCGCCAGGTATGGCGGGGTTGATCGCCGGGCACCTCCGTGTGCGTGCCAGGCAGGGACGCGGGTGCGGCTTCGGTGTGCCGGGAGGCCGCTCGGGGCGGGGTGATGTCGGTCCAGTGGGGTCGACGGTCGAAGGTCAGCGCAGGTACGTCGGTCAGGCGGCCCTCGGCGTAGAGGCGGGACCAGTCGACGCCGACTCCCGCGCAGTGCAGGGCGGCGAGCTGTGTGCGAAAGGCGGTGCGCTCGTCTTCCCCCTTGCGCAGCGTCGACAGGATGACGGGTTCGTGGAGCAGGCCGGTCAGGCTCTGGGAGAGGGGGCGGGTGACGACGGCGTGGGGTGAGATCTCGACGTACACCTGGTGGCGGTCGGCGGCGGCCGCGGCCACGGCGGCGCTGAAGCGTACGGGGCGGCGCAGGTTGGCGCACCAGTAGGCGGCGTCGAAGACCGGGGTGTTGCGGGGGTCGTCCAAGACGGTGGTGTAGAACGGGATGGTCGGTCGGCTGGGGGTGAGCTCGGCGAGCTCGGCGGCGAGGTCCGCGAGCAGCGGGTCGACCTGGGGGCAGTGCGAGGCGACGTCGACGTCGATCATGCGTGCCACGACTCTGCGGGCCTGCCAGGTGGCGGTCAGGCGCCGGATGGCGGCGACGGTGCCGGCGACGACGGTCGAGTCGGGCGCGGCGACGACGGCCACGGACACCGTGTCGTCGCCGATGGCGGCGAGGTCGTTCTCGACGGTCGCGCTGTCGAGGCCGACGCTCACCATGGCGCCGGCTCCGGCGACGCGGGTGAGGAGGGCGGATCGTCGGCAGATGACGCGGACGCCGTCGGCCAGGGTGAGTGCTCCGGCGGTGACGGCGGCCGCGACTTCGCCCATGGAATGGCCGATGACCGCGGCCGGTTCGGTCCCGTGGTCGCGCCAGGCGGCCGCGAGCGCGACCTGCAGGGCGAACAACGCGGGTTGCACGCGGCCGCAGCCGCTGATGTGTTCGCGGTCGCGAACGGCGCGCAGAACGGAGAACCCGGTTTCGGCGGTGATCAGCGCGTCGGCTTCGGCCAGGGTCTCGGCGAAGGCCGGCTCGTGGTGGAGCAAGCCGTGCCCCATGCCCTGCCACTGCGAGCCCTGACCGGAGAACACCCAGACGGGACGGCGGCTGACGCCCGCGCCCACGTGGCCGCGAACGACGCCGGGGTGGGCTCGACCGGCTTCGAAGGAACGCAGGGCGTGCGTCAGGTCACGGTGGGAGCCGGCCACCACGCCGAGCCGGCCGTGCCCGGGGGAGCGGCGCAGGGCGAGGGTGTGGGCGATGTCGCGCAGCGGGGTGGTGGCTCCCTCGGTCTCCAGCCAGTGGGCCAGGCGTGCGGCGGCGGTGGGCAGTGCGTCCGGGGAGCCGGCGGCCAGGAGGAAGACGTGGGGCGTGGTGGCCTGGGCCTGTGATGACGGGGCGTCGGTGGGGACGGCGGCCGCGTGTGCGGGAGTGCCGGCGGTGGGAGCGCCGGCGAGGATGACGGTACGGCGGCGGGCGGGGGCCTGTTCGAGGATCACGTGGGCGTTGGTCCCGGAGAAGCCGAAGGAGGACACCGCGGCCAATCGCGAGGCCGTCCGGGTGGGCCAGGCGGACAGGTCGGTGGGGACGAACAGGCGGGTGCCTTCGGCGTTGATGGCCGGGTTCCACCGGGTGAAGTGCAGATTGGGCGGGACCAGCCCGCGCTGCAGGCAGAGCACCGCCTTGATCAGGCCGATGACGCCGGCCGCCGGTTCCAGGTGGCCCACGTTCGTCTTCACCGAACCCAGCGCGCAGCGCCCCTGTCCCACCCCGTAGACCGCGGCCAGGCTGGAGAACTCGACGGGGTCGCCGACGGGTGTGCCGGTGCCGTGCGTTTCCACCAGGCCCACGTCGCGCGGGTCGGTCCCGGATCGGGCGAGGGCCTGGTGGTAGAGGGCCTGCTGGGCCCCGGCGGAGGGTGAGGCGAGGACGTCGGAGCGGCCGTCCTGGTTGACGGCCGAGCCGCGGACCAGGGCCAGGACGCGGTCGTCGTCCCGTAGCGCGTCCTCAAGGCGTTTGAGGACGACGACGCCGCAGCCTTCGCCGCGTACGAAGCCGTCCGCGGCCGCGTCGAAGGTCCGGCAGCGACCGGTGGGCGAGAGCATTCCCATGCGGGCGAAGGACATCGTCGTCCTGGCGCCGAGCATGAGGGTGACGCCGCCGGCCAGCGCGACATCGCACTCGTCGTTCCGCAGGGCCTGACAGGCCAGGTGGAGCGCCACGAGCGAGGACGAGCACGCGGTGTCCAGCGCCACGCAAGGGCCCTGTAGGCCCAGCAGGTAGGAGATGCGCCCCGGGGCGACGCAGTGCCCGTTGGTCAGGACCGCGCCCTCGAGTTCACCTGGCTGGCCGGAGAGGGACTCCATGTAGTCGGTGTAGCTCAGGCCCGAGAACAGTCCCGTTGAGGTCCCCGCCAGTCGCTCCGGGGGGATTCCGGCGTGTTCGAGCGCCTCCCACGTCACTTCGAGGAGCAGCCGGTGCTGGGGGTCCAGAACGTCGGCCTCCTTGCCCGAGACCCCGAAGAAGTCGGCGTCGAAACCGGCGACGTCGCGAAGGTAGCCCCCCCACAGCGGCATCCGCCCGGCGGCGTGGGCCGGAGCGGCAGCCACGTGCCCCGCGCGGCTCATCGGCGGTTCGCCGACCGCGTCCTGGCCGGCTTCGAGCAGCCGCCACAATGCGGCGGGCGAGTCGGTGTCGTGGGGAAGTCGGCATCCCATGCCGACGACGGCGATGTGCGCATCGGCGGCTGTCGGGTTCTCTGCGTGGCCCATCACATGGTCTCCTACGCGCTTGCGCGAACGGGGGTGGGGAGCGTTCTCCGTCCGGCGATGCGGCCGCCGGAGGCCGGGGTCAGTCGACGTCCGAACTGCCCAGCAGGATCGCGCTCTTGACACCTCCGATCTGGTAGTTGCAGGTCAGTGCGTAGTCGAAGTCCAGGTGCCGGGTGCGCAGGCCGGGGACGGGGTCGAAGCAGATGTTGTCGGCCGGCTCCTCGCAGTTCGCGGTGGGGCACACCTCTCCCTGCTCCAGCATCAGGAGGGTCAGGGCGACACCCAGAGCTCCCGCCGGGGCGCCGTTGTGGCCGAAGCAGGCTTCCTGGGAGGTCATCAGGAGGTCTTCGACGGCGTCGCCGTAGAGCTGCCTGGCCGCGTTCGCCTCGAACGCGGTCACGACGACGTCGCCGTCGCTTCCGCCGTGGATGTAGGGGACCAGGCCGATGTCCCACCGGTCGCCGAGGCACTTGCGGATGGCGGCGACCAGTGACGCACCGTTCTCGTCGCTCGCGAGCGGATTGGACAGGCCGTCGCGGGTCATGCCGGTCGACAGGACCTGGCCGTAGGTGTACGCCCCGCGTCGCTGGGCGTGGTCGCGGCTTTCCAGCACCAGGGTCACCGATCCCTCCCCGTGGTTCACACAGTCGGCCCGCCGGTCGTAGGGCCTCATGATCCGGTCGAAGGCCGGGAGGAGTTCGGGCATGCCGTCGACGCGGATGGAATCGTAGGCACGCTGGGCACCGTGCAGCAGACGCTGGACGTTCTGGATCACATCCACACTGAACACGTCGACGCCGGTGACGACGGCGAGGTCGATGTCACCGTCCGCGATCATGCGGCGGGCGTTGCCGATCTGGACGGCGGAGGACGCACAGCCGCACGAGACGGTGAAGCAGGGGCCGGTCGTGCGCATCAGCGCCCCCTGGACCAGGGCCACGTCAGAAGGGGTGAGTCCCTGCTGAGCCCTGACGAACAGCTCCATCGCCTGGTTCGGTGTGGTGGTGAGTGCGTCGGCGTGCAGGACTTCGAGGTAGCTGGAGACGTTGGCATCGATGCCCCCGCGCCCGACCAGGACGGCGGCGTCGGTGAGTTCACCGTCTCGGATGCTCAGTCGGGCGTCCGCGCAGGCTTCCACGAGGGACACCAGCCCATAGCGGTGTGCGTTGGTGTAGTGCTGGGAGAAGATGCCCGGCAGGTCCGGCAGGCGCTCCGCGAAGGCCGCGTCCGGCAGGTCGACGGAGCCGTAGTAGACGCCGTGGTGCTTCAG
This sequence comes from Kitasatospora sp. NPDC053057, assembly GCF_044546945.1. Lineage (NCBI taxonomy): Bacteria > Bacillati > Actinomycetota > Actinomycetes > Kitasatosporales > Streptomycetaceae > Kitasatospora > Kitasatospora sp. NPDC053057. Next base: position 3,044 of record NZ_JBITZP010000055.1, on the reverse strand, counting down.
GCACGAGCGGCCGTTGGCGGCCACGTCCCAGACTTCGTCCGCGGTGAACAGCGGCTGCTCCTCGCCCGGCAGGCAGAACCCCATGCCGGTGACCATGGTGTCCCGCTCGCCGGTGGCGCCCCGTGGACGCGCGCTCGAGGGCCTGCTCACGACGCGTACCCGAGAGTGCGGGGCGGACGCTCTTTCCGTACCGGTGCGGGAAGGTTGCTGATCATTGCTCACCTCGGAGTGTGGGGTGGGGTGATGCGGGCCGGCGCCGCGTCGGTGTGCGGCACCCGGGGCTCGCCGCGGGTGCGGGGAGGGGAGAGGTGGGCGCTACTCGGCGATGGCGGTCCGGTACGACCACTGGTAGACCCGCATCCGCACGCCCCCGACGTCTTCGAAGTCCGGCGTGATCTCGAAGTGCTCATAGCCGTTTCCGCGAGGAATCTTCAACCGCTCCTCAATGCTTCCCGATTTCACTCCGTGAATCTCAGGAATGTCACTCGGACCGCCCTTGAGGAAGACGAGCAGACATTGGGACATGGCACTCACCTCACCCGTTCAAAACCGCCAAGGAATTCTTCGATGGGGATCAAGCATCCGATTGACGGTGCCGCACCATGAATACCCGCAGGGACGGCGGGTCAACCCAGGAAGCCCAACAGCGCATGAAGTGTGCCAGGGGCGCACTCGCATTGCAGTCCACAGATCACACAGGTGCCATCGAAGCCGTGACGTTATCTGAACAAGCCCCAGTCCGGGTACCGCTTCCGAGGATAAGTACGAAGACTTCGCCATGCTCTCCCAGTTGCGCCATGCCATGGATATATCTGCAGGTCAGAGGGTCAACTTGACCGGATCACGCATGTTTTTCTCCCCAGTTTTCGAGCGCTTTCACCATGATTCCCCAGTCTGATCTCGAGAACTACTCAACGGCCGTCCTGGAATGGTGCTCACTCGCGCTCACTTAAAATGCCCAGTGGCAAGTCTTTTGTCGTGACCGGTTCCCTCCGGCGAGGTGTCGAAGAGATTGTGCGCCCCTGATACGGGCTTTGCTCCCGCCTTTGGCGAATTCCCTATTGCCACCCGATGGCGCCCGAACCTACCGTGATGGAAACGCCTCGTCGACTTGGCCACAATGGCCTTGTCCGGCGTTCGGAAATCGGAAAAGAGGAATCCTATGTCCCCGATTCTCCTCGCACTCGTCCCCTCGCAGGGTCCGGCGACCGGGGGTAACCCCGTGCTGCTGGTCGGCGCCGGACTGACCGGTGCGACGTCGGTCCTGTTCGGCACCACCCCCGCGCTCAGCTTCACCGTCCAGTTCGACGGGGCCATCACGGCCGTCGCCCCGCCCGGGACCGGGACGGTCCCGGTCACGGTGGTCACGCCGTCCGGCACCAGCAACAACCTCAGCTACACCTACCAGGCGCCGGCCCCGCCGACCATCCTCGCGCTCGTGCCGCCGGTCGGCCTGGCCACGGGTGGCCTGCCCGTCCTCATCGTGGGTCACGGCCTGTCCGGCGCGACGTCGGTCCTGTTCGGCACCACCCCCGCCGCGAACTTCACCGTGCTGGGCGACGGCGCCATCCTGGCCGTCTCCCCGCCCGGAACCGGAACCGTCCCCGTCACGGTGATCACGCCCGCCGGCACCAGCAACGGTTCCTCCTACACCTACCTGTAGGACGGCGGCCGACCGCCGGTCCGTGCGCGACACGATCCGGCGGAACGAGAACAGTGAGCTCCGACAGCTGCCGCGCTGTCGGAGCTCACTGTTTTGTCGGACACTCGGTCGGGGGTGGGATTCCGATGTCCGCGCCAGTCTCGGAAGAGGGCGGCGACCCTAGATCGTCGGTGGGGCGGTGTAGGTGTAGGCGAGGCTGTTGCTGGTGCCTCCGGGGGTGGTCACCGTCACCTGCACCGTGCCGGAGCCCGCCGGCGCCGTGGCGACCAGCTGGCTGTCCGACACGACGGTGAAGGCGGCCGGCGCGGATCCGAAGGTGACCGCGGTGGCGCGGGTCAGCCCGCTGCCCGTCAGGGTGATCGTGGTCCCGCCCGAGGTCGGCCCCGCCGTGGGAACCACACTCACCAGTTGGGGAACGGGAACGTAGGTGAACGCGACACCATTGCTGGTGCCTCCGGGGGTGGTCACCGTCACCTGCACCGTGCCCGAGCCCGCCGGCACCGTCGCGGTGATCTGCGTCGCCGACACCACCGTGAACGACGAGGCGGCAACGGCACCGAACCGCACCGCCGTCGCCCCCAACAGATTGCTTCCCGTGACGGTGACGGTGGTTCCGCCGAGAACGGGCCCTTCGTCGGGGACCACGGCGGTGAGCTGGGGGTTGCTCAGGTAGTAGTAGGGCACGGGGAGGCTGGTGCCACCGTCCGTGGTGACGGTGACACCGGACGGCCCGGGCACTCCCGCCGGCACCGTCGCGGTGATCTGCGTCGCCGACACCACCGTGAACGACGAGGCGGCAACGGCACCGAACCGCACCGCCGTCGCCCCCGTGAACCCGCTGCCCGTCAGCGTGACCGTATTGCCACCGGACGCCGGCCCCTGGGTCGGGACGATCGTGGTCACCACCGGTGCGGCGGTGTAGGTGTAGGCGACACCGTTGCTGGTGCCTCCGGGGGTGGTCACCGTCACCTGCACCGTGCCCGAGCCCGCCGGCGCCGTGGCGACCAGTTGACTGTCCGACACGACGGTGAAGGCGGCCGGCGCGGATCCGAAGGTGACCGCGGTGGCGCCGCTCAGCCCGCTCCCCGTCAGCGTGACCGTGGTCCCGCCCGAGGTCGGCCCCGCCGTGGGAACCACACTCACCAGTTGGGGAACGGGAACGTAGGTGAACGCGACACCATTGCTGGTGCCTGCGGGGGTGGTCACCGTCACCTGCACCGTGCCCGAGCCAGCCGGCACCGTCGCGGTGATCTGCGTCGCCGACACCACCGTGAACGACGAGGCGCCAACGGCACCGAACCGCACCGCCGTCGCCCCCGAGAACCCACTGCCCGTCAGCGTCACCACCGACCCCGCCGCCCCCGACGCCGGACTGACCGAG
>NZ_JBITZP010000054.1:0-41412 GCF_044546945.1 Kitasatospora sp. NPDC053057 | reverse complement strand
CTGGCACAGCCAGCAGCACGAGCAGCCCGAAACAGCGGAAGCGGAACCTTCTGGACAACACTTCAAGAGAAACTGGCAAAGTCACTCATGAACGCTAAAGATCACTCAACAACACTCAACTGCCCACGGTTCACCACCCCGGCCTGGCGGGAACGCGTAACGCGATATACCGTATCGCGATATAGCGTAAGTTGTGGTCCGTGCGCCGTTGAGCCCATCGCGCGCGGACCATTCGTCGAGTTCGGGGGACGGGAAGCATGCCGGGAGAGATCTCGCCCGCCGGGAGCCGCTCCGGCCACAGCACGCAGCCCGCGCTGCGGGCCTCGCACGCGGACCGGGACCAGGCGGTCGCGGCGCTGAGCATCGCGGCCGGCGACGGCCGGCTGACCGCGGAGGAACTGGACCAGCGGGTCGAGGCCGCCCTGTCGGCGCGCACGCTCGGCGAGCTGACCGACCTCACCGCCGACCTGCCGCCCGTACCGGCCGCGACCGGCGGGGCCGGGCCGGAGCCCAAGGACGTCCTGCGGATCGAGCAGAAGTTCAGCAAGCTGGAGCGCACGGGCCCCTGGGTCCTGCCCCGGCGCCTGGAACTGGCCGCCGAGTGGTGCAGCGTGACACTCGACTTCACCCAGGCCGTGATCACCCAGGACACCCTGCGGATCGACGTCGACATGCAGGGCGGCAACCTGACACTGATCGCCGGCCCCGGCATCGCCGTCGACCCCTACGGCCTCACCCTGGAGTTCTCCAAGGTCCGGGGCCACCACGCCCCGGACCCGCAGGTACCGGCCCGGCTGCGCATCGAGCTGGTCGGCACGAAGAGGTTCGGCCGCGTCGTCGTACGCCGCCCCCGCAGGTGGCTGCCGGGCAAACGCAACACCGCCCTGCCCGCCGGGGACTGATCCGGCCACCGGGGATCGACCCGCCCGCGCGGTCATTGATCGGGCTTGCCCCGCTTGCGCGTGCTGGTGGAGCCCCGGCCCGTACCCCCCGGTCGCTTCCCGGTCGACACGCTCGCCTGCCCCCTGGCGTCGATGGCGCCCCGCAGCCGCTGCTGCGCGCCGGTGATCTGCCCGGCGAGGGCCTGGTCGGTGTGGCCGGTGACGGCGGGGGTGGCGGCGGCCCGGCCGAGCGCGGTGACCGAGTTCTCCAGGTACGCGCGCCAGTAGTCGAGGTGATGGTCCGTGGTGGCCGTCTGGCCGAGGTTGCCGACCAGCTCGTCCGTGTACTGCACGAGGTAGCCGACGGTCTCGCCCAGGTAACCGCTGCTGATCCCTGTGCGGCCCGCGTGTTCCAGCTCCCAGACGTGGGTCTCGATCTCCCGCATCGGCTGCTGGAGCGTGGCGAGGGTCTCCTGGCCGGTGTCGCTTATCACGTCCATGTAGATGTGGGGGTCCGCGCCGTCGGCGGCGTCCTCGTCGGGCATCAGCATGGCCTGGGCGGCGTGGATGAGTTCGTGGCGCAGCGTGCTGTGGATCTCGGCGGGGCCGTAGTCGTCGAACAGGTTCCGGTAGAGCGCCATGGTGACCCGGTCGCCCGAGGTGCCCGTGCTGGTCAGGGCCATGGGCTTGCCCGCCCCCTGGCGGGAGTGCTTGTAGCCGAGGACGAGGTCCTTTGCGTCCAGGGCCGCCTGCAGCTCGGGGTGACCGGAGGAGACCGGCAGCTGGGCGAGGACGTAGCGCAGCAGCGCGTCAAGCGCCGCCTGGCGCACGGCTTTCGAGTCCGTCCCGCTCGCGGCCTTCGCCTGCTGCAGCTGCTCGACCAGGGCGGCGGGCAGTTCGGGAACCGTCTGTGACGGCGTGTCGGCCTCGGGGAGGTCGTCGGACGCGGCGCGCTGCAGGGCGCCGGCGGCCGTGGAACCCGCCGAACGCTGCTGCGGCACGGTGGCGCCGCCCTCCTGGGGCGAGCACAGGGGCCCGGCCATGACCCGGCGCGCGGTGGTCTCCGCCTCGCGCTCGAACCGGTCCGAGGGGTCGCTGACCCGCAGGCCGTTCCCGTGGTCGGTGCCGGCCACGGGGCCGTGCCGCTGCTGGATGACGTGGGTCAGCTCGTGGGCGAGGGTGTGCTTGTCGCCGCCGCCCGCGCCGATGACGACGTGGTTCCCGGAGGTGTAGGCGCGGGCGCCGACCTCGGCCGCGGAGGCGCGGGCGGCGGGGCCGTCGTGGACCCGGACGTCGGAGAAGTCGGCGCCCAGGCGGGCCTCCATCTCCGTGCGGGTCGCCTCCTGCAGGGGGCGGCCCGCGGTGCGCAGGACGTCGTGGACGGTGGAGCGCTGCACGGCGGCGGGCGGCCCGGGAGCCGGGTGCCCGGTGAGGTGGCCGCCGCGGTGCAGCATCTGGAGGACGGCGGCGTTGCCCACGCTGCTCTGCAGGGCGAGCAGTTGCCGGGCGGGTGTCCGGCCGGCGCGGGCCGGTCGGTCGGCGCGGGCCGGTCGGTCGGTGCGGGCCGGTCGGTCGGTGCGGGCCGTGCGGTCGGTGCGGGCCGGTCGGTCGGCGACCGTGTCCCGGCTGCCGTGCCGGCGCTCGCCGTCGTGTGTGCGCATGGGTGTGTCCCCCCGGATTTCTGCCGACGTCCCATGGTCATCCGGCGCGGTGGCGGGGCGGAAGAGCCGTGGGGGCAGTAGTAGGTGCCCGCCCGGGCAGTTCGGACGGTCCCACCCGCGGCGGTTGCGACTCCCGGGCCTCACGGAGGAGGCCGCGTGAACGCGGCGCCGCGCGTGGGAAGTCGGCCCGGCCGACTTCCCACTGCGTGCATCAGGTCTCAGGACAGCCGGTCGAGGATCCACTCGGCGAGGGTGCCCGAGACGTGGCTGTGCTCGGTGTTCTCGGTGGCGAAGGCGACGTCGTCCAGGAGGAAGCGCTCGGGGCTCTGGTCGAGGAGGTTGAGGTTCGGGTCGATGTCCCAGGCGATCGGGTCGAAGTCGACGGCGGCCGCGCTGACCGTCGGGACGAAGGCGCCGCTGCGGTGCTCCTCGCTGATCTTCGCCTTGATCGCGTCCGCGACCATCCCGAAGGAGGCCAGGGCGCCGCCGGGCACCCCGTCCAGGGCCGGGACCTCGGTGGTGGTGGATCGGCGCAGCTCCAGGCCCGCGTGCATGCCGCCGATCCGCTCCTCGGTGCCCCGGTCGGGCTGGAAGCGGGCGGTGGCGCTGGCGATCAGCGCCTGCCAGTCGAAGGCGATCTCGCCGGCGGGCAGCGGGCGGCCGACGCCGTCGCCGCGGCCGTTGGCGACGCCGAGCAGGCGGGGGCGGCGCGGGAAGTTGCCGAGCTCGGCGAGCTCGCGCACGAAGTCCCTGCGCAGCTCGCTGGCGGTGGCGACCCCGCCGGAGTACTTGGCGTCCGGCACCCAGGCCCAGAGCAGCTGCTGGGCGGCGGGGCTGCGGATCAGGTCGGCCTGGGAGGGCTGGCCGGGCTTGGCGGGGGCGAGCTTCTCGAAGAAGTACGCCATCTGCTGGAGGATCAGCGGGATCCAGGCGCCGTTGTGCGGAGAGTCCCAGGACAGGTAGGTGGCGGTCTCGTGGTCGACGCCCTCGTCCTCCAGCTTGGCGAGCGCGTAACGGGTGACGATGCCGCCCATGCTGCCGCCGCCGACGGTCAGCGGCTCGGAGCCGCGGCGCTCGGCGCGGGCGCGGTCGATCGCCTCGATGGCGACCTCGGCGTTGTGCTGGATGTGGGTGTGGCGCTCGTCGAAGCCGATCAGGACGACGTCGTGGCCGCGGGCGAGGAGCTGGTCGAAGAAGCCCGGGCGGCCGCTCTCGTACGGGGCGTTGAAGTGGTTGAAGAGGGCGGGCAGGTCGCTCTTGCCGTAGTTGAAGCCGTCGGCGAAGAGGAACGGCTTCTGGAGGTGGGTGCGGCCGTTGGCGTAGTAGACGGCCGCCTCGCCGGTCGCGCGGGCGCCGTGCAGCGGCCAGGTGGTGTCGGGGACGCGGCCGCCGGTGGCGCTTAGCGGGGTGGTGAAGAGGACGTCGGTGGAGATGCCCGCCGCCAGCTCGGCGAGTTCCTCTGATGTCGGTTCCGCCGCGCTGGTGCGCAGGGAGGTGGAGACGTCGATACGGGGGGTCACTGCCATGATCTACCGCCTCAGTCGGGGTTGGTTCGTGATCGACCGTAACCGTTTGATCACTCACAGCGCCAGACTGGGATCGATATTGGTCGAAAACGACCGGAGTGGACCCATCGGGAGTCGAAGGTGTCGTCCGGAACGGCCGGCCGACGCCCCGTCGGCAGCCCTCGCCGAAGGGGGCGACGGTTCTATGGCGGCGACTACTTCTCGACGGCGATGTCCGCGAAGGTGATGGCGTGCTCGCGGAAGATCGTCCGACTGGTAATGACATGGCCCCGCCGCCCCGGGGGGAGGGGCGGCGGGGCCATGAACTGCGGTCAGCGGGCGCCGAATTCGCCGGTGCGGACGGCGGTGACGAAGGACTGCCAGGCGGTGGCGGAGAAGACGAGGGCGGGGCCGTGGGGGTCCTTGGAGTCGCGGACGGGCATGACGCCGGCGAAGCCGTCGGCGACTTCGACACAGGCGCCGCCGTTCGCGCCGCTGTACGAACTCTTCCGCCAGGAAGCGTCAGTCAGGTCGACATCCACTCAAGATCCCTCCTCGCTGCACGGATGAAAGCCAGCGATTCGGCCCGGCCGAGGGCCTCGATCGCAAGCCGATCGTAGCTGTTGGCCAGTGCGGCAACCGACTTGATATCGCGGTCGATGTAGCCGCGCTGCTCAGTTTCGCCGTAAGCGAGAACTCTGCGGTTGGGCATGGTAAGGAGGTGCGCCATCTGTGTGAACGGCCTGTTCTCGCCGAGGCTGAACGGCGCCACCTGGATGACGACGTTGGGGCGGGCGGACAGCTGCTCAAGGTGGAGCAACTGTTCAACCATGACGTCGCGTCCGCCGACGACTCGCCTGAGGCAGCTCTCGTCCAGCACCACATGGACGAGCGGAGGTGGAGTTCGTTCGAGGACCTGCTGACGGGCAAGCCGGAATGAGATGCGTTCTTCGGCCAGTTCTTGGGTCGAACCGCCTTGCCTGACATCGCCCATCTGAATCGCGGTTGCGTAAGCCCTGGTCTGCAGGAGCCCGGCGACGAGGTTGATCTCGAAGATCCTGATCTGCTCCGCGAGGGCCTCATAGCGCGCGTACTCCGGGAAGCCCTCCAGGATCGCCGCGTTCTTCAGCTGATACCACATCAGCAGCATGGTGCCGCCGGTGTCGAGCGCGATGTCGGCGAGTTCGGCGAGCTTGCGACTCGGGGGCCGGTGCGCAAGTTCGATGTAGGAGAGGTGCGACGCCGAGCACTCAAGGAGTGGCGCCAGCTCCTCCTGGAGGATGCCCCTGGCCTCTCGTGAGTTGCGGAGTTGGATTCCGAAGGGCGCCCAGGGGCTGGACTCGGGGTCAATCTTCTTCTTGTTCATGGCAGTCCCCAACTTCTGACGAGCCCGCAGGCAAGTCGCAGGCTGCTTCCGATCGTAGGCCGCGCTGCGCCACCATGTGCACAGAACGTGAAACTCCGATCGCAGAGAGTTTGACTCCCATGACCCATCCCCAAGTCCCCCGCCTCCACGGCTACGGCGTCCGCTGGGACACCGAGGCCCAGTGCTACCGGGTCCGCAACGAGTCCACCGGCGAGTGGCTCTGCCGGCCCACCGGCGAGCGCAGCGGCTTCTCCTCCTTCAACGAGGCGTTCACGGCCTGGCGCCTGTTCGAGGTCCACAAGCGCCCGGGGGAGCAGTGACGGGCTCCACCCTCTCCCGCGCGACCGCCGAACAGCGCCGCCAGGCCGCCGCCGTACTGGACGACCTCACCACCGTCCTCGCCCTCGGCCGCGTCCACCTCCCCGCCCTCGAAGTCGACTGGGACACCGGCCGCTTGACGTGCGAGTACCTGCTCCACCTCACCGCCCGCCCGCTCGACCTGCTCCGCAAGGGCCTGCGCTACGAGCGCCTCACCTTCGATGACTGAACTCCTCGCCCGCCTCCTCTGGTGGGCCTGCTTCGCCCTGCTGCTCTTCTGCGCCCTGAGGAAGTGAACTCCCCATGCAAGACTCCCGCCTGCTCGCCAAGCCCCCCATCTGCCGGCTCGGCTGCCTCGTCCTGGTGCGCAACCAGCGCGGCGACGTCCTGCTCGTCGACCCCGACTACATGGACGGCCTGATCATGCCCGGCGGCGCGGGCAAGGCCAACGAGGCCCCGCACCGCGCCGCCGCCCGCCACCTCCACGCCCAGACCGGCATCATCGCGCGCCTGACCCACATCGCGGCCGTCGACTACAACCCGGCCGACCGCTACCTGGAGCGCCTGAGCCTGGTCTTCGACGGCGGCACCGTGCGCGACGGCGTCAACCTCAACATCCCCTCGCAGAAGCGCAGCGGCCTGCTCGGCGCCAGCTTCGTCCCCGTGCGCGAACTCCCCGCGCACATGGCCCCCTCCCAGGCCGCCCGCGTCACCGAGGCCCTCACCGGCCGCGCCCTGCCGATCCTCCTCCACGGCCAGCGCCCCGACTGAGAAGACGCTTCATCCGCCCGCCGTCAGGCCTCGCGCGGGTGCTCACCCTGCGCCGGCGAGTGAAACACGAGGGCTGTCACCATCCGCGTGCGGTAGTTGTCACCACAGCCGCCGTTCTGATCTGGACGGACGCCACCCAGGGCCCATCCCCAAGGAGCCACCGTCGTCCGGCGGGCACGGGACGCGGCGCACCCTCCCGCAACAGGCTCCTCAGGTCGGTCGCAGGGACCCGCTACCGGCACGCGCCAGGGCTTGCCGTGCTGTTGCCGCCGTCGAAATTCGCCGAGAAGCCGCCGAAGGCGCCCGCCCGTCAGCCGGCCCGGGGCCCACTGCGGACAGCCGTCCGGGCGGTTCTTCGCGGGTCCATCGGTTCGGGCACTGCCTCCTCCCCCCGCCCACGGGAAGCATGATGCGGGACCGCAGCGGTCCTTCGCCCCGACCATCGGGGCACCGGGGCGGAAGAGGAGGAGTTTCGGATGCGCGCACTCACACGGGTGGGCCGGGCGGCGATGACCGCCGGTATGGCCTTCCTGCTGTTCGCCGGCACGGCGACCAGTGCCCACGCCGCCACCGGGACGTTCCGTTTCGTCTCTCAGGACGGGACCAACGGCGAGATCCTCGACCCGCCCAACGGCCGCTGCCTTCCGATCTTCGACGGGGCCTCGTTCATCGACAACGACACGGACACCCCCGCGTTCCTCTACCGGATCCCCGGGTGTCACGTCCTCTTCGACTCCATGGAGCCCCACACGACGAAGAGCTTCCCCACCAACGGCGGCCCGTTCTTCGTCGAGTTCCTGTAACACCGTGCCGGCCCGGGCCCCCGCCCCGAGGCCGGGGCCCGGCATCCGGGCGGGGCCGCACGCCCTCCGACCGGGCGCCCCGCGGCCCGCCGGCCCCATTGATCAGCGGGTGAAGCGGCCGCCGAGGTAGCGGTACTCCGGGTCGTCGGCGGGCAGTTCGCCCAGCTTCGCGAGCAGCTCCTCGGCGAAGTCCTCGGCGTCGTCCCGGGGCTGGTAGCCGAGCGCCCGGGCCGTCGAAAGGTCCCACCAGGCCCGGGTGTTGGCGGAGATACCGTAGACGATGGTGTGGCCGCTGACCGGGCCGGTGAGCGCTGCGTGCACGAGGCGGGCGCAGTCGCCGGGGCTGAGCCAGGTGCCCAGCGCCCGGATGCCGCCCGGCTCGTCGGCGAAGGAGCCGATGCGCAGCGAGACCGTCTCGATCCCGTGCCGGTCGGCGTACAGCGAGGCCAGGTTCTCGCCGAAGCACTTGGACAGCCCGTAGTAGGTGTCGGGCCGTTGCGGGGTGTCCACCGGCACGATGCCCGCGTCGGCGGGCCGCTCGGTGAAGCCCACCGCATGGTTGCTGCTGGCGTTGACGATCCGCCGCACCCCCGCCGCCCGGGCGGCGTCGAAGAGCCGGTAGGTGCCGTCGATGTTGGCGGCCAGGATGTCGGCGAACGGCGCCTCACCCGGGATCCCGGCCAGATGCACCACGGCGTCGACGCCGTCCATCGCGCCCGCCAGCGCCTCGGCGTCCCGCAGGTCGGCGGTGATCGCCTCGGGTTCGCCGGGCACCGGGAGGCGGTCGAAGCAGCGCAGCCGGTACCCGTAGGCGGGCAGCAACTCCCGCAGGCGGGTGCCGATCCGGCCGGCGGCGCCGGTGAGCAGGACCAGGTGGGGCTGGTTCGCCATCCGCTGTGTCTCCTTGACTTCCTCGCAGGCCCGTCGAACGGTCGGTCGAATCCGATGGCCTGCGAGGATACCTGACGGCAAGCCAGAAACAGCCCGCGGGAGAGGGATCAGTACAGGACGTCGCCCATGGGCGAGCCGTCGCCCGTGACGAACGCGCGGATCGATGCCAGGTACTCCGCGCGGCTGACGCGCCCGTCGCCGTCGCCGTCCAGCGCATCGAACGCCGCATCGGCGTTGTCGGCCCGGTTGCCCAGGGCCTGGCGCAGCGCGGTGAACTGCGAGCGGTCCAGGGCACCGTCCTGGTCGGCGTCGGCGAGGTCGAACAGGGCGCCCAGGGCGTAGCGGCAGACGTTATCGAACTTGTCGGCGTCCACCCAGGCGACGTACTCGTCGTAGGTCATCACGCCGTCGCCGTTGGCGTCCATCGCCGCCCAGGCCCGCTCTCCCGTGGTGAGGGCGGCGGTCACCAGAGGGTCGTCGTGGCCGCGTCCGGTGGCCTGCCGGGCCCGTTCGATGCGGACGAAGTAGTCGTGGCGGGAGGCGACTCCGTCCCCGTCGGTGTCCAGCATCGCGTAGACGCGGGCCTTCGGGGTGGCGGGGGCGCCGGCCGGGGCCGGCTGCGGTGCGGTTCGGGGCTGTGGCATGTCGGGTCTTCCTTCGGGTGCGGGGTGCCGTGCCGGTCGGTGGCGCGGTTCAGCGGGTCAGGCGCAGCACGAGGGTGGAGTCGAGGGTGGTCTCGCCGGCCGGGGTGCCGCAGCCGGCGCCGGAGCTGGTGCCCACCGCGTTGACGGCATCGCCCGCGAAGCGCGCGCTGTCGGCGGTGACGGCGCCGGAGACGACCAGGGAGGCGGTGCCGTTCACCTTCACCACGTCGGTCTTGTCGAAGCGGAGGGTGGAGGTGGTGAGGTCGGCCCAGTGGACGGTCGTCGTCGAGGTGTCCCCGTGTTCGTCGCCGGTGCACTCGGTGGCCGGCATCGTGACCGTGCGCTCGAACGTGCCGGTGGCCAGCGGCGCGCCGGCCGGGTCCACGCACGAGACGGTGCCGGTCATGGCCAGGGTGTTGGGCAGGGGCAGGTTGGTGCCGCCCGGGTCGACCGCGTTGGCGAAGACGCCGTGGGCGTTCAGCACGCAGGTGGCATCGGTGGTGGGCGTGGCGGAACCCGAGCCGGCCGGGGCCGAGGCGCCGGTGAGCAGCGGCACCACGACCAGCAGCGAGGCGGCGGCGGCCAGCGAGGCGCCACGGACGGAGATCTTCATATGGTGTTCTCCAGAGGGGTTCGGTCGTGCGGATGCGCGCGGGCCCGTCCGGCACGATGGCTTCGCGGCCGCGCTGCGCCCATGATCGAGTCGCTTCCCTTCCCCGGCCCCGGTGATGCTGGAATTCACTCTTAAGAGCGCTTCATGACAAGGGAGTTCATTCGTCCAGCCGGAATCCGGACGCTCAGGGAATCTCGGTGACGAACCAGTCCGCCGAGAGCGTGGTGCCGCCGGGCTGGGCGCCGAGGTTTCCGGCCTGCGTCTCGACCAGGTAGAGGTCCTCGTCGCTGAGATCCGACCCGGACCTGAACCGGGAATGGCCGCCGCCCGCGAGGTTCCAGGCGGCCTCCGTGACGCGGCACTGCCCGTAGTTGACGATCCAGCTGTCGCCGATGGCCACGCAGCCGCGGGTGTTCTTCTCCGGGTCGAACGCCGCGACGTTGATCCACGCGCCCTCCGGCCGCAGCTCCCACCGCTGCTCGGGCACCGCCTCGCACGGCTCCAGCCGTACCTGGGTGGTGCCGAAGGTGTGGTGCAGGCAGGTGCCGGTACGGGCGTTGCGCAGCGTGTACGTCTTCGCCGCCGGCTGCGCCGTCGCGCGGGCGGTGGCCGGGAGCAGGAGCACGGCGGCGAGGGCGAACGTTGTCGCCGCGCGCCGGAAACGAACGGGCATGGGATGGCTTTCCGTTGAGGCTCCGCGTGATCCGTTGGTGCAACGCTCAACGATCGACACGGAGTCAGGAAACGAACCGCCGTTTCCCGGGGATACGACAGCGTGGGAAGTCGGCCCGGCCGACTTCCCACGCTGCGGGCCCGCCCCCGGGGCGGACTACTCCATGGGGGCCTTGCGGCAGCCCTCGGCCGCGATGACGGCGGGGACGTAGTCGTCGCGCAGGATCCGGTAACAGGCCTGGAACGCCTCCTTGCCGCCAGCGGCGCCGACCTCGCAGGCGTCCTGTGCGATCTGCTGGTCGACGTTCGGGGCCTTCTCTAGGATGTAGTAGAAGCACCCCTGCGGGGTGGCGCTCGCGGCCGGGGCGAGGGCGACGACACCGCCGAGGGCGAGGGCGAGGGTGCAACCGGCGGCGGCAGCGCGTCGGACCAGCTTCATGGTATGCAAATCCTATCGTTCGGTGCGCAGTTGACGGCCAGCGGAGCATTCTTCGCCCACGAATCCCGGCCCCGCACATGCATACCGGAAGGCCCGCCCCACCCGGCCGGGCGCCGCGCCGACACCCGACCAAGATCACCCCCGAGGCGGGTGCGCGCGGGTCCTACAGCACCTCGGCCGGATCGGCGTGGGCGTGCATGCGCACGACCCGGCCCCCACGGACGGTGAACACGTCCGCCACCCTGATGTCCATCGCGCTGCCGTCGGTGAGGACGCCGTACGCGTGGTGGACGACGACGACCTCCTCACCCCGCCGGTGCGCCACCGGCTCCGAGTGCAGCTCGCGCCACATCGCGAACGAGGCACTCAGGTACGCGTGCACGGCGTCCCGGCCCCGGCGCGCACCCCCGTTGGGGAACTCCTCGGGTTCCACCCACTCCACCTCGGGGTCGAGGTCGGCGACGGCGGCGTCGATGTCACCCCGGGCGTACGCGGCGTACGCGGCGAGCACGAGGGCGACGTCGGGATCGGCGGGATCGGCGGGATCGGCGGGTTCCGCGGGGTCCGCGGCAGAGGAGGTCATGCGAGGCACGCTATCCCGGACACCGCCACCCGGCCGCGCTCGTCACGGGCGACGCGCCAGGAACACCAGCTCCCGCCCCGGCCGGTCGGGCGTGCCGCGTACCTCCTCCACCGCGAAGCCCGCGGCGGCCAGATCCTCCTCGACCTCCTCCCGTCCCCGGAAGCGCAGCGTCGAATCGGAGGTCAGCACCTGCCCGTCCGCGCCGAACACGTACGTCCAGCGGAAGCTCGCGGGTCTCGAACACCAGGTGCCCGCCGGGCCGCAGCGCCTCGCGGGCGGCCCGCAGCGTTCGCCGCCAGGTGTGCGGATCGGCGATCGCCTGGGCGACGTTCGCCGTCATCGTCGCCAGGTCCACCCGCAGCGGCGGCAGGCCCGTCGCGTCGCCGCAGATCCAGCGCACCCGCTCACCGCCCGGCTTGGCGCGGGCGACCTCGATCGACGCCGCGGCCGGATCCACCCCGACCACCTCGATCCCGCGCCCGGCCAGCAGCAGCGCGAACACCCCGGTGCCGCAGCCGATGTCCAGTACCCGGCGCGCCCCGAACCCCTCGGCCAGCCGCAGGTAGGCGTCCAGATCGCCGCGGTCGGGGTCGAGCGGGTCGTAGACCGCGGCGAGCCGTGGATGCCCGAAGCACTCGTCAGCCATGCGAGCGAACGTATCCGGGGCCACGGTCGCACAGCCACCGGATATCCATGCCCGACGGACGGCGCTCAACTGTCCGACTGCCGTCGCCAGTTCGGGGGATTGCGGTATCCGCCCCGGCGCCGACACGATCCTGCGCAGAGGCACCGCCGCCCCCGTCGCGGTGCCGCCCCCGAAGAGGGAGGAGTTCCGATGCGCCGTCAGATCATCGGGGCCGTCATGCTGGCCGCCGCCGGGACGTTCGCGCTCGCCGTGCCCGCCGAGGCGGCGACCGGGCTGCTGGTGGTGAACGGCGTCCCCCATGAGAACCCGCAGCGGGGCTGCCACCCGACCTCCTCGCCGGTCTCCATCCAGAACCACACCAACACGATGGTCCTGGTGCACGCCGCGGCGAACTGCCAGGGCCCGGTGACCGCGGAGGTGAACCCCGGCCAGGCCGCCACCACCTTCGGGGCCAGCTACTTCGTCTTCTGAGCCGGCAGCCGGGCCTGCGGCGCCGCTCTGCCGACGGCGAAGACCGGCCCCCACCGGGCCCGGGTGCCACTACAGTCCGAGCCCATGGCAACCGTCACCACACGCACGGTCGAATACCCCGCCGACGGCCTCACCATGGTCGGACACCTCGCCCTGCCCGCCGGCACCGACCGCCGGCCCGCCGTCCTGATCGGGCCCGAGGGTACCGGCCTCAACGACTTCCAGCGCCGCCGGGCCGACGCCCTCGCCGAACTCGGCTACGTCGCACTGGCCTTCGACATCCACGGCGGGCGCTGGTACACCGACCTCCAGGAGATGCTGGCCCGCTGCCTGCCGCTGCTCGCCGACCCCGAGCGGCTGCGCGGCATCGGCCACGCGGCACTCGGCGTACTGCGCGCCCAGCCGCGCACCGACCCCGAGCGCATCGCGGCCATCGGCTACGGCACCGGCGGCGCCATTGTCCTCGAACTCGGGCGCGACGGCGCCGACTTGAAGGCGATCGGCACCGTCAACGCCCTGACCGCCGGCCGTCCCGGTGAAGCGGCGAACATCCGCTGTCCCGTGTGGGCCGGCGTCGGATCGGAGGACCCGATCATGCCTGCCGCGCAGCGGGACGCCTTCGCCGCCGAGATGCAGGCCGCCGGCGTCGACTGGCGCCTGACCGTCTACGGCGGGGCCCAGCACGCCTTCCACCACCCGCCCGTCGACCAGCCCGTCGTCCCCGGCGTCGCCCACCACCCGCAGCACGCCCGGCGGGCCTGGCGCGACATCCTCGCCCTGCTCGCCGAATGCCTGCCCGTGGAGCCCTGTTGAGGGGAGCAGAGTCGGCCGCCACGCGGGCCGTTCTGCCACACTCGACCGCATGTCCGAACAGCTCCCCGGCGCAGCGCCGAGCGGCGACGCCGACCCCCTGCACGAGTACGCGACGCTTTACCCCGAGGTGGCGGAGGCCGGTTCGGTGCGGGGCGCCCTGCAGGCGGCGGCCGATTGCGCGGGCCACGAGCTCGCGGTCGAGTTGATGTCCTCGGGCTGTTGGCCCCTGGTGGCCGCGAAGGCGCAAGCCGGTGGCCGTGAGGCGACCGTCGTGATGCTGGGCGGCGGTGAGCGCCAGTTCGCGGTCGACTGCTGGGCCAACGGAATCCACATGGCCAGCGGCCGTGCGCAGGACCTCGCCGTGGTCGCCGGCGCGGTGCACGCCTGGGTCCGGGCGGGCGCCGGGGTGCGCGAACTCACCGCGCGCTGGCCCTGCCTGCGGACCTGGGAGCTGGCCGAGGCCAGGACTCCGACTTCCGGGACCTCGTCGAGGCCGCCTACGCCCAGCCGCGGCTCCGGGGCCCCGCCCGCAGGCAGCATCCGCCACCGGGCGGCGATGGTCTCGGCCTCGCCGCGCTCATGGGGAAGGCGATGTACTGGCTCACCCTCAGCCGCCGGGCCGAGCCGCCGATCTGTCACGACCTGCCGAGGACCAGGCCGCTGGGCGGCGGTCGCTTCGCGGTGACCTTCGCCGACGACCGGGTGCGGGTGGCGGACGGCGCGGTGGCGGCCGTCGCGATGCTCCTGGACGGCCTGCCCGACGACGCCGTCCCGCCGGCTCCGGCTCCTACTGCGCCTGTTGCCGGCCCAGTTCGGCGTTCGCCCGCCCGGTGATCAGGGTCAGCACCCGGCCGGCGACGGCGAGGTCCTCGGCCGGGATGCCGTCGTACACGCGGGCGGATATCCCGGCGGTCTCGGCCGTGGTGCTCTCGAACAACTCGATCCCGGCATCGGTGAGTTCGATGAGATCGCCCTGCGCCTGCAGCAGCCGCGCGGCCGTCAGCTGCTCGATGACGGCGTGCACCGCCGCCTCGTCGGCCTTCAGCGATCCGGTGACCTCGGCGACCAGCTCGCCGCGGCCGACGGAGCCGCCCGCGGCGGTGACGGCGCGCAGCGTGACGCTCTGTTCGAACGTGGCGCCGTGGCGGGCCAGGACGCCCTCCAGGAGGGCGCGCCCGGCGTAGTGGGCCAGGGCGATGGTGCGGGGGTTGAGCGCGGGGGAGGCGGTGGTGGTCATGGTTGTCGCTCCTCGTCGTTCTCGGGGTGTGGATCGAGGGGTGGGTCGAGCAGGGTGGCCAGCTGGCGGGTGAACTCCCTTGCGCGCGGGCCGTCCTGGCCGCCGAGAGGTTCCAGCAGCTGGTCCAGCAGGCCCTGGACGACCGTGATCGCCCGGCGGGTGACCTCGCGCCCCTGCCCGGTGAGCGACAGCTGCATGGCGCGCGGATCGTCCGGGTTCCGGGTGCGGGCGACGAGCCCGGCGGCCTCCAGGGTGCGGGAGAGCTTGGAGACGTAGAGGGCTTCGAGGCCGGTGTGGTCGGCGAGTTGGCGCTGACTGGGCCGCTGCCCGGAGCGCGCCATGCCGTACAGCGAGGCCATCAGCGCGTACTGGGCGTGGGTCAGGCCCAGCGGCGCGACCGCCCGGTCGACGGCCACCCGCCATTTCATGGACAAGCGCCAGACCAGGAATCCCGCCGTGGCGCCCTCGGCTGCTGAACTCATGGGGCGATACTGTACATCGCTACTATGTCCATGGCTACTGTTTTTCGACATAGCCTCAGCAGCCTTGACCTCGACCGCACTTGAGCTTTTACTGTCGGCCGCGTGATCTTCACCGAGACAGAACGCCAGTACCTCGCCGCCCGGCCATTGGCCCGGCTGGCCACCACCGGCCCCGACGGCCGCCCGCAGGTGCGCCCGGTGGGCTTCCGGCTCAACGACGACGGCACCATCGACATCGGCGGCCCTGCCATGGCCCGCAGCCAGAAGTACCGCAACGCCCAGGCCCGTCCCGACGTCTGCGTGCTGGTGGACGACATGGCCCCGGCCGACGACCCCGTCGCGGCCGGATGGGGACGCGGCGTCGAGATCAGGGGCCGGGCCGAGGTGCTGAGCGTCGACGTTCCGCCGGTGGCGCCCGAGCGGTTCAGCAAGGACATCATCCGCGTGCATCCCCGCAGGGTCATCACCTGGAACCTGGAGGCCCTGGGCAGCGCCGCCCGCGCCGTCGGGTGACGCGGGCGGCGCTGCGGCGCGTCAGACGCGGGTGCAGGTGTGGGTCGTTTTGCTGCTGCCGGCGGTGTGGACGATGGTCAGCGTCGTGCCGTCGTACATGACCGCCAGGTTCTCGCGGCTGCTGTCGGCGGAGCCGGGCGGCTGCCAGGGCAGGGTGAGCTGGACGCCGGCGCCCACCGTGGCCGGGACGTTGAGGGCCTCGGGAGCGTGTTCGCCGGACACCGTGCCGGGGCCGTCGACGATGTCCAGCGACAGGTGGCCGCCGCGCAGCAGGAAGGAGCCGTGCCAGGTGCCGGCCTTGCCGCTCAGGCCCTCCCAGGTGATCGTCCAGCCGCCGTTGCCGCCGCCGTCGGTCTGGACGGTGACCTTGCCGAGCAGATCCTTGCCGCGGGAGCTGGTGGTCTTCAGGTTCCAACTGCCGCGCACGAAGGCGTCGAAGGCGCGGTCGGCGATGGTGGGCTTCGCGGCGTCGGTGGGCGCGGGGGCGGGGGCGGGGGCGGCCGTGGTGGCGGGGGCGGTGCCGGTGTCGGTGGCCGGGGGAGCGGCCTGGCCGCTGTCACCGCTGGTCGCGCTGCCGCTGCTGGAGCAGGCGGCGACCAGCGCCGAACCGGCGCCGATCGCCAGGTAGCGCAGCGCGTTGCGGCGCCCTATGACGCGTGCGGCGGCGTTGAGATGACGGATGCTCATGCTGTCCCCGTTCGACGTACGGTTGATCAAGACGGGGAGTCTAGGGGACCACGCCCCGCGCCCGCCCTCCGGGCCGGAGGGCGGGGGGGGAGGTCGGTCCAGGGCCGTGGATCCGCCTACCGCATCCGGCGTTCCCGGGGCCTGCGCAGGCCGAGGTCGGACACCTCGCCCAGGTGGCCGAGCTTGTCCGGGTTGGCCACGGCGTGGATCTCCCGCACCGTGCCGTCCTCGGTGACGTCGAGTGCGAGCACGTTGAGCACCCGCCCCTCGCCGTCGTACGCCACCATGCCCGGGCGGCCGTTGACCCGGGCGGGCACCAGGCTCGCGCCGAGCTCGGCGATCCGGCGCATGGCGCTGACGAGCAGCTTGGCGACCTGCAGGGGGTCGGAGACCGAACGGCCGATCGCCCGGGCCTTGCCGCCGCCGTCGCCGTGCAGGACGACCTCGGGGGCGAGCATGCCGAGCAGCTCCTCCAGGTCCCCGCCGGCGGCCACCGCGAAGAAGCGGCGGGCCAGTTCGTCGCCCTCCGCCCGCCGGGCCGACAGCGGCGGCGGGACGTCCGCACCGGCGCCCGCGCCCGCGGCGAGGTGCTTGCGGGCCCGGGTGAGGATCTGACGGCAGTTCGCCTCGGACTTGCCGGTCAGCTCCGCGACCTCCGGGTAGCCGTAGCCGAAGGCCTCGCGCAGCAGGAACACCGCCCGCTCCACGGGGGAGAGGGCCTCCAGCATCACCAGGAACGCCATCGACAGCGAGTCGGCGAGCTCGGCGTGTTCGGCCGGGGCGTCGCCGGGGCGGTCGGCGAAGGCGACGACGGGCTCGGGCAGCCACTCGCCGACGTAGGTCTCGCGCCGCACCCGCGCCGAGCCGAGGTGGTTGATGCCGAGCCGGGTGACCGAAGTGGTCAGGTACGCCTTCAGGTTGGTGACGGTGGTGCCCGCCTGCTCGGCGCGGGTCAGGTTGAGGAAGGTGTCCTGGACGAGGTCCTCGGCGTCGCCGACCGAACCCGTCATGCCGTAGGCGATGGAGAACAGCAGCGGCCGGTACCCGGCCGCGTCCGTCACGTCCGCCACATCCGTCGATACCGCCATGCAACCCCGTCCCTTCCAGCGCCACCCCCGAAGGTGGCGCGCCTCACACCGGCGCCTGTCACAGGCGGCCGGGCTGCCCTGTCCCAGAGGGCACAGCGGACAAGGTACCGAGGAGAACACGATGGAAGCCCGCCTGAACCCCTTCGCCAGCCCGGTCATGGGCAAGGTCTTCAAGCACCTGATCGCCGCCAACCGTCTCCTGCTGGAGTCGACCCTGCCCGTGCCCGTCCAGGAGCTGGTCAAGCTGCGGGCCAGCCAGATCAACGGCTGCGGGTTCTGCGTCGACATGCACTTCAAGGACGCCGTGCACGCGGGCGAGGAGGCGACCCGGCTGAACCTGGTCGCGGTGTGGCGCGAGGCCACCGTCTTCACCGACGCCGAGCGGGCCGCCCTCGCACTGGCCGAGGAGGGCACCCGGCTCGCGGACGCGGCGGGCGGGGTGAGCGACGAGGCGTGGGAGAGGGCCGCCGCGCACTACGACGAGGAGCAACTCGCCGCCCTGGTGGGCCTGATCGCGGTGATCAACGCCTTCAACCGGGGCAACGTCCTCACCCGCCGGCCGGCCGGCGGCTACCGGCCCGGACAGCACGCCGCCCTTTGAACCCGGCCCTTTGAACCCGGCGCTTTGAACCCGGCCCCCGCCCGTAAGGAGAAATGTCGTGAACCTCGCACTGTGGATCGTCACCGCCCTGCTGGCCGCCGCCTACCTGCTCGGCGGCGCCTTCAAGGTGATCGTGCCGAAGGAGAGGATCGCCGCCGCCGGGCGCAGCGGGCGCTGGGTCGAGGACTTCAGCGCCGGCGGGGTGAAGGCGATCGGCGCCGTCGAGGTACTGGCCGCCGTCGGACTCGTCCTGCCCGCCGTGTTCGGCATCGCGCGGCTGTTCGTGCCGCTGGCCGCGCTCGGGCTGGTGCTGCTGATGGCCGGGGCGGCGGCGGTGCGCATCCGGCGCCGGGAGTACGGGCTGGTGGCGGTGGACGCGCTCTACATCCTGCTGGCCGCGTTCGTGCTGTGGGGGCGTCTGGGGCCGGAGTCCTACCTCAACTGACCGGCCGGGTACGGCGATCGGCCGATCAGATCCCAACACCCTTTCGGTACAAGGCGGTTGCACTCCCAGCCCGCCCCGGTGGGCATCATGCGGGGGGAACATGGGCACGGGGAGGCGTGATGGGCCGTACGGGATGGCGGGCGGGCGCGGCGGCGGCGGTACTGCTGGGGGCGGGCGGCCTGCACGGCGCCGGGCGGCGGCGGCGGTACGGACGCGGCGCCGACCGGGGGTTGGCCGCGGCCGGTGTCGACGGTGAACGGGGCGGTGCTGTCGGATCCCGCCCCGGAGTCGGCGCAGTGGATCGTGGATGAGCTGTCCAAGCCCGGCGCCTACCAGGACAGTTGCCCGGTCCCGACCCGCGCCGACATGATCGTGCTCGACGGCGACGACTGGGGGCACGCCCGCGCGGCCGTGGTGTGGCTGGGGGACGGCCTGCGGGTGTGCGTGGCCGGGATCAGCCACGGCGCGAGCGGCGGCGGGGTGACCGTCTCCTCCGGCCGGCTCGACGGCCTCAGCCGCGGGTGGTCGGCCTGGATGGGTGAGTCCTTCTTCACCGTCTTCCCCGGCGACGCGGGGACGGTGGTGATCAAGGACGACGGCGACCACCTCTACGGGCCGCCGCACCAGTGGGTGGCGGACTTCGGCGGCGGCCGCAAGGCCACCTTCGTCCAGTACGCCTGCCCCGGCCCGCTCTCGCCACCCGGCTCGCCCCGCTCGCCCCGCGCCAGGCTGTGCCCCTCCGCCGGCGGCGACTGCCGCCCGGCCGGGGTCGGCGCGTAGCCCCTGCGGCGCGCGGTGACCGCCCCCCGCCGCCCCCCGTTCAGTCGAGCAGTGCCGCCACCGCCCCCACCCGCCAGTGCCCGGCCGCGCCGGGGCGGGTGGCGAGGTAGCCGGCGGCGCGCCAGGGGCCCCAGCGGTGGGACTCGGCCAGGCCCGCGGCCAGGGTGCGCAGGTAGGCGGGGGTGGGGGTGGCGAGGTCGGCGCCGGCCAGGCCGGTGGCGCAGGTGAAGGTGAGCACCGGGCGCCCCCCGAGTGCTCCCACCCGCAGCAGGGTCTCGTAGCGGCCGGGGCCGAGCCGGTCGCGCCCGGTGGCCAGCACCCGGGTGAGGTCGAGGTCGGCGTCGGGGCGGCGGTACATCTCCTGGGCGGCGACGTCGCCGAACTGGCCGGGGGTGACCAGGTAGGCGCGGCAGGGCACCCGTCCGGGTGAGGCCGGGTCGTAGAAGGCGATCGCGCCGCCCCAGGCCGGCGATCGCCCGGCGAAGTAGAGGGTGCCGGGCAGGGTCAGCACGGTCTCCCGCCGCGGGGGGCGGTGGTCGCGGCAGCCGGGGCAGGTGCGGGCTGCGCCGTCCGGACGGCCCCCGTACAGGTAGCAGGCGAAGCGTGCGGCGTGCAGGTTGGATCCGTACGCCGCGTACCAGACGAGTGACTCACCGGGCGTTGCGCCGGCCGGCTCACCGGCCGGATGACCGGTCGGATGACCGGTCGGTTCGCCGGGTGGTTTCCCGTCATCGCGTCCGCCACCGCTCGCTCCGGTCCACACCGTATTCACAGGAAAAATCCGCACGGAAAACGACGGCGGCAGAGTCTCACACAAACGTGCGACTGACGTGAACGGGTTGATGATCCGACCAAAACCCCCCGATTCGGTAGCCGACCCCTCACTACCGGTACCGTTCCGGACGCCATGGTGTTCATCACTCTTCCCTCTGCCGTCACGCCCCTCAGGTTTGCCCCGATTAGCCTTCGCCAGCGAAAATGCTCGAAAACCACCGAAACGACATTCGAATCACATAGCTGTCGGCCGATACGGCATCGATGATGAGAATTCTCTTTGACCGCACCTTCGCTGCATCCAGCCGACTCCCAGCGGAGTCATGGTGAGTGGGCGCGTCCCACCAGGTGACAACCCCGTCACCGCCCGTAGCAAGCGATACGCGCCCCCTAGGAAAACGGAGCCGAGGAACCCACCCCCATGGACGCACGCCACGACACGGCCGGCCCAGGCACGCTGCACCGCCCCCACCCGGGGCTGGCCGCGGGCTGGCCGGTGGCCCAGCCCGCCTACCCACGAAGCCTGCTCGACGTCATCGCCGCCACGGCCGACGCCCACCCGCACGCTCCCGCGCTCGACACCGGTGACGCCGTCCTGGACTACCGCACCCTGATGCAGGAGGTCGACGCCCTCGCCGGCGTCCTGGCCGGCCACGGCATCGGCACCGGCGACCGGGTGGGCGTACGCATCCCCTCCGGCACCGCCGACCTGTACGTCTCCATCCTGGCCGTACTGCGCTGCGGCGCCGCCTACGTGCCGGTGGACGCCGACGACCCCGACGAGCGCGCCGAGATGATCTGGCAGGACGCCCAGGTCTGCGCCGTCCTCGGCGCCGAGCGCCGGCTCTTCGCCGGCCCCGTCGCCCGCCCCTCGGGCCGCCCCGTCTGGCCCAACCCGGCCGACGACGCGTGGGTCATCTTCACCTCCGGCACCACCGGCCGCCCCAAGGGCGTGGCCGTCACCCACCGCAGCGCCGCCGCGTTCGTGGACGCCGAGGCCCGCATCTTCCTGCGCTCGCAGCCGCTGGGCCCCGGCGACCGCGTCCTGGCGGGCCTGTCGGTGGCCTTCGACGCCTCCTGCGAGGAGATGTGGCTGGCCTGGCGCCACGGCGCCTGCCTCGTCCCCGCCCCCCGCTCCCTGGTCAAGGCCGGCACCGACCTCGGCCCCTGGCTGGTCGAGCGCCGCATCACCGCGATCTCCACCGTCCCCACCCTGCTCGCCCTGTGGCCGCAGGAGTGCCTGGACCAGGTGCGCCTGATCATCGTCGGCGGCGAGGCCTGCCCGGCCGAACTGGTCGAACGCCTGGCCGTGCCCGGCCGCGAGTTCTGGAACACCTACGGCCCCACCGAGACCACCGTGGTGGCCACCGCCGCCCGGATGCTGCCCGGCCAGCCCGTGCGCATCGGCGCCCCGCTGGACGGCTGGGAGATCGCCGTCGTCGACCAGGCCGGCAACCCCGTGCCCTGGTACGAGAGCGGCGAACTGCTGATCAGCGGCATCGGCACCGCCCGCTACCTCGACCCCGCCAAGGACGCCGAGAAGTACAGCCCCCACCCCGCGATCGCCTCCCCGCGCGTCTACCGCAGCGGCGACCTGGTCCGCAACGACCCCGAGGGCCTGATCTTCCTCGGCCGCGCCGACGACCAGATCAAACTCGGCGGGCGCCGCATTGAACTCGGCGAGATCGACGCCGCCCTCCAGGCCCTGCCCGGCATCCGGGCCGCCGCCGCCGCCGTGCGCAAGACCCCCGCCGGCGCCGACCTGCTGGTCGGCTACCTGGTCGCCCAGCCCGGCACCAGCCCCGACCTCGCCACCGCCCGCCAGCAACTGCTGGAACGCCTGCCCGCACCCCTGGTGCCCGTCCTCGCCCTCGTCGACTCCCTGCCCACCAAGACCTCCGGCAAGGTCGACCGCAACGCCCTGCCCTGGCCACTGGCCACCACCGGCTCCACCGCCGACGGCCCCGCCGAGGAACTGGACGGCACCGCCGGCTGGCTCGCCGGCCAGTGGGAGCGCCTGCTCGGCATGGCCCCCGGCAGCAGGGACGACTTCTTCGCCCTCGGCGGCTCCAGCCTCACCGCCGCCCGCCTGGTCTCCGAACTGCGCACCCGCCACAGCGGCGTCTCCGTCGCCGACCTGTACGCCCACCCGGTGCTCGGCGACCTCGCCGGCTACCTCGACTCCCTCGCCCCGGCCCCCCGGGCCGCGGCCGCGGCAGGGCCGGAAGCCGCCGCGACCGCCCAGCCCGTCCGACCGGTGCGCCCCACCCCGCGCAGCGCCGCACTGTGGCAGACCCTCATGCTGCTCGCCCTGTTCGCCCTCGCCGGACTGCGCTGGATGATCGTCCTGATCGCCGTCGACAACCTGCTGGGCAACCACCTCCCATGGGCCCCCCACAGCTCCTGGTGGCCCGTCGCCGCAGGCGCGGCCCTCTTCTACAGCGCCCCCGGCCGCACCCTGCTCGCCGCCGCCGGCGCCCGCCTGATCACCGCCGGCATCCGCCCCGGCAGCCACCCCCGCGGCGGCCACGTCCACCTGCGACTGTGGGCCGCCGAACGCTACACCGCCATGTTCGGCACCGGCTCCCTGTCCGGCACCCCCTGGGCCCCGCGCTACGCCCGGATGCTCGGCTGCCGCGTCGGCCGCGGCGTCCAGCTGCACACCGCACCCCCGGTCACCGGACTGGCCCGGATCGGCGCCGGCGCCTCCCTCGAACCCGAGGTCGACATCGCCGGCTGGTGGCTCGACGGCGACACCCTCCAACTCGGCCGCATCGACGTCGGCGAAGGCGCCAGCATCGGCCACCGCGCCACCCTGATGCCCGGCGCCCGCATCGGCGCCGGCGCCGAGATCGCCCCCGGCACCTGCGTCACCGGCACCGTCCCGCCCGGCGAGCGCTGGCACGGCTCCCCGGCCCGCCCCTCCACCGAGGCCCGCACCCCGTGGCCCGCCGGCCCGGCCCGCCCCTCGCGGATCTGGAACGCCGCCTACGGCCTCAGCTTCGTGCTCTTCGGCCTCGTCCCCGTCATCTCCGCCCTGCCCGCGCTGTTCCTCGTCTACCCGATGGTCGACAACGACCGCACCCTCAGCGCAGCCCTGCTCCAGCTGCTACCGCTGACCGTGCCACTGGCCGTGCTGACCGTCGTGTGCCACGCCACGCTGATAGCCCTGCTGATCCGCCTGTTCTCACTGCCACTGCGCCCCGGCTTCCACCCGGCCACCGGCCGCGTCGCGTTCTGCGCCTGGGCCGTCTCCGGCCTGAGCGACAGCGCCCGGCGCACCCTGTTCCCCTTCTACGCCAGCCTCTTCACCCCGGTGTGGCTGCGCCTGCTCGGCGCCAGGATCGGCCACCGGGTGGAGGCCTCCACCGTGCTCGCCCTGCCCGGCCTGATGCGGGTCGACGACGGCGCCTTCCTCGCCGACGACACCCTCGTCGCCCCCTACGAGCTGCGCGGCGGCTGGCTGCACCTGGGCCGCGCCCACGTCGGACGACGCTCCTTCGTCGGCAACTCCGGCATCGTCGGCCCCGGCCGCTCGCTGCCCGACAACTCCCTGGTCGGCGTGCTCTCCGACACCCCCGCCCACGCCCCCGAGGGCTCCTCGTGGCTGGGCCGGCCCGCCTTCGCCCTGCCCCGCGTGGCCGAGGCCGGCGTCGAGGGCCGCACCTACGACCCGCCCAAGCGCCTGATGTGGGCGCGCGCCGGCGTCGAGGTCTGCCGGCTCGTCCCGGTCGTCATCGCCGCCCTGCTCGCCGACCTGGTCTTCGCCGCCCTGCAGGCGATCCGCGACGACTACGGGCTCGGCGTCGCCCTGGCGACGGCCGGCCTGGTGCAGGTCGCCGCCGCCATCGCCGCCTGCACCATCACCACCGTCGCCAAGTGGCTGCTGGTCGGACGCTTCCGGGTCGCCGAGCACCCGCTGTGGTCCTCCTTCGTCTGGCGCAACGAGCTCTACGACACCTTCGTCGAGGAACTCGCCATGCCCTTCGGCGGCGGCGCCATGACCGGCACCCCGTACCTGAACCTGTGGCTGCGCAGCCTCGGCGCCAGGATCGGGCGCGGCGCGTGGTGCGAGACCCACTGGCTGCCCGAGAGCGACCTGGTCACCGTCGGGGCGGGCGCCAGCGTCAACCGCGGCACCGTGCTGCAGACCCACCTGTTCCACGACCGGGTGATGCGCCTGGGCCCCGTCCACCTGGGCACCGGCTCCACCACCGGGCCGCACTCGATCGTGCTGCTCAACTCCTCCCTCGGCGACAACACCACGGTCGGCCCCGCCTCCCTGGTCATGCGCGGCGAGAACGTCCCCGGCGCCACCCGCTGGCTCGGCAACCCCGTCGCCGCCTGGAACGCCGACCCCACCCCGCCGGCCGGCCGCCGCGCGGCCCGGGGACGGCGCCGGAGCGCTGTGATGTAGCTCACCCCTTCCAGGCGATGAGTGCGCGGTGCGGTCACGGTCATAACCCGTGACCGCACCGCTTTTTTGTTTTGCCCGCACTTGGGAGGACACCGGACATGACCACGGCAACTGTGAAGGGCCCCGCCTCGTACTTCCCCTCCATCGAGAAGAAGTACGGCCGCCCGATCGAGGAATGGAAGGACCTGATCCGCACCTCCCCGCTCACCAGGCACATGGAACTCGTCGCCTGGCTCAAGGCCGACCACGGCCTCGGCCACGGCCACGCCAACGCCCTCGTCGCCCACACCCTCGCCGAGCGCGCCCGGCCGCAGTCGTAACGGTGCACGGCGGGGGCCGGCCGGGCAGCGAACGACGCCGCGCGCCGGCCCGTACCGTGGAGGTGTGCAGTACCAGCCGAGTGCGCAGTTCCGCGCCCTGGTGGCGGCGACCGCGCTGGTGTGGCTGGTCGCCGAGGCGCGGCAGGGGCGCCGACGGCGGCCGGAGGCGCCGGCGGCCGCGCACGGCGGCACCGGGGTGCTGCGGGCGGCGGCACTGGCCGGGTTCGCCGCGGCGTACGCGCTGGCACTCGGGGTGCCGGGGGCCGGGACCGGGCGCGGCTGGGCCTGGGCGGGACTGGCGCTGTGGTGGTGCGCCCTGGCACTGCGCGGGTGGTCCTTCCACGCGCTGGGCCGGTACTTCACCTTCACCGTGCGCACCAGCCCCGACCAGCCGGTGATCGACACCGGCCCCTACCGCTACGTGCGCCACCCCGGCTACACCGCGCTGCTGCTGGCCGTCGTCGCTCTGGGCCTGGTGATCGGCAACTGGCTCTCCCCGCTCGCCCTGACCGCCGCCTTCACCGCCGGCCTGGTGCACCGCATCCGGGTGGAGGAGCAGGCCCTGCTGCACACGCTCGGCGAGCGCTACCGCAGCTACGCGCGCGGCCGCAAACGCCTCGTCCCGGGGCTCTGGTGAACAGGGGCCGGGGCCGCCAGCGGCACGATCGAAAGGAGGCAGCCCCGGCCCCGGTCCGTTCCCGTACGGGCGGGGCATCGACCGCGGAAGCCCGTACGGCTGCGGTCGGCACCCATTGGACGACTTCAACAGCACTTGAAGTCAAGCCCGCCTGCCCGCCCCGACAGGAAGACGGACACCCGCGCCAGGTAGCCTCGCTCCCGGCGGGGGCCGACAGGCAGAACGGAACAGGGGCGGACGGATGACGCAGCAGCAGCGCGGCTACTGGCGGGACTCGGACGGCTCGGCCGTCGCCGTCAGCCAGGCGCACATCGTGTGGACCAGAGCGGCCTACCCGGCCCTGGTGGACGTGGCACGCCGCTACCACGCGGTGATCACCTACGCCGAGCTGGCCGAGGCCGTCCAGCAGGCCTCCGGGGTGCGCACCAGCATCAACCAGCGGCACTGGATCGGCAAGGTGCTGGCCCTGGTGGTGCGCGAGGCCCACCGGCGCGGCGACCCGCCGCTGACCGCCCTGGTGGTGCACGCCACCGACGGCATGGTCGGGGCGGGCTACCAGGACGTGCTGGCCGTGGCCGGGCAGCCGCCGATCGTGGACGAGATGGACCGCGAGCAGCACGCCGCCGCCGCCCGGCTGGCCTGCTACCGCCACTTCGGCGCCGACCTGCCCGCCGACGGCGGCATCCCGGCACTGGCCCCGCGGCTGAAGTCCGCGGTGACCCGCAAGGCCGCCCGCCCCACCACCACCGCCACCGCCACCGCCGCCGCCGCGCCCGCGCCGCGCCCGCCGGCGATCTGCCCGACCTGCTTCCTGGAGCTTCCCGCGACCCGGGTGTGCGACTCCTGCGGGGCGACCATCGCGCCGTGAGCGCGGCAGCGGGCTCCGGCCGTCACACGGCGGCCGTCACACGGTGGCCGGCAGCCTGCCCGGCATGCGCCAGCCCTCGGCCAGGCGGGAGGGGGTCAGGCGCCGGCCCTCGCCGAAGAACTCGCAGAACTTCATGATCAGCGGGTCCCAGCCGACCGGGTCCACGTAGTGGTCGCTGCCCGGCATGATCAGCCGCTCGTCCACGTGGGCGCGCACCACGGTGACCTCGAACGCGGTGCACCCCTCGTTGCCCGCCAGCGGGGTGGCCGCCTCCACCCGGCACTCCAGCTGGACCGGGCACTCGGCGGCCCGCGGCGCCCGCACCAGCTCGCCGGGCAGCTCGGTCAGCCCTGCGGCGCCGAACTTGTCCCGCTCGTGGCGGTAGCCCTGCTCACGCCGGTACTCGGCGATGTGCGGGCTGGCGGTCAGCAACGCGAGGGCGTCGACGGCATCGACCTGCGCCGCGGAGGGCAGGTTGAGCACGCACTCGCCCTCGCGCCGCAGGTTGGCGGAGGTCTGGGAGATGTTGCCCAGGCCCAGCACGCACGACTGGCCCAGCCACCAGGCCGAGGACATCGGCGCCAGGTTGGCGCTGCCGTCCTCGTTGCGCGAGCCGATCAGCACCACCGGGGTGCCGAAGTACAGGACCTTGAGATCGGTGACCTTGTGCACGGGAAGAGCCGTTCCTCGGATCGGGGAAACGGGCGGACCGGGGGTGATCCGCCGTAGGCCACCGACTCTGCCCCCGCCCGCGCACCGGCGCTGGCGGGGATCGGACGTCCAGTTCCCGTCAGCTCCCGTGCGCGCCGCCGTCAGCTGACGCCGCGGGAGGCGACCGTACGGGCCTGGCCGTCGTGCAGCCGGTACGACAGTCCCACCACCGCGAGCCGCCCCTCGGCCAGGCGCGAGGCCAGCAGCTGGGAGCGCTCCAGCAGCAGGTCCACGGTCTGGCGGATGTGCTCGTCCACGATGGCGTCCGGGTCCTCGATGCCCGCCGCCCGCGCGGACAGCACGCTCGGCGTCACCCGCTCCACCACGTCCCGCACGAAGCCGCCGGGCAGCCGGCCCTCCTCCAGGGAGTCCAGGGCCGCCGCCACCGCGCCGCAGGAGTCGTGGCCGAGCACCACCACCAGCGGGCAGTCCAGCACGGCCACCCCGTACTCGACGCTGCCCAGCGCCTCCGCGCCCGTCACGTGCCCGGCGGTGCGCACCACGAACAGGTCGCCCAGACCCTGGTCGAAGATGATCTCGGCGGCCAGCCGGGAGTCCGAGCAGCCGAACAGCACGGCGAAGGGCTTCTGCACCGGCGCGAGCGCGGCGCGCCGCCCGGCGTCCTGGTTGGGGTGCTCGGGACTGCCGGCGACGAACCGGGCATTGCCCTCCAGCAGCACCCGCAGGGCCTCGGCGGGGTCGGATATCGGGCCGGATATCGGAGAGGGGATCATGCCAGCCACCCTAGATCGCCCCTGATGGGACCCGCAGCCGGGGCCCGCACCCCGAACGAGGGCCCGCACCCCGAACGAGGGCCCGCACCCCGTACGAGGGCCCGCACCGCGAACGAGGGGCCCGCGCGAGGACATCCGACGGTAGGGCTCAGCGGGCCGGGCGCAGCACCAGCACCGTGACGTCGTCGCGGCTGCGCCCGCCGCTCCAGCGCCGGGCGCGCCCGTCCAGCGCCTCGGGCAGTTCGGCGGCCGGCGTGCCGGCCAGGTCCGCGAGACCCTGCTCGGCCGGGTAGAAGGCACCGGAGGCGTCCCGGGCCTCGGTGATGCCGTCGGTCAGCAGCACCAGCACCCCGCCCTCGGGCACCGCGAAGCGCTCCACCGTCCGGGGCTCGCCGGTCAGGGCCGCCAGGCCCAGCGGGACCCCGGCGGGCAGCCGGACGGCCTCGACCCGGCCGTCGGCGTGCAGCAGGCACGGCGCGAGGTGGCCGCAGTTGACGGCCCGTATCTCGCCGCCGCGCCGCACGCACAGCACCGTGGCGGTGACGAAGCGCTCCAGCTCGCCGCTCTGCACGACGTAGGCGTTGTGGCGCTCGACCGCCGCCTCCAGGGCGTCGGCCACGGCCGTCAGCTCCGCCTCCCGGAAGACCGCCTCCCGGAAGGCGCTCAACACCGCGAAGCCCATGCCGATCGCGCGCAGGCCCTTGCCCTGCACGTCGCCGACCAGCACCCGGGTGCCGTGCGGGGTCTCGGCGACGTCGTACAGGTCACCGCCGACCAGGGTGTCCTCCTCCACCGGCCGGTACAGCCCGAACAGGTCCAGTTCCGCGGTGCGCACCGGCAGCGGGCGCAGCAGCTGGCGCTGCAGCGCCACCGCGCTCTGGCGTATCCGGAACAGCTGGCGCTCGCGCCGCACCCGCCGCGCGCACAGGCCGATCACGGCGGCCTCGGCGGCGATCACGCCCAGCAGGGTGCCCAGCCGGGCCGGCAGGTCCGCGGGCGGGTACAGCGCCGAGTGGACCACCACCACGGCGCTCACCCACACCGAGACGGCCACCGTCTGCGCCACCGTGCCCAGGCCCGCCAGCAGCGCGGGCAGGAACACCAGCAGCAGCACCAGCCGGGAACTGGGGCCGCTGGCCGCCTGGGCGAGCAGCACCAGCGCGGTGGCCACCAGCACCCCCAGGGCCACCGCCCCGCTGCCGGGCGCGCGCGGGGAGGGCGCTTCGTCGTCGGTGTCCACCCTCCAGGGTGGTCGGCCCGGCGCGGCCGGCGCGAGCGGGCCGCCGCCGGGCGGGGGAGTTCGCCAGGGGCACTCGGTAGGGTGGCTGGTGTGCCCACCCGAGTACCCCTCGCCGACCTCGTCCGGCTGCGCCGGGCCCGCGACCGGATGGACCGCGAGTACGACCAGCCGCTGGACGTGCCCGCGCTGGCCGCCACCGCGCTGATGTCGCCCGGCCACTTCTCCCGCAGCTTCCGCGCCGCCTACGGGGAGACCCCGTACAGCTACCTCATGACCCGCCGGATCGAACGGGCCAAGGCCCTGCTGCGGCGCGGCGACCTGAGCGTCACCGACGTGTGCATGGCCGTCGGCTGTACCTCGCTGGGCTCCTTCAGCACCCGCTTCACCGAACTGGTCGGCGAGAGCCCCAGCGCCTACCGCGCCCGCGACCACGCCGACGGCGAACCGATCCCCGCCTGCATCGCCAAGATCCGCACCCGCCCCGTGCGCCGTACGGAGGTGAAGGACGCTTCCCCTCCCGTAGCCTGACGGGCATGAGCATCGAACTCGCGCAGTGTTTCATCGCCGTCGACGACCACGACAAGGCGCTCGCCTTCTACCGCGACGTGCTCGGCTTCGAGGTGCGCAACGACGTCGGCTTCGAGGGCATGCGCTGGGTCACCGTCGGCTCTCCCGAACAGCCCGGCGTGGAGATCGTCCTGGAACCCCCGCTGGCCGACCCGCACGCCTCCGAGGACGACCGCCAGGCCGCCGCCGAACTCCTGGCCAAGGGCCTGCTGCGCGGCGTCATCTTCCGCACCGACGACTGTGACGCCACCTTCGAACGCATCCGCGCCGCCGGCGCCGAGGTCCTCCAGGAACCGATGGACCAGCCCTACGGCGTGCGCGACTGCGCCTTCCGCGACCCGGCGGGCAACATGCTGCGCTTCAACCAGCCCCGCACGAAGTAGGCCCGGGCACCGTACCGCCCGGGGTGCGGCCCAGGCGGCGGAAGACCAGGCAGGCCTGGACGCCCTGGGCCAGGGCCAGGGTGGGCAGCAGGGACCAGGGGAGCAGGCCGGCCAGGGCGAGCGGGGGCAGCACGAGGGCGGCCGCGGCCAGCACGGGCAGGGTGCTCAGCAGGCTGACGCGCAGCCGGATGTGGTGGGGCATCGGACCGTTCACCGTGACGCCTCGCGGGCCCGGTCGAGGAAGGCGCGCAGCGGGGCCCAGGCGTCGGCGGGGGCGGTGGGGTCGCCGGAGAGGGCGGCCGGGTCCTCGCGCCAGGCGGTGCGCACGGCCGCGGACAGGGTGGTGTCGCCGCCGCTGAAGAGGCGGGAGAGTTCGTCCAGGCGCGCCGCGATGCGGCGCACCCGGGGGTCGGTCGGGTCGGTGCCGGCGGTGCGCAGGGCTTCGGCGCGGCGGTAGAGCTGGGGCCATTCGACCTCCAGCAGGTAGTGGGCGGCGGGGCCGAGGGCGGCGGCGTGGTCGGCGAGGGCGTGCAGCTGGTCGTCGTCGAGGTGGCGGCGCAGGGCCTCGTCGGCGGCCGGTCCGGTGGCGCCGACGGCCTGGACCAGGCGCAGCAGGTCGGCGGTGCCGGGGGCGCGTTCGGCGTCGAGTTCGCGCTGCAGGCGGCCGAGGCGTTCGCGCAGGGTGTGCAGGGCGGAGAGGGAGGCCTCGGTGGCGGCCAGGTGCTCGCGCACCAGCCGCCGCGGGTCGACGCCGGCGTCCAGGCAGGTGGCGATGGTCTCCAGGCCCAGGCCCAGGCGGCGCAGGGCGAGGATCTGGTAGAGGCGCGCGACGTCCTGCTCGGTGTAGGCGCGGTGGCCGGAGGCGGTGCGCCGGGAGGGGCTGAGCAGGCCGATCTGGTCCCAGTGGTGCAGGGTGCGTACGGTCAGTCCACCGGCCTCGGCGAGCGGGCCGACCTTCCAGGTCTGTTCTTCGGAGAAGGGCATGGCACGAGCATTCCTCCTGACGTCGGGTGAGGTGCAAGTGCGGGGTTCGCGTCAGACGGCGCGGACTCGGGCGGCGCGGATTCAGGCGGCGCGGGCGGGCAGCGGGTAGTCGGGCAGGGCGATGTCGCCGGCCTTGGCGAACTGGGCGGCCAGGATGCTGCGCAGCGGCCAGCGGCCCATCCAGCGCATGGAGGCGGCGCGCAGGCGGATCATCAGGGCGCTGTTCGGGGCGTAGCCCTGCACGCCGCCGGGCGGAAGCTCCTGGGCGCGGGCCACGTAGGGGCGCATCAGCTCCTCGTAGCGGGCGTAGGCGGTGGTGAAGTCGCCCGCCGCGGCGGCGAGTTCACCGGCGAGCAGGTAGGCGCCGACCAGGGCGAGGCTGGTGCCCAGGCCGGTGAGCGGGCTGGGGCTGTAGCCGGCGTCGCCGAGCAGCGCGGTGCGGCCGCGGCTGTAGCGGTCGAGGTGGATCTGACCGAAGGAGTCGAAGGCGAAGTCCTCCGTGGTGGCCATCCGGGACAGCAGGCGGTCCACCTCCCAGCCGGCGCCGGCGAAGCGCGCGGCGAGCAGGCGCCGCTGGGCGGCCGTGTCGCGGCGGTCGAGGGCGAGCGGGTCGCAGCGCAAGCCGAGGGAGGCCTTGACCTCGCCGGGCAGCCGGCCCGGCCGGGCGGCGGCGACCAGCCCACCGGGGGCGTTGTACATCA
Source organism: Kitasatospora sp. NPDC053057 (assembly GCF_044546945.1). Taxonomy (NCBI): domain Bacteria; kingdom Bacillati; phylum Actinomycetota; class Actinomycetes; order Kitasatosporales; family Streptomycetaceae; genus Kitasatospora; species Kitasatospora sp. NPDC053057. Next base: position 10,166 of record NZ_JBITZP010000054.1, on the reverse strand, counting down.
GGAACCAGCTGTCCAGGCTGCGGGCGAGCGCCGGGTCGTGGACGGTGAACCAGCAGTGGTAGCCGCCCAGCGGGCGGTAGTGGTCCTGCTCGGGGTCGAAGGCCAGGCGCCGTACGACCGAGTGCAGCCCGTCGGCGCCGATGACCAGGTGGAAGCGGCGGGCGGGGGAGTTCTCGAAGTGGACGGTGACGCCGTCGGCGTCCTCGGCCAGGGCGGTGACGGTGTCGTCGTACAGGTACTCCACGCCGTCGGTGGCCTCCTGGAGCAGGTCGGCGAGGTCGCCGCGCAGGATCTCGATCTCGGAGACGATGCCCTCGCCCCCGAACAGCTCCACGGGCATCCGGGCGGTGTGCCGGCCGCGGCGGTCGACCAGGGCGATGCCGCGCTGCTCCACGCACAGCGCGCGGGCCCGATCCATCAGGCCCATCCGCTCGATGACGGTGCGTCCGGCGCCGCGCAGGTCGACGGCCTGCCCGCCGGGGCGCGGCCCGGGGGCCCGCTCGACGACGGTGGGGCGGAAGCCGTGGCGGCGCAGCCAGTAGGCGAGGGCGGGGCCGGCGATGCCGGCGCCGGAGATGAGGATGTCGGTGTTCTCCATGCCCGTAACCGTACGCCGTACGCGCGAGGCTCAACAAGCCATGTTCTGCGGTTATTTGGGATTAATGCACTAGTGCACTAGGGCGCTTCGCGGCGGCCTGGGGCGGCTGCGGGGCGACTGCGGGGGTCTGCGTGGGGGCTTTGCGCAGGCGGGGGGCGGGCCGGGGCGGGGCGGAGTGCACTAGTGCGGGGAGGTGGTGCGGGTCAGTACAGGAACGGCGGCTCGGGCAGCCCCGGCGCGGGCGCCGGGGCGCGCCCCATCAGCCAGGCCAGCAGGACGTGCTGCGGGGCCCGGGCCAGCGGGGCCCGCGAGTTTGCCGCGCCGAGGTCGTGGGCCGCGCCGGTGTCGGTGGCCCGCAGCCGCACGGCGGGGGCGTCCGGGCGGGCGGCGAGGGCCGCCGCGACCCGGGCGAGCATGGCGTGGGTGAAGTCCGGCGGCCACTGGGCGGGCGTGAACCCGGCGTCCAGGTCCACGTGGTGCACCAGCACCTCGCACCGCCGCGCGTCCGCCGCGCGGAAGGCGGGCCGTTCCTGACCGCGCGTCCACCGCACCGTGTGCTGCCACGCCCCGGCCGGCATCCGCCGGTACTCGGCCTCGAAGGCGGCCGCGCTCGCGCGCAGGTCGGCCAGCAGCTCGGCCGCGCCGCGCCCGGCCCCGGCCTCGATCTCGGCGTCCCGTTGCGCCAGGCCCGGGTACTCCGGCGTGCGCACTCCGGTGCGGGCCCAGGACAGCAGCCGCCGCCCGCCGTCCGCGTTGCGCGCCAGGTGCGTCAGCACGTGCCCGCGTGACCAGCCCGGCAGCAGCGAGGGCGCCCGGACGTCGGCGTCGGTCAGACGGGCGGCGGTGCGCAGCAGGCGGTCGGTGGCGGCGCGGATGCGGGCCAGTTCGGCCGTCGGGTCGAAGGGGGGATCCCGGTGTCCGTCCATGGGCGAGAGGGTAGGCCGCCGGGGGCGGTGGGGGAACAGGGCCCCGGGGATGCCGCACGCCGCACCGTGACGGGGGGTCAGGACGTCGGTGCGGTGCCCATCAGGGTGTGCAGCAGGTCCTCGCCCAGGCCCAGGCCGGTCTGCGACTGGTCCGGCAGGTTGTAGTCGCGGTACCAGTCCGAGGGCGCCTCCGGGTGCGGGCCGCTGACCGCCACCCGCCCCGCGCCGTAGGAGGCGACCACGGCGGCGGCCCGGTCGTTGGTGTAGCGGGCCAGCACCTCCACGCCCGGGCCGTCCACGTCGAAGTACGGGCCGTCCTGGAAGTACATCTTCTGCGGCTGCCCGCGCCAGGCGACGTCGACCAGGTGGTCCTGATCGTCGGTGACGGTGGCGCCCTGGGAGCTGATGTACTGTCCGGAGTCGCCCGGCAGGAGGCCGTACCCGGGCTCCTGGCCCGCCAGGTAGCCGCCCATGCACAGGCCCAGGTAGTGCCCGCCGCCGCGCACGTAGGAGCGCACCAGCTCCGGGGAGAAGCCCGGGTCACCCCGCAGCAGGCGCCACGCGGTGCTCACCTCCTGCCCGTTGGTGCCGCCCGGCTGCACGTACAGCGCGGCGCCGGACAGCGCGTCCGGGCCGAAGCGGGCCTGCTCGTCGGGCCCGATGTAGCGCACCGCGAAGCCGTCGTGCTCCAGCATGTCGTGCGCCGCCTCCGGGCAGCCGTCGCAGGCCGCCTGGCCGCGGTAGACCAGGGCCAGCGGACGGCCGTCGGGATCCTGCGCCGCCCTGCCGGCCTTGGCCCCCTGGCCGGCCCTGTCGCTGTCGCTGCCGGACGGGGGCGCCCCGCACGCCGTCGCCACCAGCAGCACCGCCACCAGTGCCAGTGCCGCGGTGACCCGTCCAACCCTCATGACCTGCACTCCTGTCGCCCTCCCCGGCCTTGCTTCGTACGCCGTCACGACGCTACGTCCCGGCCGCCCCGGCTCGCACACCGGCCTCCCTGATCGGGTGAACAGCGGGCTGGTGGTTGACGGATGCGGGGCTCGGGGCCGTGCTCAGGCGGACGGGGCCGTCGCCACGAGCCGGGAGACGGCCGTCCGGTGCGGCGGGTAGCGCCGGGGTCGCACCAGCGCGAGGACCAGCGCCAGGGCGAGGCCGCCCGCCGTGCAGGTCACGGCGAAGGCCGCGGTGTGGCCGTGGCCGCCGGCCAGCGGCCCGCAGGCGGTCACCGCCAGGCCCTGCCCCGCGATCAGCCCGCTGCCCAGCAGCGTCATCGCCCCGCCCATGCGCTCGGCCGGCGTGATCCGCTCGGCCAGGCCGAACACCGCGATCAGCGTCGGGGCCACCGCCAGGCCGATCGCGGCCACGGCCGCCGTCGCGCCCCACGCCCCGTCGACCGGCAGGAGCGTGAGCGACAGGAGCGCCTGCACCGCCAGGGCCCAACGCAGCCGCGCCGTCAGGTCGAATCGCGCGGAGAACGACGTCAGGAGGAACCCGGCGGCCGCGCTGCTGACGCCCATCGCCGACCAGACCAGGCCGCCGATGCCCGCATCGCCCCGGGCGAGGTACTGCACGCCGGTGTTGGTCGCGCCGAACATCATGCCTTGCAGCACCGTCACGGCCAGCAGCACCAGCAGCGGGCCAAAACGCGAGCGCCCCGCCGCCGTGGTGCGCGCCGCCGCCGGGGGAGCCGTCGGGTGCAGCGCGAACAGCACGCCGAAGACCGCCGTCAGCGCCGCGGCGCAGACCAGCCCCGCCGCCGGGTGCACGGCCCAGGCCAGGACCCCGGCCAGGGCGGGGCCGACCACGAAGCTCGTCTCGTCCACCACGGTGTCGAACGCGAGCGCGGAGCCGACCAGTTCGGGGCCGTCGGGGCGGCGGCCGGCCAGCGCGATCCAGCGGGTCCGGGACAGCGGACCGATCTGCGGCACCGTGAGGCCGGTGAGCACCGCGCAGACGGCCTGCGCGGGCACGGGCAGCCGGGCCACCGCGGCCAGTACCACAGCGGCGGTCATCAGCGCGTTGGCCACCGACGCGGCCAGGATCACCGGATGGTGGCCGCGGCGGTCGGCCAGCCGGCCGAGCAGCGGCCCGCCCGCCGCCTGCCCGGCCCACAGGACACCCGCGACGACGCCGCCGCGGCCCACCCCGCCGAGCGCGGTGACCATGAGCAGCGTCCCGGTCGGGCACAGGGCGGCGGGCAGGCGGGCGAGGAAGGAGACGACGGGCAGCCGGGGCCCGGCGAGCCGGACGACGCCGTGCGCTGCGCTGCGAGCGGGCAAGGGGCGCCCTTTCGTGGGTGGCGGCGGAGGTTTCCCCACTACACCGGACGGCGTTCGGGCTCAGCCATCGGCGCCGCCTACCAAGCCGTCCGCCGCGTCCCCGGTCAAGGACTGGACGTTTCTCCTAACGGGCCCCGGCCCGCGAGGCGTTGAGCAGGGTGCGCAGCCTGTCCGCCGAGCGCGACGAACTGCGCGGCCACGGCCAGGCGTGCGAACCGGAGCAGGCCCAGCGGCAGTTGGAACGCGCGCTGGACCAGGAACGCCGGGCCTGCTGGGCGCAGTCGCTGCAGCCGTTGAGGTCAACCGTGCGGCGCGGCCGGGGACGGTGAGCGGACTGGATCCGCAGGGCGGGCGCCGCGTCGTCCACCCGGACGAACGGCTCGCTCGGGGGTGGCGCGCCAACTGGCGTACGGGGGGCGGGCTTCAAGTCGCCACCCTAAAGTCCCCCCGCCGCAACGGCGTTGGCGGCATCGGACTCCGCGATGCCGCGGCACGCCTCCAGCAGCGGGGCCAGCCGGCGGGCCGGCGCGCTCGGGCGCACGGCCAGGTAGGTCTGCAGGGCCAGCGGCTCGGCGAACGGGCGGAACACCGTACGGCCGGCCGGCAGGACGGCGGCCTGGGAGGCGTAGAAGACCGTCCAGCTGGGCCGGCCCGTGCCGATCGCGGCCAGGGTGTCCTGGTCGGTGGTGAACTCCGGCCCCAGCACCGGCTCGACGCCCGCCGCTCGGCACGCGCCGGTGACCAGGTCGACCAGGTGCGGGTTCGCCTCGCGCGCCGCGATCCGCAGCGGCAGCGCGGCCAGCCGCGCCACCTCCACCGCCCCGGCCGCGGCCAGCGGATGGTCCGCCGGCAGCGCCGCGACCAGCGGGTCCGGCCACACCGGCAGCAGGTCCAGGCCCGGGCTGCGCTCCAGGCCGCGCACGAACGCCGCGTCCAACTCCCCGTCGCGCACCTGCTGCAGGCGCACCGACGCCGGCGCGCTGCACAGCTCCACCGTCAGCCGCGGCGCCCGTTCGGCCAGCGCCGCCAGCAGGCGCTCCAGCCGCGCGCCCAGCCCGATGTTGGTGCCGATGCGCAGCACCTGCGCCTGGTCGTCGCGCTGCTCGGCCATCGCCTCCACCGCCGCCCGCTCGGCCGCCAGGACCGCCCGGGCGTGCGGCAGGAACGCGCTGCCCGCCGCCGTCAGGGCCACCGCGCGGGTGCTGCGGTCGAACAGCGCAACGCCCAACTCACGTTCCAGCCGCCGTACTTGCTGGCTGACCGTCGGCTGGACGATGCGCAGCCGCTCGGCCGCCCGCCCGAAGTGCAGCTCCTCGGCGACCGCCAGGAAGTACCGGACCTGCCGCAGCTCCATACCCGCCCCCTCATTCATCACGATTCCTGATGAGTGTACGAGTCGGATGCGCCTTGGACGCACGGCCCGAAAGCGGTGGACTGGACCCGTCAGCAAGACCCGGCCATCCGATCCAGGGAGCACCGCCATGCCGTACGTGAGCGTCCAGGGAACCCGCCTCTACTACCGCGACCACGGCACCGGCCGACCGCTGGTGTTCGTCCACGGCTGGGCCACCAGCAGCCAGGTCTGGCAGGCCCAGTTCGCCGACCTCGCCGCCGACCACCGGCTGATCGCCCTGGACTGCCGCGGCTGCGGCCGCTCCGGGCGCCCCGAGGACGGCCACACCGTGGCCGGCAACGTCGCCGACCTGCTCTGCCTGATCGACGCCCTCGACCTCGACCAGCCCATCCTGATCGGCAGCTCCATCGGCGCCACCTTCGCCCTGGCCGCCGCCGCGGCCGCACCCGAACTCGTCGGCGGCGTCGTCTCCGTCGACGGCCCCGGACACTGGCCCAGCACCGGCATGGCCGCCGAACTGCGCGAACTGAGCGCCCGCCTCGCCGCCGACCGCGCCGCTCTCGTCCACGAGTGGGTGCCCACCTGGTACGGGACCACCGCCGGCCCCGAACAGCACCGGCGCACCATCGCCCAGATCCTCGACTCCAGCCCGGCCATCGACCGCCTCTTCGCCGAGGCCGCCTCCTACGACCCGCGCGGCCTGCTCCCCGGCCTCGACCTGCCCGCCGCCTTCCTCCACGGCGACCAGGAGACCCAGATCCCCCTCGCAGTCTCCCGCACCCTCGCCGACCTCGCCCCGCACGGCAGCCTGCACGTCATCGAGGGCTCCGGCCACATGCCGCACGAGGAACAGCCCGCCGCCTTCAACCGGCTGCTGCGCACGGTGGTGCGGGACATGGCGGCCGCGGCGGTCGGATGACCCACGGGCTCAGGCTCCGGCGCGGTGGCGCTCGAACTCCTGCGGGGTGCGCACCCCGTCGTCCAGGACGGCGCGGTAGATGTCCCAACTGCGCACGGTGCGCCCGTAGTCGGGGTTCTCTGCCCAGGCGTGCTTGATCCGCAGGATCGCGGTGCGGGCCTGCGGGGTCAGCCGCGGGGGCAGGTCGCGCAGGTGGGCGAGGTCGGGCTGGCGGGCGGGGTCGTCGACGAACCACACGTCGAGGGTCCAGTCCAGCCCGTCGGGGGATCGGTAGGAAAGGCCCAGGTAGAGGCCGTCCGGGTAGGCGGCGGGGTCCTCGTTCCAGGCGCCGGTGTCGTTGCGCCAGCGCACCTGCCGTACCCGCTCGTGCAGGGCCAGGCGGGCGCCCAGGGCGGCCACCCGCTGGTGGGCGGCGGTGTCCAGGCGCGGGCAGGTCACGGTGACGTCCAGGTCCCGGCGCACCATCAGCCCCAGCGCCGAACTGCCCACCCGCACCGGCTTTCCGAGGGCGCCGAGCAGGGCATCGAGGTCGAGGTCGGCGTGGACCGCGTCGGCTTCGGCCTGGAGGGCGGTCTGGTGGCGCAGGAGCTCGTCGTCCGTGGTCATCGGGCCAGTGTGCCAGGGCGGGGGCGGCGCTCGACGGGCCGGGGCGGGCGGGGTGTGGAACGGTGGAAGACCAGGGGGCCTGGCTGCGAAAGCCGCGAGAGGAGTCGCCATGTCGTCCAAGCGCCGCCGCAAGAAGAAGGCCCGGGCCAGGCGCGGGGCCAACCACGGCCGCCGCCCCCAGTCCTGAGCGGCTGAACCGCCCTACCCCGCGGCCGTCGGCGCGGCCGCGGGGTAGGGCGCGCCCGGCTCAGGAACGTGTCAGCCGCGCCCGCGCCCGCGATCCGCTCCCGTACTCAACTCCCCTGCGTGGCCGGGCGATCACCCCTCGGCGTCGAGCGCGGCCGCCTTGCGCAGCAGCACGGCCCGCTCGCGGGTGTTGCGGCACAGCCGGGCGGCGAGCTCCAGTTCGGCCCGGGCCTCGGCGGTGCGGCCGAGCCGGGTCAGCAGTTCGCCGCGCACGCCCGGCAGCAGGTGCGAGCCGGAGAGTCGGCCGGAGACGGCCAGGTCGTCGACCAGGGACAGCGCCTGCCGCGGCCCCTCGGCCATCGCGACGGCCACCGCCCGGTTGAGCTCGACCACCGGGGACGGCGCGACCCGGCCGAGCGCCTCGTAGAGCAGCACGATGCGCTCCCAGTCCGTCTCCGCCACCGAGGGCGCCGCCGCGTGGCAGGCAGCGATCGAGGCCTGCAGGCCGTACGGGCCCAGACCCCGGCCCAGGCTGCGCCCCAGGGTCGCGGCCCGGCCGAGCGCGGCCAGGCCGCGGCGGATCGCGGAGCGGTCCCAGCGGCGCCGGTCCTGGTCCTCCAGGAGCACCGCCTCCCCGTCCGGGCCGGTGCGGGCCGGGAAGCGGGCGGCGGTGAGCTCGAACAGGGCGAGCTGGCCGTGCACCTCCGGCTCGGCGGGCAGCAGGGCGGCCAGCATCCGGGCCAGCCGTAGGGCCTCGTAGGCGAGGTCGGGGCGCAGCAGGTCCTCGCCGGCGGTCGCCGTCGAGCCCTCCGTGAAGATCACGTACAGGACGCTCAGGACCGCGCCGAGCCGGGCGCGCCGCTCCTGCCGCGGGGGCAGCTCGAAGGGGACGTGCGCGGCGGCGATGGTCTTCTTCGCCCGGGTGATCCGGGCCTGGACGGTGGGCACGGGCACCAGGAACGCCCGGGCGATCTCCTCGCTGGACAGGCCGCCCACCACGCGCAGGGTCAGCGCCACCCGGGCCTCGGGGGAGAGCACCGGGTGGCAGGCGGTGAACATCAGGGCCAGGACGTCGTCGTCGACCCGGTCCGGATCCCACGGCAGGTCGTCCGGCTGCTGCGGCGCGCCCGCCGCGCCGGTGCTGAACTCGCCCTCGGCGAGCGGGCCCGCGAGCGCGGCGTACCGCTCGTCGAGCGCCGAGGCGCGGCGGAAGGCGTCGATGGCCCGGCGCCGGGCGGTGGCCAGCAGCCAGCCCACCGGGCTGGCCGGCGGGCCGTCGCGCTCCCAGCTGACCAGGGCCTCCGCCAGCGCCTCCTGCGCGACGTCCTCGGCGAGCGCGAAGTCCCCGGTGTAGCGGGCCAGCGCGCCGACGATCCGGGCGGACTCGATCCGCCACACGGCCTCGACGGCCCGCCGGGCGGTCTCGCCGCCCGGCAGGCCGTCGGTTGCTGCGGGCATCAGAGCTGGCCGGTCCGCTCGCGCCACGCCCGCTCCTTGACGATCCACTCGTTGTCCTGCGGGAACTCCTCGATGCCCGGCACCCGGCGCACCTCGCACTTCGAGCCGGGGAACGCCGGCAGCCGCTTGGCCCACTCGACGGCCTCCTCCTTCGAGGCGACGTCGATCAGGTAGAAGCCGCCGAACAGCTCCTTCGTCTCCCCGTACGGGCCGTCGGTGACCACCGGGCTCTCCCCGCCGAAGTCCACCACCACACCCTGCGACGGGTCGTCCAGCCCCTCGGCCGCCACCAGCACGCCCGCCCGGATCAGCTCCTCGTTGAAGCGCCCCACGGTCTCGAGCATCTCCTCGAACGGCGTCTCCATCATCTTCGCCATGGACTCGTCCGTGCCCCGCATGATCAGCATGTACTTCGCCATCTCAACCTCCTCGACGGGGTCGCCTGCCGACCCTCTCCATCCCAAGGTCGAACGGCGCGGCGGCAGATCGACACGGTGGACGAAGACGGACGATATTCCTTTTCGCCGGGCCCCGTACGCAAGCCACCCCGATCCCGAGTGCACCCACCCGCCCACATCCCCTCCAGGAAGCGCAAAGCAGCGGCGGGCATTGTCCGGACCTTCTGCGCAGGAAGTCGGCCCGGCCGACTTCCTGCGCAGAACGCCGGCTTTCGAGAGTCCTTGAAGGTCGGCATCGTGCGCGACGGTACGCGTCTGTGCTCTTGACGGTTCGTCCGTCTTCCATGCAACTGCTCGCGGTGCCACCAGGGTTGCCACGAATCGAACTGACCGCCGGCCGGGGGTCGGACGGTGAGCCTTGCCGTCCGGCCCCCGGTCCTGTCCCAAGGAGGGTGCCATGCGCCATCAATGGGCTGGTCTGTCCGCCGAAGTCCGTGACCTGATCGCCGGGCGATGCGGCACCGTCACGGGGGTGACGGTCAAGCGCCACCGCGCGGTCGCCACGCGGTACGACAAGCTCGCCGTCCGCTACTACGCGACGGTGCTGGTCGCAGCCATCAACGAGCGGCAGTGAACCGGGCTCTTACGGCCTGAGCTCATGCGGACCGCCTTCCCGGAGCCGCCCACGATCGAGACTGATCAATCCCCAGATGGCTCCACCGTCAGCTCCGAGCCCGCTACCAGCACCTCTCCGGCGCCCAGCCACAGGAGCCAGTGCTCGAACTCCCCCTCCTCAGGGTCCCTTCGATAGATCGGGAAGGTCTCCAGCCGTAGCCCGTCGAAGTCGAACCGGGTCTCCAGCGCGGGCGGCCTGATCACGACGCCGGTCAGCGGCCTGCCTTCCAGCTGGGTGAGCGCCTCCTGGAGTCTCTCGTCCCCGGAACTGACGAGGACCTCGTCAGCCGTCTCCAACCGCCATGCGGCCATCTGGACCCACAGATGCCACTGGCCGTAGACACGGCCTGACCGGTCGGGTGGCAGTGGCTCACCGAACTCCATGGTTACGAAGCTACCGACGCCCTGCGGGACGTCCCATGCGCGTTGTCCAAGCAGTGGGCGGATCCGTCGATGGGCCTCAGCGAGGTCGACGGCCGTCATGCGGTCATCGCCCAACGCGGCCCCGGACCGACGACAAGCAGCCGGCCCGACGGCGTACGGAAGGTCCAGTCCGGGGCCGCCGAAGGGTCACGGTGACAGAGGGAAAAGATCGTCAGCTCAAGGCCCCCGAGACGGATTCGGGTGTCCCAGCCCGGCGGCCGTACGTGCAGCTCGGTGATCTCCCGGCCCGCTAGTACTCCAGTGCGACTTCGTGATCTTTCCCGGGAGCCGGGTGAGAACGGCAACGGCCACCGCGTGATCATCAAGGGTTGTGTGGACTCATG
>NZ_JBITZP010000053.1:0-43975 GCF_044546945.1 Kitasatospora sp. NPDC053057 | reverse complement strand
CAGGCGTAGAGAACCTCGATCATCTCAAACCCACAGGGACACCTGTCGTCGTATCAGCCACGAACCCCCACCACTACCTGCGGATTCGGGTCTGACCACCCGGCGACCGCACCTCGGCCGAGGCATTCCACCCGTTCAGCCCCCAAGGCTCGACGGGATGACCGCCTCGGCCGACCCACATCCAGAGCCCGTTGAACAACAGATCATCAGATGTCAAGCACCCTCACGCCGACCTCTGCATGCGAGCTTGTACTCCGCTCTGCAGATGAACTCGTACCCCGACAGATGGGTTACAAGGCGATCTACCCGGCCGAGACGATCGAGGCCCATCGCGCCTTCATTGCCCGTCGCCGGGCCGCCCGACCCAGCGATGAGTATCGGACGCCGACCGAGGAGGAATGGGACGCTTTCCTCGCGCACTTCGAGAAGCGCAAGGTCTCCATCGGCACTTGCGCTCGTGCCTTTTCAAGCCCTTGTTTTCATGAACACGCTTGTGTCCGTTGCTCGCTCCTCCGGCCGGACCCGGCCCCGCGCGGCCGGTTGGGGGAGATCCGCGACAACCTCGTCGCCCGCATCGCCGAGGCCGAGCGCGAGGGCTGGCTAGGCGAGGTCGAAGGACTCAAGGTCAGCCTCGCCGGCGCCGAGGATAAGCTCGCCCAGATCGACAGGCGGTCCCAGAAGGCCACCATCAGCCTCGGCATGCCTACGACCAGGAGTGGGGGACGTTGAGTAGCGACGCATATCGAGAAGAACCAGGCCGCGATCTGAGCACGTGGACGCTCGACCAGCTGCAGACGTTCATCCATGACGCCCGCGGCCAGCAACTTGAGACGGCACGCGTCGCCGCGCAGGGACAGGCCTACAACTCCAGCCATCCCCAGGAAGCCCGTCGCCAGTGGGCGAAGCTGTCACTGCTCGCGAACCGGCGCATGCTCGACCACGCCGAGGGACGCTCTGCACGGGTGGCCCAGCAGGACTTCATGCTTCGGATGTGGGTGATCGACCGGCTGGGCCCCGACGACACGGACCCCGACTGGAGCCCCGAGGCGCTGGCGTCCGACACGCTCGACGCACTGACCTTCACGCCCACACAGGCCGCTGGTCTCGCCGAGGGCTGGCGCGACCTTCCCATCGAGCAGATCCGCGAGCTGCGGTGGCATAAGAACCTGACGGCCCATCTGGAAAGCCTGGTCGGTTACCTGGCACCTGGTCCGGTTCGTGAGCGACTCGTCACCTGGACCGCGACCCGACCGCTCTTGCCTTGACTAGCCCCCAGCGTTCAGGTCGCCTCAACTGACTTGCTTCAAGACGAGGTTCAACCAAACGGCGGTCGAAGATCAAAACGGAACCGACAGACCAGCGTCGCGCAGTCGGGCCAGAGCGACGGACATGCACTGCTGGACAGTCCTTCCGTCAGCTCGCATCCCATGCGCCAACGGGCCGCCGCTGGCGGCGAACGTCCACGCTGGCGCGTTGTCAGCCAGCCTCTCGGCGTCCATCCTGATCATGGCGTTCACACCCTGCTCGCCCAGCCACTCCAGGATCAGGAGTGTCACGTCCTCGACGCCGCGTTCCTCATCGATCTTCGGCCAACGGCCTCGGTTCCCAGTCATCACCCCAAACTCTATCGAGGCCCCGGAGGCGGAAAGGGGCCCCAACCGGCAAGTTCAGAGAAGCCTGTGTCAGGTGCCCCCTACTCCGCGTGGACCCAGCCCAGATGCCACGCCTCCAGGAGATCCGCGCCAATCTCGTCGACCGTCTCCAAGAGGCCAAGGAGCAGGGCTGGCTCGGCGAGGTCGCCGCCATCGAGACCACCATGGCCGCCGCCACGCAGAAGCTGGAGGCCATGCGCGAGCGTGCAACTCAGCCATCCACCGTTCACCTCGGCATGCCCGACATCCGACGCGACACCGGACGAAGCAGCGCCGACGCTGAGACAGCCTTCCCAACGGGTCCTAAGCTTCGCGGATGACCTACGAAGAGCTGTGCTGGGAACCGATAGCGGCGCTTCCAGAAGGAGAGCCCGAGACGTCCTTCGGCGGGCGTTGGAAGGACCGGCTCTGGTTGAACGTTCCTGGCCCCTTCTACACCGGCATCGCCGACAACTGTTGGACGGGCCGGCTGCACGCACCGCGTCATGTGCTCTACGGCGGCGAGTACTTCGGTGAATATGTGTATCGCCAGCCGACGACCACGGCCGAGGTCCTGAACCTGGTGACAGCAGCCCAGGAAGATCCGTACCGCGGCTATGCCTGCGACGGCGACAGCCGATGGACACCCGAGGCTGTTCGGGACTGGTGGCGCGACCGCGGACGGGTCACCGAGTACCTGGAGTCCCTGCTGCCCAGATGGTCGTCCAGCGACAGGTCTGACGAGCGGGAAGCCGCAGAGGGGCTGAGGGACTTTGCCACCTACATCACTGAAGGGCTCGGCGCGGACCTCCGGAAGTACCTCTTCCGGCTTGAAGAGGGCCGCTACCCGAAGAGCTCCGGACCACTGCCTGAGCTCCGATAAACAACGACGGCTTCGCTGCCCGCTCAGCTGTCGTTCCACCACGGTGATCTGATGGCTGCAGCGCCGTGATCTCCACGTCTTTTGCCGGTCGCTCATCGACAGCAATCGGAATATCGCGAACGCGTTCGTCACACCCAGATACGCAAGTCGCAGCAGCACGGTTGATCATCATGCCGCGCAGATCGCCTGCCGCACCAGAGCCCCGAACACAACTCCCACGGTCTGTGCCTGAAGACGGGCTCCCATCAGGGCGGATGAGGTTATCGGCAAGGGCAGGGTCGGAAGTGACGGGCGTCGTTCCAGGAAGCGGGCTGGCTCGTACAGCACAAATCCCCTGATGGAACGGGGAGTTCACATATCGCTACGTATGCCATAGGGTTCCCTTCGCGTCCAGGGGAGGGGCCTCATGTCTCGCTATCTGTTCGACAACACCGGTGCCGAGACCGGGGGCCGTTTCCACGCCCTGGAGTCCTGCTACGACTCCTTCTCCCGGCGCCAGCTGGAACTCACCGGACTCGCATCCGGCTGGAAGTGTCTGGAAGTCGGTGCCGGCAGCGGTTCCCTGGGCGATTGGCTCGGCGAACAGGTCGGCGGCAGCGGCGACGTCACGATCACCGATCTCGAGCCCTCCTGGGCCATCCCCCGACAGCGCCCGGACCACGTGCGCCTGCTCCAGCACGACATTGCGCGCGACCCGCTCCCCGGCGAAGGCTACGACCTGGTGCACGCCCGGCTCGTGCTGCTCCACCTGCCCGACCGGCTGCGCGTGCTGGAGCGGCTCGTCGATGCTCTGCGGCCGGGCGGATGGCTGGTGCTGGAAGAGTTCGACTGCGGGTGGACGCCCGTGCTGGCCGCGCCCGGGCAGGAGGCGCAGGACCTGTTCGAGCGTGTGCACACGGCATTGATGGGGCTGCTGGAGGACGCGGGAGCCGACCCGCTGTGGGGGCGTCGGGTACTCGCGGCGATGGCACGCACCGGGCTGGAAGACCTCGCCGCGGCGACATACGCCGAAGCATGGCCGGGCGGAGGCACCGGAATCGCCCTGCATCGCCACAACATCGACCAGGTGGCCGAACGCCTGATCGCCTCGGGGATCAAGCCCGGTGAGCTCGACGGCTTCCGCGCTCTTCTGGAAGACCGCCGATTCGTCGTTAACTCCTATCCGCTCATCAGCGTCCGGGGACGCCGACCGTCTGAAAGGACCGACCGGTGAACCGCCGGAGCTACCGGGAAGCACACCTCGACATACAGGAAGACCCGCTGCGCCTCATGGCGCGGCTGATCCGCAGCGGCTTGTTCGACTCGTACGTGGTGTACGAGGACGGCAGCCAGTGGTCCCTGGGCGGCAATGCCCTGGCGACCGTTCAGCTCAGCAGCGACGACGCAGCGGACCTGAACCGGGTCGAAGAACAACTCGCCGCCGTGCCGGTGAACGACTGGCGGGCCTACGGGTGGGCCGCGTTCGAGCTCGGTCCCGTGCTCGCCGGGATGGACATCCCCGAGAAGACACCCCTGCTGCATCTGGTCATCCCCGCCGACGAGGTACGCGTCGAAGGCGGCAGCGTGCTGGTGCGGTCCGTGGACCCCGAGCGCCTGGAGGGCCTGGTCCAGCTCGTGCGCACGGCAGGCGATGACATCAAACTGGCTGAGCGGATCAGCCTCTCGCTGGACGACACCGGAAACTACCAGGCAGCGGTCGCAGCAGCCCTCGTGGAAATCACCGGCGACGGCCCCCTCCACAAGGTCGTCCTCTCCCGGCGTCTGCCCGTGCCCACCGACGTGGACCTGGTCGCCACCTATGTCGCAGGCCGCCGGGCCAACACCCCGGCACGTTCCTTCCTGCTCAACCTCGGGGGAATCGAAGCAGCCGGGTTCAGCCCGGAGACCGTCGCCGAGGTCACCAGCGACGGCACCGTCACCACCCGGCCCCTGGCCGGCACCAGAGCTCTCACCGGATCAGAAGCCGACGACGCGCGCCTGCGCGCCCGCCTCCTCAGCGATCCGAAGGAAATCCACGAGCACGCCATCTCCGTCAAGCTCGCCTTGGAAGACCTCGCCGCCATCTGCGACAACCCGCTGGTGAGCGAATACATGACGGTGCAGGAACGCGGCTCCGTCCAGCACCTCGCCTCCACGGTCACCGGACGCCTGCGCCCCGGCCACGGCCCCTGGCAGGCCTTCGCCGCGCTCTTCCCCGCCGTCACCGCCACCGGCATCCCCAAGGCCCCGGCCTACCCCCTCATCCGATCACTCGAAGGACTACCCAGGGGCCTGTACGCAGGCGCCGTCCTCACCTGCGACTCCCTGGGCAACCTCGACGCCGCCCTCGTCCTGCGCAGCATCTTCCGGCAAGACGACCGCTGCTGGCTCCAAGCCGGCGCCGGCGTCGTACAGCAGTCCCGGCCGGAACGGGAGCACACGGAAACCTGCGAGAAGCTGCGCAGCATCGCCCCCTACGTGGTGCCTGCCGAGAGTTCAGCGGATGGCAGCGAGGGCAGACGGGCCATGCCGGCCAGGTCTCGGCATCGGGTGCACACTGACCGCTGATCAAGCGAATCCGCCGGCTCCACGCGTTCACCAACGGCCTCGAACTCGACCGCGCGGCCGTCGACGCCGACCTCACCCTCCCGCACCACAACGGCCGGACCGAAGGTATCAACACCCGTACCAAGCGCATCATGAGGCAGAAGCACGGCCGGCTCAAGAACTCCATCAAGATCTCCCCCAACCATCCGGCCGTTCTCAAGATCGACTATGAATTCAAGAACGCATCACCCAACTGCAGCCCCAGGCCTTGCGTCTCCGAGAAGAAGCAAGATGCCACGCTCTGGGTGAAGTCCGAAGGCCAGAAACGAGTAGGGCTGCCCCTTCCCTATGCCTACGGATACCTGTGACGGGCGGCCTGGAGCGGCGTGATCGCCCGCGGCGCACTACCGCCGCACCCTCCCCGTGAGCCGCGCGAAGCCGCCCCGTTTGCAAGGCCGGATGCGCGAGTAGAGTGCCGACCGAGGCTGTCGTGTACATCGTCTTCTGGAGGTGGGCATGGGCACAGGACGGCGGACGGCGCAGCCGTCGCTGTTTCGGATGCTGGAGCGGCACGAGTGGATCGAAGCCGAGCGCCTGCGGCCCAAGGGGCGGGTGTTCGTGTCGGACTACAACGGCGCGCATCCCTTCGTGGAGCGGTACCTGGGCGAGCTGGCAGACCTTGCGCCGCACCGCCTGGCGGACGTGACCCGCTACTCGGCCCTGGACGAGGACGCGGCGCTGCGTTCCAAGATCGGCCGTATGCACTCCCGCCTCGACGGCGCGGCCTACGAGGCGCAGAACGTGCTCCCTGCGGGAGGATCGAGCAGCCTGCTGGCCACGTTCGTCACGTGGCTGCTCGTCAACGGCCACCGGCGCATCCACTACCTGCCGCCGGTCTACTACAAACTCGCCTACCTGCTGCGTGAGTTCGGCATCACGCCGGTTCCCGCGGCCCGTACTCATGCCCACCAGGACGACTTCGAGCTGGAGCTGCCCGCCGAGCGGACCATCCTCGTCCTGACCGACCCCGTCTGGTACGCCGGGCGGCGCGTACCCGCCCACGTCCTTCAGGCCGTCGCCGCCTGGCAGCAGGCCACCGGCTCCCTGGTGTTCGTCGACGGCACCTTCCAGTACATGCCGTGGGACGGCTGCCTGGGCGAGGCCAGCGCCCGCCTGCCCGCCGAGCAGACCCTGCGCCTTGTCTGTCCCACCAAGTACCTGTCCATCCACGGCTATCGCGCCGCCCACCTGCTGGTGCCCACCGCGCTGCGCCGGCCGCTGGCGGACCTGCACATCAACCTGCACGGCGACGTCGCCGTCTCCGATCGCCTGTTCGCCCACCGCGCGGCCGACCTCATGCTGGAGGGCGGCAACGCCGATCTCGTGGGGCACATCCGCGACAACCACCGTGCGTTGACGGCGAGCGGTGCGCTGGCCGCCGAGGTCCCGGCCGAGTGCGGTTTCTTCCTCTTCGCCCGCCCCCGCGCGGCACTGGACCGTTTCCTCGCGATGGACGCGGAGTTCTTCGAACTCGGCGGCCACGAGGGCCATGTGCGGATCAACCTGCTCAACCGTGCCGGCATCGACGCACTGATCGCCGCCGCCCCCACCGGGCACGGCCCGCTACCGGATGCGGTGTCAGCGGCCGGCGGTGGCGATGGCATGCCGCCGGTGCCACACCCCGCGTGAGATGCGGGCCAGCAGCCGCGCAGCGGGATCCTCGACGTCGTGATCGTCGGCCAGCGGCCCGGTGTAGCACACGGCCAGCACGTAGGGCGGCGCGTCGTCCGGGTGGACGAGGGCGGCGCTGTGCCGCAAGCTGGGGAACCAGCCGTTCTTGCCGGCCAGACGGATGCCGGGCGGCAGGCCGGCGGCCAGGTCCACCCGGTGCGCGTTGTGCTCCATCAGGGCCAGGACCCCGGGCTCCAGCGATTGCAGCAGTCGTACCAGGTCCAGCGCGCTGACGCGGTTGTGCACCCCCGCGTCGCGGGCCGCGTAGTCCTCGATCCCGCGCGGGCTGCCGCCCACCGCCCCGGCCCGACGCCACACCTCGACCACCGCCTCCAGCCCGATCTGCTCCAGGCACAGGTTCGTCGCCAGGTTGGAGGAATGGGTGACCATCCGCTCGGCCAGCCAGCGCAGCGGCACACGCTCGCCGAAGTGCTCCCAGGGCAGTGGGTCGCTGTCCCAGGCGCGGCTGTTGCCGTACGCCGCGCCGGTCAGCGACCGGAACCGGTTCACCGCCGGCACCCGCGCGTGCAAGGGTGGCCGGCCGAGGACGTTCACCCTCGCGGAACGCCGGGAGATCAAGAAGATCGCCAAGTCCAAGCCGGCCGAGCACGGCCTGCCCTTCTCGACCTGGAGTCTGGCCAAGCTGGCCGACTTCCTGGTCGCCGAGGGGGTGGTCGACGATATCAGCCACGAGGGCCTTCGGGTCCTGCTCCGCGAGGAGGGCGTGTTGTTTTAACGTGTGAAGACCTGCAAGGCCTCCCGCGACCCCGACTACGCCACGAAGAAGGCCCGCGTCGAGCACCTCTACGCGATCGCCGACGGCGAGGTCATACCCGAGGACGGAGAGCCCGAAGTCGTTTTCTGCATGGACGAGTTCGGCCCCCTCAACCTCCAGCCCCTCCCCGGACGGCAGTGGGCCGAACGCGGCGGAAGGCACAAGGACCCCCACCGCGATCCGCGCCCGCGCAGGCGGGCGACCTACACCCGCCCGCACGGGGTCCGGTACCTGTTCGCGGCCTTCGACCTGGCCAAGGACCAGCTCTATGGGCACATCAAGAAAACCAAGAACCGCTCGAAGTTCCTGGAGTTCTGCCGCTACCTGTGCTCGCTGCACCCGATGGACGTGCGCATCGCGATCGTCGGTGATAACTACTCACCGCACCTGACGACGAAGCGATGTCAACGGGTCGGGACGTGGGCTGCGGCGAACAACGTCGAGATCGCCTACACCCCGACCAACAGCTCGTGGCTCAACCGGATCGAGGCCCAGTTCACCGCCCTGCGCTACTTCGCCCTCGACGGCACCGACCACGCCAGCCACAAGGAGCAGGGCAGCATGATCCGCCGCTACATCATCTGGCGGAACAAGCACGGCGCCGACGAACGCCTACGCGCAGTCGTCGCCAGGGCGAACGTTGCCTGATGCGGCACTAGGATGCGCCGTCGCCGGCAGTCTCGCTGCGGTGCGGCCCGAGGCGGTCGACTGCTTGCTCGCTCCATGCCCGGATGACTGATGCCTGCTCGGGGGTCAGTGAGTCGAGGAAGTGGCGGCGGATGTTGCCGCCGTGCACGAGGATGGCACTCTGGGCGGCGCGGCGCCCCTGGGCGGTCAGTCCGATCCCCGCACGGCGACCATCGGCCCCGTACTGGGTGCGCTTGACGAAGCCGCGTTTTTCCATCCTCGTCAGCTGGTGTGAGACGCGGCTCTTGTCCCAGTCGAGTGACTCGGAGAGCTCGCCGACCCGCATCTCGCTGCCGGCGGCCTGCCACAGCGTCACCAGCACGCTGAACTCGGGCTTCGAGATATCGCAGTCACGCTGTAGACCACGCTCCAGCTCCCTGGTGAGCAGGCGCTGCGCGCGCATCCAGGTATCCCAGAACTCCCACTCCTCCGGTTCCAGTGATCGAGTCTCTGTCATGTCACCGAGAATACCCCCGACCAGCAGAGTTGTCACGTCAACTATCCTCGACCTAGAGTTGACACATCAACTCTCTCGAAGGGAAGACCATGACACTTCGCATCGCACTCATCCTCGGAAGCACCCGCCCCGGACGCCGCGGCGACCAGATCGCCGCCTGGGTACTGGAGGTCGCCCGTGCCCACGGCGGTGCCGACTACGAACTCGTCGACCTCGCCGACCACAACCTCGGCAACCTCGACGAGCCCGGCAACCCGAACCTCCAGCAGTACCAGCACGACCACACCCGCGCCTGGGGCGCACTCATCGACAGCTTCGACGGCTACGTGTTCCTCGTCCCCGAGTACAACCACTCCTACCCCGGAGCGCTGAAGAACGCCCTGGACTACGTCTACCGGGAGTGGAACGACAAGGCCGCCGGGATCATCAGCTACGGCGGCTGGGTCGCCGGAGCCCGGGCCGCCGAGGCGCTGCGGCTCGTCCTCGCCGAACTCCAGGTGGCCACGGTCCGCGCCCAGCCCACCATCTCGACACACCCCTCGTTCCACACCGGCGCCTTCGTCCCCCAGGAGGGCCTCGACACCGCCGTGGGCGGCATGCTCGACCAGGTGATCGCGTGGTCCGGTGCGCTGCGCGAGGTGCGCGAGGCCAAGAGGCAGACGGCCACGGCTGCATGAGGCCCAGTTCGTGGCCGATCGCGTGCTAGCCGTGCCGCATCAGGCAACGTTCGCCCTGGTGACGACTGCGCGTAGGCGTTCGTCGGCGGCGTGCTTGTTCCGCCAGATGATGTAGCGGCGGATCATGCTGCCCTGTTCCTTGTGGCTGGCGTGGTCGGTGCCATCGAGGGCGAAGTAGCGCAGGGCGGTGAACTGGGCCTCGATCCGGTTGAGCCAGGAGCTGTTGGTCGGGGTGTAGGCGATTTCGACGTTGTTCGCCGCGGCCCACGTTCCGACCCGCTGGCACCGCTTGGTGGTCAGGTGCGGCGAGTAGTTGTCGCAGATGATCGCAATGTGAACGTCCGCCGGGTGTAGCTCGTGGCTGATGTCGTCGACCACCCCCTCGGCGACCAGGAAGTCGGCCAGCTTGGCCAGGCTCCAGGTCGAGAACGGCAGGCCGTGCTCAGCCGGCTTGGACTTGGCGATCTTCTTGATCTCGCGGCGCTCGGGCAGCGTGAACGTCCTCGGCCGTCCGCCCTTGTATTTCGGGTAGAGCGAGTCGAAGCCGTCGGCGTTGAAGTTGTGGATCACGTCGCGGACCCGGTCCGCGCTGGTGAACGTTACCTCGGCGATCTTCGCCACGGGCATGCGCTGGGCGGACAGCAGCACCATCTGGGCCCGCCGCCAGGTCACCACCGACCCAGTGCCCCGGCGGGCGATCCGCAGCAGCCGTCTTCCCTCGTCGTCATCGATCTCACGGACCTGCACGCGTTCAGCCACATGATCATTCTGACGGCCCGCTACCGCCCGGCATAGCAACCGGGCGATACGTCACGATGGGGCAAACCTTGCCTGATGCGGCACTAGGAACGGACCATGATCCATCGCGTCGGCCGGCGGGTGTCACGTCTGCCCCCAGGCCATCGGCCCGGCGGCGTACCCCGCGTACATCCCCGGGGTGACGCGCGGAGCCGACGCCGATCAATGCGATCTCCGCCCGGTCCGCCCGAAGAAGTCCGCCGCCGAGGTCGAGAACGAGAAGCTGCGCCGGCAGGTGGACCGGCTGGAGACTGCCGGGCACGCCCGAGGGAATCGGCCAGGTGCGGACGGCCGGAGGACCGCGCACGCGAGCCGATCCCGGTAGCTCTGCGTGACCATTTTGGTGGGCGATCGAGGGTCCGCCAGTGGGCGGCGGCTGCCTGGCTGGCGGCTTCGGGCCGGGGCGGGACGATGGAGTGAACCGACGTCGTCCTTGCCGGCGGGGGTGGGCGTCGGCGGGAGGAGGTGGCCGGATGGAGGCCGGGCACGCGACGCCGTCGGGTGCCGCCCAGCAGGACCGGGATCCCGCGATGGAGCCGGGTGGGCTGCTGGACGTGCTGGGCGTCGCCGCGGTGGTGCTGGACGCGCAGGGTCGGATCGTGCTGTGGAGCCCGCAGGCCGAGGACCTGTTCGGCTACCGGGCGGCCGAGGCCCTCGGCCGTCCCGCCGCCCAGGTGCTGGTCGACGAGCAGCACCTGGAGCTGGTGCTGTCGCTGTTCGCGAGGGTGATGGCCGGCGGCGGGGCGTGGGCCGGAGTCTTCCCGGTGCGGCACAAGGACGGATCCACGCTGCTGGCCGAGTTCCGCAACATGCGCCTGGAGGACGAGAACGGCCAGTACTACGCGCTCGGCCTGGCGTCCGACCAGGCCACACTGCGCCGCCTGGAACGGGACCTCGCGCTGTCCCTGCGCCTGGTGGAGCAGTCCCCGATCGGCCTGTCGGTGATGGACACGGACCTGCGGTACGTCCTGATCAACCCGGCGCTGGAGCGCATCAACGGCCTGCCGGCCGCCGAGTGCCTGGGCCACACCGTCCGGGAGGCGCTGCCGTTCCTGGACGCCGACGCGATCGAGGCGGCGATGCGGCAGGTGCTGGCCACCGGCACCCCGCTGCTGAACCGGTTCACCATGGGCCGCACCCACGCCGACCCCGGGACCGAACATGCCTGGTCCGCCTCCTTCTACCGCCTGGAGGACCCTGCCCACCGCGTGATCGGCGTCGCCGTCACGGTCATCGACGTCACCGAGCAACACCGGGCCTCCACCGCTGCGGCGGCGGCCCGCCGGCGCCTCACCGTCGTCGCCGAGGCCTCCGAACGCATCGGTACCACCCTCGACCTCGACACCACCACCCGCGAACTCGCCGACGTCCTCGTCCCGGAGTTCGCCGACCTCGCCGCCGTCGACATCCTGGAAACCGTCCTCACCGACAGCCCGCCCCCGACCGGCACGGACGACCCGGTCCTGATCCGGGCCCTCGCCGTCAAAGCCGCGTACCCCACACCCGCCCTCGACGCCGCCGATCCCGTCGGCCGGATCGCCCGGTACGACGCCTCCCGCCTGATCACCCGCTGCGCCCGCACCGGCCGCCCCATCCTGTTGGCCCACGTCACCGACCGTGATCTGCCGCGCATCGCCCGGGACGACGAGGCCGCCGAACTGCTGAGGCAGGCCCGGGTCCACTCCTACCTGGCCGTACCGTTGCGCGCCCGGGGCCAGGTCCTGGGCGCGCTCGACCTCAAACGCGCCCGCAACGATCAGCCGTTCGACCACGACGACCTGGTACTGGCCGGTGAACTCGCCGCCCGTGCCGCCGTCGCCATCGACAACGCCCGCTGGTACCAGCGCCAGCGCCACGCCGCCCTCGCCCTCCAGCGTCACCTGCTGCCCGGCTCGCCCCCGCAACCACCCGGGCTGGAAGTCGCCTACCGCTACCAGCCGACGGCGAGTGTCGGCGAGGTCGGCGGCGATTGGTTCGACGTCATCCCCTTGGGTGCCGACATGACGGCTCTGGTGGTCGGGGACGTCATGGGCAGCGGCATCAACGCAGCCGCCACCATGGGCCAACTCCGCACCGCCGCACGGACCCTGGCAGGTCTCGACCTGGCGCCCGCCGCCGTCCTCACCCACCTCGACCGGATCGCCGCCGACCTCGGAGAGTCCATCGCCACCTGCGTCTACGCCGTGCATGACCCCCACCACCGCCGCAGCCGCATCGCCACCGCCGGCCATCTGCCCCCGGTCCTCACCCGCCCGGGGCGTCCGCCGGTACTCCTCGACCTGCCCACCGGCGCACCCCTCGGCGTTGGCGGCGTCGCCTTCCGCGACACCCTCCTCGACCTCGCGGTCGGCGACGAACTCGTCCTCTACACGGACGGGTTGGTGGAGACCCGTGACCACGACATCGACACCCGCCTCGCGGCCCTCACCGACCTCCTCGGGAGGCCCCGCCGCTCCCCGGAGGAGACCTGCGACCTCCTCCTCGGCGGCCTGCGCCACCGGAGTGGACACGACGACATCGCCCTGCTCGTCGCCCGCGTCAGACCTCTGCCGCGTGCGGGCGGAACCGCGGGTTCGTGAGCCGGCCCGAGAAGCACTGTGCGGCGGCTACGGGGGGAGGGCGCGGGTGAGCAGGTCGGGCCCGGTGGTCGGACGTGGTTCGGTTCTTGAAGGGCTTGACCGTCCATGGCACTGGCAACGGGGCGATGCCGGCGGGGGCTCGAGTCAGTCGACGAAGCCTGACCGGCGCTCCCTGCCGAACGGCGGCGCACCGTAGGATGTCAGGCGGGTTTCGAGGCCGGGGGTCGACTTCCGCGGAGCGGACCTGGCGGGGATGCCGCCCGTAACCCGCCACGCCGACGGACGGCTCGCCGAACGGTGAGCGGAAAGCAGACACCCTTGAGCTTCGCGCCGAACCGCTCTCCGTCCGCGACGTCCGGTGGCTCGCTGGTCGTCGGCAGCGCGGCTCCGGGCAGTACCCCCGGAGCCGGCCTGAGCACCGTTCGCTACGACGGAACCGGCGGCATGAGCCTCGTCCGGACACTGTCCGTCGACCACGCTTCCTACGTGGCCGTCGACCCCGGGCGCGCGGTTCTCCACGCCGTCGTGGAGCAGGAAGCCGGACACGTCCTGTCCTTCGGGGTCGATTCGGGCACCATGACGCCGGCCCCACGTGCTGCGGCCGCCAGCGGCGGCGCCGGACCTTGCCACCTCGCCGTCCACCCCAGCGGTTCACACCTGTTCGTGGCCCACTACGGTGACGGCGTCCTTTCGGTCCTTCCCCTGGGAGCGGACGGCGTGGTCGGCACCGGCGAGCCGCTGCAGACCATCCGCCATTCCGGGCGGGAGCGCGACGGTGAGCTGCTCACCTCGCCTCACGCCCACATGGCCGCGCCTTCGCCCGACGGGCGGTTCGTGCTGTGCACCGACCTCGGCACCGACCGGATCCACGTTTACGCCTTCACCGGGGGCACCGGCCGACTCCGTGCTCACCAGACGGTCCAGCTGCCGGGCGGCAGGGGGCCCCGGCACCTCGTGTTCCACCCCTCGGCCCGGTACGTCCACGTGCTCAACGAACTCTCCTCCACCCTCACCGTCTGCACCTGGGACGCACTCTCCGGCCGCCTCGAACCCACCGGCGAGCTGGAGACCCGGCGGGACCCGGGCGCGCCGAACACCAACTACGCGGCGGCCGTCCGGTTGTCCGCGGACGGCCGCTTCCTCTACACGACCAACCGGGGAGACGACGCGATCGCCGTCCACGTCGTTCGCGATGACGGTGCGTCCGTCGAGCTGCTCACCACCGTCGCGTGCGGCGGGTCCTGGCCCCGGGACATCGCCCTCACACCCGACGGGCGGCTCCTGTTCTGCGCGAACCAGGGCTCTGACTCGCTGACGGCTTTCCACCTCGACCCGTTGTCCGGGGCTCTGACCCAGGCCGGAGAGCCGTTGGCGATCACCCAGCCCACGTCCGTCCTGCCGATCCGCCCCTGAGCGGAGAGGTCCGGTCGGGGCCGCACGGCTGCGGAGCCTAACCGCCTGGCCTGCTGTCCGACAGGTTCACGAGCCGATCCTGCGGCCCGCGATGAGGCCGTGTCAAGGCGTCGTTCGCCACCTGTTCACCAGTGGGGAGCAGCGGCGTTCCCCGATCGTCTCCGCCGTCGGCTCAGGACTCTTGACAGCACTGCACGGCATCCCCCAGGATCGCCCCGTGAACCTGTCAGACAGCCAGACAGTCAGTCCGATGCCCCGGCGTGTGAGTGCCATGGAAGCGGTGTTCGGCCATCTCCGCGGTGCCATCGAGCGCGGTGAGTACGTGGTGGGGGACAAGCTCCCCTCCGAAGCGGAGCTGTGCCGCACCCTGGAGGTCAGTCGGCCCGTGCTGCGGGAGGCGCTCCGGGCTCTCCAGGCCATGGGACTGACCGTCTCGAAGACCGGGAGGGGCACCTTCGTCGTGGCGAACACGGTCGAGGACCCCACCTTCGGCGACTACGCCGCCAGCGACCTCCTGGAGGTGCGCCGGCACGTCGAGATCCCGGTCGCCGGGTACGCGGCGCTGCGCCGCACCCCGGAGGACCTGGACCACTTGGCCCACCTGCTCGACCGGATGGAGCGGGAGACCGACACCACGGCCTGGGTCGCACTGGACACCGTCTTCCATCTGGCGGTGGCCGAGGCCTCCCGCAACCCGGTCTTCCGTCGGGTCATCGAGGAGATCCGCGACGCACTGGCGCGTCAGTCGGCCTTCCTCAACGAGCTGGGCGATCGACGCGAGCAGTCCAACTGCGAGCACCGGGCGATCGTCGAAGCGCTGGTCGACGGTTCCGAGCCGGACGCGGTGGAGGCCATGTCCCACCACTTGCGCCGCGTCGAGGCGACCCTCACAGACATCGTGCGCCCCCAGCGCGCGGATACCCCGACAGAAGGCAGACCCGAGGCGTGAGCGAGCATTTCCTCAAAGACGAGAAGCGCCCCTCCACCCGTCACGTCGACGCCGGGGACACCGGCTACAGCAAGTCCTTGAAACCCCGGCACGTCAACATGATCGCCATCGGCGGTGCCATCGGCACCGGCCTCTTCCTCGGCGCCGGGGGACGTCTCGCCGAGGCCGGTCCCTCCCTGTTCGTCGCCTACGCGGTCTGCGGCGTCTTCGCGTTCCTCGTGGTGCGCGCGCTCGGCGAACTCGTCCTGTACCGCCCGTCCTCCGGCGCCTTCGTGTCGTACGCCCGTGAGTTCCTGGGCGAGAAGGGCGCCTACACCGCCGGCTGGATGTACTTCCTCAACTGGGCGACCACCGGCATCGCCGACATCACCGCGGTGGCCACGTACACCCATTACTGGCACCTGTTCTCCGACGTCCCGCAGTGGGTGATCGCGCTCATAGCCCTGGCCGTGGTCCTCACCGTGAACCTCATCTCGGTGCGGATCTTCGGCGAACTGGAGTTCTGGTTCGCCATCGTGAAGGTCAGTGCCCTGGTGGTCTTCATGGGCATCGCGATCTTCCTGCTCGTCACCCGGCACCCGGTCGACGGCGCCGTGCCCGGTCCCTCCCTGATCACGGACAACGGCGGGATCTTCCCCAACGGTCTGCTGCCGATGCTGCTGATCATCCAGGGCGTCGTCTTCGCCTACGCCTCAGTCGAACTGGTCGGCGTCACCGCGGGTGAGACCGAGAACCCCGAGAAGATCATGCCGAAGGCGATCAACTCGATCATGTGGCGGGTGGGCCTGTTCTACGTCGGTTCGGTGCTCCTGCTGTCGATGCTGCTGCCGTGGAACAAGTACACCGCCGGCCAGAGCCCCTTCGTGACCGTGCTCTCCCACATCGGTGTGCCGGCCGCCGGCAGCGTGATGAACCTGGTGGTCCTCACCGCGGCGATGTCCTCGCTCAACTCCGGTCTCTACTCCACCGGCCGCATCCTGCGCTCGATGGCCGTCAACGGCTCCGCCCCGCGCTTCACCGCCCGGATGAGCCGCAGCCAGGTGCCCTACGGCGGCATCCTGCTCACCAGCGGCATGTGCGTGCTCGGCGTGGGCCTCAACTTCGTGGTGCCCGCCGACGCGTTCGAGATCGTGCTCAACCTCGCCGCGATCGGCATCCTCGCCACCTGGGGCATGATCATGATCTGCCACCTCTTCTTCTGGCGGAAGACCCGGGCCGGCGAACTGACCCGCCCCGCCTACCGGCTGCCGGGCTCGCCCTGGACCGAACTCGTGACGCTGGCCTTCCTCGCCACCGTCCTGGTCCTGATGTACGCCGACGGCGGCGCCGGACGCACCACCGTGCTCTGCGTACCGCTGATCGCCGCCGTGCTGGTCGCCGGCTGGTACGCGATCCGCGGCCGCCTCGCACGCGAAGCCGCCAGGTCCGACGGCTGACACCGGGCGGTGGCCCTCGACGCGGGGACGATCCCGCCGCTGTCGAGGGCCACCGCCCGGCCGACTGACCGGCAGCGACCCACCACCGAACGAGGCAGTGATGCACACCAGTTCCCCCGCGGACGCCCCCGTCGTCCGCGAGCCCCGGCACGCCCCCGTCGCCCACGTCACCCGCGGCGGCATGATCGAGGGGGTCCACCACGGCTCCGTCGTCGTCCTCGACGGCGACGGCGAAGTCCGGTTCCGGCTCGGCGACATCGAGGTCGCCTGCTACCCACGATCCGCCCTCAAGCCGCTCCAGGCCGTCGCCATGGTGCGCGCCGGTCTGCCGCTCGACGGCGAGCTCCTCTCCCTCGCGATGGGCAGCCACTCCGGGGAGGAGCGCCACCTCGCGGGCACCCGACGGATCCTCGAACTGGCCGGTCTCGGCGAGCGCGACCTGCGCAACGTCCCGGACCTCCCGTACGACCCGGCGGTGCGGGACACCTGGGTGCGGGGTGGACGCCCGCCCTCCCGCCTCGCCCAGAACTGCTCCGGTAAGCACGCGGCGATGCTCTACCTCTGCAAGCTCAACGGTTGGCCCCTGGCGACGTACCTCGACCCCGCACACCCGCTCCAGACCGCGATAGCCGAGCTCGTCCAGGAGCTCACCGGCCAGCGCGCCGCCCATGTCAGCGTGGACGGCTGCGGCACCCCGCTGTTCGCCGTCTCCCTGCACGGCCTCGCCCGTGCCGCCTCCCGCATCGCCACGGCGCTGCCGGGCACTCCCGAATTCAGGGTCGCGGACGCGCTGCGCGCTCACCCGGAGATGGCGTCGGGGACCGGACGCGACACGGCCGCGCTGATGCGCGCGGTGCCCGGGCTGCTCGCCAAGGACGGTTTCGAAGGAGTCCAGATCGCCGCGCTGCCGGACGGCCGCGCCATCGCGGTGAAGATCGCGGACGGGGCGAACCGGGCTCGGATCCCGGTGGCGGCCGCCGCCCTGGCGCTGGCGGGCGTCGATCCCCGCCTGCTGGCGGACTGCGCCGGTGAGGCGACGGCGGGCGGCGGCCGGCGCGTCGGCAGCGTACGGCCGGTGTCCGCACTGGCACCGCACGCCCGCACCCGTCCCGCGTGACCGACCGCCGACCCGCTACCACCCGACCCCAGGAAGAGGACCCGCACACGATGACGACCGCCACCCGGAGCGAACACGACCTGCTCGGAGACCGCGACGTCCCCGCCGACGCCTACTGGGGCGTCCACACCCTGCGTGCCACCGAGAACTTCCCCATCACGGGCACAACCATCTCCACCTACCCGCACCTGATCGACGCCCTCGCCGCCGTCAAGGAGGCCGCCGCCCTCGCCAACGAGGAACTCGGCCTGCTGGAGCCCCGGAAGGCCGCCGCGATCGTCGCCGCCTGCCGGGAGATCCGTGGCGGAGAGCTGCACGACCAGTTCGTCGTCGACGTCATCCAGGGCGGCGCCGGCACCTCGACCAACATGAACGCCAACGAGGTCATCGCCAACCGGGCGCTGGAGCTGCTGGGGCACGCCAAGGGCGAGTACCGGCACCTGCACCCCAACGAGGACGTCAACCTCGGCCAGTCCACCAACGACGTCTACCCGACGGCCGTTCGGATCGCGACCGTCTTCGCGGTGCGCGGCCTGCTCGACGCGATGGCCGTCCTCCAGGACGCCTTCGCCGGCAAGGCCGTCGAGTTCCGCGACATCCTGAAGATGGGCCGCACGCAGCTGCAGGACGCCGTGCCGATGACGCTCGGTCAGGAGTTCTCGACGTTCGCGGTCATGCTGGACGAGGACCGCAGCCGGCTCGCGGAGGCCGCCGAGCTGATCCACGAGATCAACCTCGGCGCCACCGCGATCGGCACCGGCCTCAACGCTCCGGCCGGGTACGCCGAAGCCGCCCGCCGCCATCTCGCGGACATCTGCGGGCTGCCCCTGGTCACCGCCGCCAACCTGGTCGAGGCCACCCAGGACTGCGGCGCGTTCGTCCAGATGTCCGGCGTGCTCAAGCGCATAGCCGTCAAGCTGTCGAAGAGCTGCAACGACCTGCGACTGCTCTCCTCCGGGCCACGGGCGGGCCTGGGCGAGATCAACCTGCCGCCGGTGCAGGCCGGTTCGAGCATCATGCCCGGCAAGGTCAACCCGGTGATCCCCGAGGTCGTCAACCAGGTCGCCTTCGAGGTGATCGGCAACGACGTCGCGATCACCATGGCCGCCGAGGCGGGCCAGCTCCAGCTCAACGCCTTCGAGCCGATCATCCTGCACTCGCTGTCGGAGTCGATCACCCATCTGCGCGCCGCCTGTCTCACCCTCGCCGAGCGCTGTGTCGTCGGCATCACGGCCAACACCGAGGTGCTGCGTGCGACCGTCGAGAACTCCATCGGCCTGGTGACCGCCCTCAACCCCCACATCGGGTACACGGCCGCCACCGACATCGCCAAGGAGGCCCTCGCCAGCGGCCGGGGCGTGGCCGAACTCGTACTGGAGAAGGGGCTGCTACCGGCCGAGCGGCTCGCCGCTCTGCTGCGACCCGAAGTGATCGCGGGCAGCGGCGCTCCCGCGGTTTGACGGAAAGCGCGGCGAACGAGCCGAACGACGCGCCGCCGCACCGGGATCCGGTGCGGCGGCGCGTTTCAGGGGACCTGGGTCAGGCCTGACCGGCCAGCGCCGGGATCAGCCGCACGGCCTCGGGGGCCCGGGCGTTGTGCCGTTCGGTCCAGGCGGTCAGCGCGGACTGGCAGGCGTGGTCGAGGTGCCGCAGCCCGGAGAGGTCCAGCTCCACCACGCGGTCGGCCGGCATCGCTTCGAGGGTGTCCAGGAGCTTGGGCAGCCGGAGGAAGGTGGCGTTGCCGGTCAGCCGGACCCGGACCGGGCCGCCGGGCTGCTCCTCGGTGTCCACGTGCAGCCGGGACGTCTCCCAGGCCGACTTGACGACCGACAGGCCCAGGCCGATCAGCACGCCCTCGAACATGTTGACCGTGACGATGGCCACGGCGGTGGCCGCGAGGACGAGCGCCTCGGCTCGGTGCTCGCGCCACAGCGGCCCGAACTGCTTGAATGGCAGGAGCTTGAACCCGGCGTGCACCAGCACCCCGGCGAGTGCCGCGACGGGGATGACGCCGAGGGCCGCCGGGAGCAGTGCGGCGAAGAGCAGCAGCCACACGCCGTGCAGCACGCGCGAGGCCTTGGTCCGGGCACCGGCCTGGACGTTGGCGGCGCTGCGGACGATGACGGCGGTCATCGGCAGGGCGCCGAGGGCGCCGCACAGGGTGTTGCCCGCGCCCTGGGCCATGAGTTCCTTGTCGTAGTCGGTGCGGGGCCCGTCGTGGATCCGATCGACGGCGGCCGCGCTGAACAGGCTCTCGGCGGAGGCGACGAGGGTGAAGGCGATGATCGTGACGATCAGGGCGGGGGTGAACTGCTCGAACACCCCGGTGCCGGGCGGCTGGATGGCGTCCAGCAGGCCCTTGACCTCGACCTTCTGCACCGGACGGTGGATCAGCCAGGTCGCGGCTGTGGCGAGCACGACGGCCACCAGCGCGCCCGGGACGACCCGCACCCGGGCCGGCAGCCGCTGCCACAGCACGATCACCGCGATGGTGCCGGCACCGATCACGAAGGAGTAGCCGGCGGGGGGTGAGGAGACGAGCCGGGACAGCAGGCCCGGAAGGCCCAGGAGCTTGTCGATCCCACTCGCGGGCGCGGGCCGGTCGGCCATCGCGTAGAGCTGGCCGGCGATGATGACCAGGCCGATGCCGGCCAGCATGCCCTCGACCACGGCGACGGAGATCGCGCGGAACCACCGGCCCCAGCGCAGCGCGCCCAGCAGCAGTTGGAGCAGGCCGGTGGCGGCGACCACGACGCCGAGTGCCGGCAGGCCGAACCGTTGCACGGTCTCGGCGACCAGGACGGTCAACCCGGCGGCCGGGCCGCTGACCTGGAGGCTGCTGCCGGGAAGCAGGCCGGTGACCAGGCCGCCGACGATGCCGGTGATCAGGCCGAGTTCGGCGGGTACGCCCGAGGCGACGGCGACGCCGACGCACAGCGGGAGGGCGACCAGGAACACGACGAGCGAGGCGGTGAGGTCGTACTTGAGAGTGGCAGACCTGGGAGTGGGAAACCTGGGAGTGCGAAACCTGGGAGTGGGAAACCTGGGAGTGCGAAAGCGCATGGGAGCCCTCATCCGTGGGAGTTCGGGGTGGTGGGCCGCAGGGGTCACAGCGGCAGGAAGACGTCGGTGCCGGGGCGGTGGGTGAGGACCGCGCCGGTGTGCACCTCGTAGAACCAGCCGTGCAGGCCGAGCAGGCCCTCGTCGGCCCGGCGCGCGACGCTCGGGTGGGTGCGCAGCTTCTCCAGCTGGTCCAGCACGTGGCGTTGCACCGGGGCGGCGAGGTCCTGGCTCGGCTCCGTGACGGGCGTCAGCGCGGTGCCGTCGGCGAGCCAGTCGCGCACCGAGGGCACCCCGGTGAGGTCGTCGCCGCGCACGACGGCGCCAACGGCGCCGCAGTGGGAGTGGCCGCAGACCACGATGTCGGCGACTCCCAGGACCTCGACCGCGTACTCGATGGTCGCGGCCTCGGCCGAGGGGGCGGACGGGCGGTGCGGCGGGACGATGTTGCCGGCGGTCCGCAGCTCGAAGAGGTCCCCGGGCCGGGCGCCGGTGACGACGGAGGGGATGATGCGGGAGTCGGAGCAGGTGATGAACAGTGCCTGCGGGCTCTGGCCGGCGGCCAGCCGCCTGAGGGCGTGGCCGTCCTGCACGGCACGGCGGCGGAAGGTGCGGGCGTGGTCGATGAATCCTTGCATGTCGGTGCCTCGGGCCCTTCGGAAGTCGTGTGGGAGCAGTGACTTCGGGGACCGTGCCCGCTCACTCGGTACGGGGGCAGCACGGAGCGCGACGGCAGCGGCGGTGTTGCCGTGGGCCGTCGTGAACTGCCGGGCGTGGGGCGGCGGGACGGCACCCTCCCGGGGTGTCGCCGCCGATGATGAGCGTGCGGGCGCGGTCGGCGCCGATCAGCAGCGGAACACCTGGAGGACCGCGGCTCTGCACTGTCTGCTCGCCCGGTGGGCCGGCTCGGGGACCCCGGCCCGCGACGGGTCGTCGTCGGCGGAGACTTCACCGGCGAGGGACGGGTGCAACTCCGGTTGCCGGCCGGGGAGTTCGGCGTTTCGGATGCGCGTCCAGCCAAGGCCGGCCGGGCACTTGGGGGCCACCGCCTCCTCGACGAGCTTGGCCTCCGCGACCACCCGGGGGCAGCGCTCCTCCCGGGTGAAGGCGGACGCGGACTGGGACAGCACCAACAGTCCCAGCGCGGCCACGAGGAGCACGGCGGTGGCGCCGATCACCCTCCTGACCACGGACATCGCCGTTCCTTTCCCTGCCTGGGCACTTGTTGAAGTGTCATCAATTCTGACGGATGAAGGCGGAGGAGGGTTCCGGTACGCCGGTGAACGGTCCGTGAATCACTTCGGCCGACTGGTGATGATCCGTGCGGTGGGGGCGCGAAATGCGGCAGACCGGTGAACCGTTTGCGATGAGAACGTCAACTCACGAGAGTCCTAAGGCACTTGGCAGACCGTCGAACTCTCGGTTGCGGGTCAGCCGGGCAGCTGCTCGGTGCCGGGCCGGAGCGCGTCCGGCACCGAGCAGAAGCAGAAACGGGTTCAGCGTCCCGACATGCCTGACACGACCTGGGCGCGCGCGGTGGCGGCGTCGTCGGCGAGCAGGGCCAGCCCGGCGAGTTCGCGGCACTGCGCGAGGGTGTGGGTGGCCAGCGCCGCCCGCAGCTCGGGGAGGGAAGCGGGTGCGGCGGACAGGCTGGTGATCCCGAGACCGACCAGGACCAGGGCGAGTGCCGGGTCGGCGGCGGCCTCGCCGCAGACGCCGATCGGACGGCCGTGCTCGGCCGCCGATCCGGCTGCGGTGGCGACCAGTTCGAGCAGGGCGGGCTGCCACGGGTCGAGCAACTCGGCGAGGCTGCCGAGCGTCCGGTCGGCCGCGAAGGCGTACTGGGCCAGGTCGTTGGTGCCGATGCTGAAGAAGTCGCACGACTCGGCCAGCCGGTCGGTCCGCAGCGCGGCTGCCGGGACCTCGATCATCGCGCCGGCCGTCGTCAGGCCGTGCGCCCGGACCCGGGCGGCGAACTCGGCGGCCTCACGCGGGAGGGACACCATCGGGGCCATGACCCAGACCTGCGCGGCGCTGCCCTCGGCGGCCTCGGCGATCGCGGCGAGCTGGGTCTCCAGGAGCTGCGGATCGCGCGCGGCGGTCCGCAGGCCGCGGACGCCCAGCGCGGGGTTCTCCTCGTCGGCGGAGCCGGCGAAGGGCAGCGGTTTGTCGGCGCCCGCGTCCAGTGTGCGCACGACCACCCGGCGGCCGGCGAAGGCCGCGAAGACCTGCCGGTAGGCGGCGGCCTGTTCGGCCAGGCCCGGAGCCTCGGCGCGGTCCAGGAAGAGGAACTCGGTGCGGAACAGGCCCACCCCCTCGGCGTCGGCGGCGGCCGCGCCGGCCAGCTCGTGCGGCGCACCGAGGTTGACCAGCAGCGCGACCGGATGGCCGTCCGCCGTCCGGCCCGGTCCCTGGAAACCGGCCGACAGCTCGCGGCGTCGGCGCTCGCGCGCGGCGGCCCGCTCGACCGCTTCCGGACTCGGGTCGGGCTCGATCATGCCGTCCGCGCCGTGCACCAGGACCTGCCGGCCGTCCTCCAGATCCATGGCGCCGGCGCAACCGACCACGGCCGGCACGCCGAGCGCCTTGGCGAGGATGGCCGTGTGGCTGGTCGGCCCGCCGCGGACGGTGACCAGGGCCAGGACCCGTTCGGGGTCGAGCAGCGCGGTGTCGGCGGGCGCCAGGTCGTCGGCGACCAGGACGTACGGGTGCCCGGGGTCGGGCAGGCCGGGCACGGGCAGGCCGAGCAGGTGGGCCACCGCGCGGTCGCGCAGGTCGTCCAGGTCGGGGGCGCGTTCGGCGAAGTAGCCGCCGGCGGCGACCAGCGCGGCGCGGAAGCCGTCGAAGGCGGCGGCGAGGGCGTGGGCGCCGTCGGTGCCCTGTTCGGCGAGCTCGGCGGCCCGGTCGGCGAGGACCGGGTCGCCGGCCATCATGGCCTGGGCCGCGAGCACCTCGGAGCCGGTGCCGCGCGCACGGGCGGCGCGCTCCTCCAGGTCGGAGAGGACCGCACCGAGTGCGGCGCGGACCGCGGCCGCCTCGGTCGCCGGGTCGGCGACCGCCCTCGGTGCGGGCAGCGACGGAACGGGTGCCATCCGGGCGACCGGGCCGGCCGCGCTGCCGGTGCCGACACCGATCCCGCGCATCAGGTCGGTCATGCCGCTGTGTCGAGGTCGGAGGCGAGCAGCTCGGCGAGCGCCTTGAGCGAGTCCTGGGCCCCGTCGCCGGAGGCGGTGAGCTCCAGGGTCTCGCCGCAGCCGGCGGCCAGGGCGAGGACGGACAGCAGGCTTCGGGCGTCGACCGGCGCCTGGCCCGGGCGGCCGACGGTGACCTTGAGCGGCTGTCGGGCGGCAGCCTGGACGAACAGTGACGCCGGGCGGGCGTGCAGACCGCGGCTGGAGCCGACGGTGACCTGGATCGAGTGCATGGGAGTCCTTGAGGGAGACGGAGGAGACGCCCGCCGACCCGGGTGGGAACCGGGTCGGCGGGAGAGCGGAGCACGTGGCCCGCGCGGAGGGTGAAGCGTGGGCCACGGTGGGCGGGTGCCTGGTCCTCGCGGTACGGGGGCAGTCACGGGGACCAGGCAGCCTGTGGTTTCACGCCCGTTAGAGCGTTGTTTCGGTTGGTTCTACGCCCGGTTACGCCGGGATGTCAACACATTCGGGCGCATTCCACAACGTGGACGAGAGGCGGAGCAGCCTCTTGCTTTTCCGTCCGAAGCGCGTATGGTCGGGCTTCACCAGGCGTAAACAGACATGAAACGGACCCAATCCCACATGTATGCACCGGAGCGGCAGCAACAGATCCTCCGCCTCGCCCAGGAGCAAGGCCGGGTGGACGTGCCGACGCTGGCCGAGGACTTCGGCGTCACGCAGGAGACCATCCGGCGTGACCTGAGCACCTTGGACCGGGCCGGCCTGCTGCACCGGGTGCACGGCGGGGCGCTTCCCGTCGGCGCACTGCACCTGGAACCCGGCCTGGCCGAACGGGACTCCACGGCCGCGGCCGAGAAGGAGCGCATCGCCAGGGCGGCCCTGGCCCTGCTGCCCAGCGAGGGCAGCGTGATCCTCGACGCCGGGACGACCGTCTCCCGGCTGGCCGGACTGCTGCCCTTGGACTGCGCCCTCACCGTCGTCACCAACGCCCTCCCGGTCGCGGCCCGGCTGGCCGACCACCCCGGGCTCGCCCTGCACCTCGTCGGCGGGCGGCTGCGCCACCGCACCCAGGCGGCCGTCGACGCCTGGGCGCTGCGGGACCTGGCCGACATCCACGCGGACGTCGCCGTGGTCGCGACCAACGGCTTCTCGCCGGAGGGCGGTCTGTCGACCCCGGACCTCGCCGAGGCCGCCGTCAAGAGGGCGATGCTCGCCGGGGCACGCCGAGTGGTCCTGGTGGCCGACTCCTCCAAGTACGGTGCCCGCCACTTCGCCCGGTTCGGCTCGCTGGACCAGGTCGACGTCCTGGTCACGGACACTGGACTGACCGACGAGCAGGCCGCCGAGATCGAGAACCAAGGACCGGAAGTCATCCGCGCATGATCGTCACCATCACCCCGAACCCCAGTCTCGATCGCACCTACGAGCTGCGAACGCTCACCCCGGGCGAAGTCAACCGAGCCGCGCACGACCGGCTCGACCCCGGCGGCAAGGGCGTCAACGTCTCCCGCGCGCTCACCGCCGCCGGCCACCGCACCACGGCCGTCCTGCCACTGGGCGGCCTCTCCGGCGGACTGCTCTCCGACCTGTTGCGCCGCCAGGGCATCGACGTGGCGGCGGCCACCATCGCGGGCGACACCAGGATCAACGTCTCGATCGCCGAGGACGGCGGCAGCCTCACGAAGATCAACGCCATGGGCCCCGAACTCAGCGCCGCCGAGTCGGCCGCGCTGCTGGCGCTCGTCCGCGACACCCAGAGGAT
The DNA here is from genome assembly GCF_044546945.1 of Kitasatospora sp. NPDC053057. Taxonomy (NCBI): domain Bacteria; kingdom Bacillati; phylum Actinomycetota; class Actinomycetes; order Kitasatosporales; family Streptomycetaceae; genus Kitasatospora; species Kitasatospora sp. NPDC053057. Next base: position 18,342 of record NZ_JBITZP010000053.1, on the reverse strand, counting down.
CGGACGGGGCACCGGGAACGGCGTCGACTGGCTGGCCTGCTGCGGCAGCCTGCCGCGTGGCCTGGCGCCCGAGTGGTACGCCGAGTTGGTGGCCCAGGTGCACTCGGGTGGCGCCCGGATCGCCCTGGACACCTCCGGCCCCGCCCTGCTGGCCGCGCTCTCGGCGCGTCCCGACGTGGTCAAGCCCAACCGGGAGGAACTCGCGGAGGCGGTGGGCCGCCCGGTCGCCACCGTCGGCGACGCCGTGGACGCGGCCGGGGAACTGCGCAAGCGCGGCGCCCAGCAGGTCCTGGCCAGCCTCGGTGCGGACGGGATGCTGCTGATCGCCGAGGAGGGCAGCTGGTACGGCAGCGCACCGGTCGCCGTCGTCCGGAGCGACGTGGGAGCGGGCGACGCCTCGCTCGCGGGCTTCCTCGGAGCCGGTGGCACCGGCCCCGAGGCACTGGCGGCGGCCCTGGCGCACGGCGCCGCCGCCGTGCAACTGCCGGGGAGCGTCATGCCGACCCCGGCCGATCTGGACCCGGCCGCCGTGGTCGTGACGGCGGACATCCCGCTCGGACGACCGCTTCGCGGTTGAGAACGGCCTCCAGCCGGAGGCAGCACGCCGGACCGTGTGGGACGGAACGGCGACCATTCCCGGGGGCAAGGGAAGACTGTCAGGCACCAGTTGAAGGATCGACACGATGAACGACACCAGCGGACTGATCACACCCGCACTCGTTGATCTCCACCTCGCCCCGGCGGACAAGGGCGAGGCCCTCCGCTCCCTCGCCCAGCGGCTGGTCGCCGAGGGCCGGGTGACCGACCTCGACGGCTTCCTCGCCGACGTGGCCGCCCGCGAGGCCCAGGCCCCGACCGGGATGGGGGACGGGATCGGCATCCCGCACTGCAGATCAGCCCACGTCACGCGGCCGAGCCTGGCCTTCGGCCGCAGCACCAGGGGCGTGGACTTCGACGCCCCGGACGGTCGGCCCGCCGACCTGATCTTCATGATCGCGGCACCGGCCGGTGCGGACGACAGCCACCTGCAGATCCTCGCCGCGCTGGCCCGCCGACTGATGGACCCCGCCTTCACCGGTGCCCTCCGCGACGCCGGGAGCCCGGGTGCGGTCGCGGCCCTGATCAACGGCGAGGAGGTGCCGGCCGTCGCTCCGGAAGCGGCCCTGGCCCCGGAGGCGGCGGCTTCCCGTGGCGGGCTGCGGCTGGTCGCGGTGACCTCCTGCCCGACCGGCATCGCCCACACCTACATGGCCGCCAAGGCCCTCGAACTGGCCGCCACCCGGGCGGGTGCGCGGATCCAGGTCGAGACCCAGGGCTCGGCCGGCACGACGGTGCTGGCGCCCGAGGTGATCGCTGCCGCCGACGCGGTGATCCTCGCCCATGACGTCGAGGTCCGGGACCGCGCCCGCTTCGCCGGCAAGCCGACCGTGGACGTGGGGGTGAAGGCCGCCGTCAACCGCGCCGACGACCTGATCGCCCAAGCCGCCGGGCTGGTCGCCGAATCCGGTGGCGGCGCACGCCCCGGCACCGCACCGGTGGCAGCGCCGAGTGCGCCGGCGGGTGAGCACTGGGCCCAGCGGCTGCGCAAGTACCTGATGACGGGCGTCAGTTACATGATTCCCTTCGTCGCGGCCGGTGGCCTGCTGATCGCCCTGGCCTTCGCCATCGGCGGCTACCAGATCGCCTCCGCGCCGTCCGTGCTGGGCCACTTCGACTGGACCTCCTCGCACAGCTGGGCGGCGATGCTGTTCCAGACCGGCAAGACCTCCTTCGGCTTTCTGGTCCCGGTCCTCTCCGGATTCATCGCCTGGGCGATCGCGGACCGGGCGGCGCTGGCCGCGGGCATCGCCGGCGGCGCCGTCTCGGTGGCGGTCGGCGCGGGCTTCCTCGGCGGCATCGTGTCCGGCCTGGCCGCGGGCTTCCTGGTGCTGTGGATGATCCGCTGGAACGTCCCGCGCGCGGTCAGGGGCATCATGCCGGTCGTGGTGATCCCGCTGCTGTCGGTGGCCGTGGTCGGCTTCCTGATGTTCGTGGTGGTCGGCTCGCCGATCGCCTCGGCGATGACCGGCCTGACCGACTGGCTCAACGGCCTCTCCGGCTCGAACGCGATCCTGCTCGGCGTGCTGCTCGGCGCGATGATGGCCTTCGACATGGGCGGTCCGCTCAACAAGGTCGCGTACACCTTCGCGGCCGGTGCGCTCACCACCGCGGGCACCACCCCGGACGCCGGCAGCCTCAAGGTGATGGCGGCCGTGATGGCCGCCGGTATGACGCCGCCGCTGGGCATGGCCCTGGCCACCGCCGTCCGGCGCGGGCTGTTCACTCCCGAGGAGCGGGAGAACGGCAAGGCCGCGTGGGTGCTCGGCGCCTCGTTCATCACCGAGGGCGCGATCCCGTTCGCGGCGGCGGATCCGCTGCGGGTCATCCCGGCGAACATCGTCGGCAGCATGACGGCCGGCGGACTGGTGATGGCCTTCGGTTCCACCCTGCGGGCCCCGCACGGCGGGATCTGGGTGCTCCCGCTGATCGGCAGCCCGTTCCTGTACCTGCTCGCGGTCGTGGCGGGCACGGTGGTCACCGCGGCGGTGGTCGTCCTGCTCAAGGGGATGCGGAAGGATGCAGCCGTGGCGGCTCCGGAAGCCCCCGTCGCCGAGGAGGGGCTGGTCGGAGTCTGATTCGATGGCCCGTGAGGTGCGCCCGGGGTGATCCGGGAGGCCGGACCGGGCTGCTCCGGGGCCGAGCCCGGCAGGTTCAGGGCGCCCGCTCGTTGGAGCGGGCGCCCTTTCCGTTTCCGGTGCGGAGACCCCTTGCACGGCCTCCGGCCTCCGGCCGCCGTGCCGGGTCCGGTGCTGAAGCAACGCGGACCGGGTGGGCGCAGCGGTGGACTGCCGCGTCCGGCCGGGAGCCGGCCGTCAGCCCGCCGGGGTGAAGCCTCCCCAGACGGCGGCGGTGCCCCCAGTCGACTGGGCCTCGACGCGGTAGCTGTCGCCGGCGGCGCCGCGCACGCCGGTGGCGTGGTTGTACTGGCCGGCGAACTCGTGCTGTCCGGGCGGTACGGTGCGGCCCGGCTTGAGGACCCAGCGGTAGACCAGTGCGCCCCCGGACTCCTGGACGGTGACGGTGAAGTCGTCGACCGGAAGGGTCCGCCAGTTGCCGGTGTCCCGTACGCCGCCGGTCTGCGCGATGCGCAGTTCCACGGTGAGCGACGTGAGCGGCTGGCCGGTCCTGAGGAGGAGGTTGCTCTGTGCCCAGTAGATGGTGCTGTGCGAGTCGATCGATCCCTCCGACCACAGCGGCCCGTTCTGGGCCCGGACGCTCGCCGACGGCGTCGGGTGCGGACTCGCCGGGGTGGTGGCCGGGTCCGGGGCCGGTACCGGGACGGTGGTGGCCGGGGGAGCCGAGCGCGTCGGCGTGGGCGTGGCCGTCGGGGAGGGGGCGGCCGGAGCGGTGGTGGCCGTCTCCGAGGGCTGTGGGGGCCGGACGAGGCCGGCGGCGAGACCGCCGGTGGCCAGGATGCCGGCGGCGGCGAGGCCGGCGATCGCGGCCTTGGGCCAGGACCTCAGGCCCGACCGGGCGCGGTGACGGACGGCGGGACCGGCCGCGCCGCGCTGCACGCGGGCCAGCATCCTCGCGCGATCGGGGTGGTGGGCCTCGGCAGCCTCGCGCAGCTGCCGGGAGATGTGGTCGTTCACCGGTTCCTCCTTCCTGTCGCCAGTTCGCCGACCGCTCGTGCGCCGAGCAGCTGTTCCAGCTCGGCCATGCCCTTCGAGGTCTGGCTCTTCACCGTACCGACCGATATGCCCAGCGCCGCCGCGGCGTCCTTCTCCGAGAGGTCGAAGGCGTGCCGCAGGACCACGCACGCCCGCTTGCGGAACGGCAGCCGGGCGAGTGCCGCGCGGACGTCCAGCACGGCCGCGACGTCGGGCCCGGTGGTCTTCTCCGGGCTGCGGGACCAGAACAGCAGGACCCGGCGGCGCTCGCGGACCGCGCTGCGGATCCGTTCCCGGGCCATGTTGGCGACCACACCGCGGGCGTAGGCCAGCGGGTGGTCGGCCGCGCGGAGCCGGTCCCAGCGCTGCCACAGGGCGACCAAGGCGTCCGCGGCAAGGTCGTCGGCCGCATCCGTCTCGCCGGTCAGGAGATGGGCGAGACGGGCGAGTTCGGCGTAGTGGCGTTCGAAGAAGTCGTGGAACTCCACGGACGCGTCATCGAGGAGCATGTCCCCCAGTCGCCCTCTCCCTGCAATGTGAGCGTTAACAAGCGGCCTGAGCCTAGCAGTGCGCGGTTCCGGGGCCGGACGGCGGTCGCCCCGGAGGGAGACCCGCGACGGCGGACCAGCGAGCGGCGCGGTCAACGCCGGGCGAACTGGACGCGGGTCGGCTGGACGACGTCCGGTTGCAACGCGATGCCGTCGACGGTCAGTTGTTCGCCGTAGATGTCGGTGACCCTGATCGTCCCGCCGCACCCGCCGCCGTCGGGAGAGAGGAAGTAGTTGTAGTCGGTGCGGGTCAGCTGCCGCCAGCCACCGCCGGTCCGGACCTCAAGCGCTGCCACCGGGTTCCGGTGCCCGATCACCTGGATCCCGCACCACCACTGGCTGGACCCGGTCTTGTACCGGATGGACATGGCGTCCGGCGTGCCGGGGCTCAGCAGCGTCCAGGTGATCGGGAGGCGGCCCACCGAGAGGTCGGCGAGCTTGGCGAAGGCCTCGTGGCTGAGGTCGAGCTGCCCGGGCGCGCAGGGCAGCGGGCACTCGTTGACGATCCGCACGGTGATGCTCGCCCCGTTGGCGGCGTGGACCTGCACGTACGCCCCGCACGCCCTGGACGTCTCGTAGTCGGTGTGGTTCATCGCCGCGATCATGAGATCGCCGGACGGGCCGAACGAACAGGCGCCGTTGCCGTCGGCCGCGTCGTAGGAGGTCGCCACGCCCTGGTAGCTCGTTCCGGGCCTGATCCGCCCGGCCGACGACGCCGCGACGGCGGCCGTACGCGCGCTGCTGGTCGCCGCGGACGACGGCGTCGCGGTGGGGGACGGCTTCGGGGTGGCGGGGGCCGAGGGCGACGGAGTGTCGGCGGACGGCGTCGGCGGGCTGGTGGGCGACGGCCGCGCCGCCAGGGACGTGGGATCGGCCGGGCCGGCGCTGCCGGGCGCCGTGCTCGGTGCGGTGGCCTCGACGGCCGCGGCGGCGGGTTGCCCCGCATCAGTGCCAGCGTCGGCCCCGCTCCTCCCGAGGAACGCGACGGCAAGGCACACCAGCACCCCGACGGCCACCGCCGCCAACGGTATGCCCATGGCCAGCCCTCGCCTGCGCCGTGCTCCCGGGGCGGCGTGCTTCGTTGCCCTCATGCCCATCCAATTCGGTAGATCGAGTCGACGTTGCACCACTCAGTGGCCGCCGGAGGCGGAAAGGTTGCCGCCCGGGCGGTGATTTTTTTCCGCGACCGGCCCGCGACCGGCCCGGGACCATTCACAGCCGGCCCGCGGGTGGACGGCACGGCGCCGCCGTCCACCCGCAGGCCACCCACGACGTCAGGACTGATCGCCGTACACCACGCCGCGGCCGTAGCTGCCGAAGTAGACGCGGCCGTACACGTCGGGGTCGCCGGTGATGATGCTGATGGCAGTCCCGCCGTACTGGTGCTGGTCGTCGTTGATCCGGACCCAGGTCGAGCCGCCGTCGGTGGAGCGGAACAGCCCGGTCACGCCCTTGACCGTCCCGCTGAGGTAGAGGGCCTGGTAGTCCGCGCCGGGGGCCGCCTTGCCGAAGCCGATGGCGCTAGCCTCCGCCACGCCGGCGACCTTGGTGAAGCTCGCCCCGCCGTTGGTCGAGTGCTGGAGTCCGGTGTACCGGTTGGCGATCCACAGGTCGCCGGCGACACCGGGGACGGCCTTGAGATGCGCGTCGCCCAGGCCGGTGGCGCGGGCGGTGAAGTGCCTCCCGCCGTCGGTGCTGGCGTACAGGGTGCCGCCGCTGAGGGCGTAGAAGGTGCTCGCCACGGAGCGGTCGGCCACCACGACCGCGTCCTTGGGCAGGCCGGAGACCGCCGTCCAGGCCGCGCCGTGGTTGGTGGAGAGGTACGGAAGCTGGCCCTGCGGGGTCCACACCACGGTGGCGCTGTCCGCCGAGACGGCCACGGTGCCGCTGACGGCGTCGCCCGTCGGCGCCGCCGCGAACGGCGTCCAGTTCGCTCCGCCGTCGGTCGAGTAGGCGCCGTGCTGCTCGCCGCCGGAACCGACCCGCACGGAGAACTCCGGCTTGGCCTGGGCGAAGTCGATGCCCGTGGTGGTGGTGAACCTCGGCCCGATCAGCGCATGGGCCGGGACCTTGGTCAGGTCGTCGTGCCGGAACCCGCTGACGTCGCCGAGCGCGCTGATCAGCGGGAGGCCGGGCGGCTTGATCAGTCCGTTGGTCGCGGTCTCCTCCAGGCCCTTGGCCGGGATGGTCCAGTGGGTGGCACCCCCGCGGTCGGCCGCGGTCACGTCGGTGCTGCCCCACAGGCCCGATCCGGTGCCGTACAGCACGTGCCCGGAGTCGAAGGGGTCGATGGCCAGCGCACCCATCCAGTGCCCGACGTTGGTGCCCACGTAGGGCGCCGCGGAGTCGTCGCGCACGCCGGTCGCGCCCAGTGCCTTCCAGGTGGCGCCGCCGTCGGTCGACCGGTAGACCTCGTCCCCGGGCCACCAGCGGTCCAGGGTGGTGACCATCACCGTGCCCGGGTGCTGGGCGTCGACCGCGAGGCCGGCGAAGCCGTAATTGCCGCTGGACGGCGTGATGTTCTTCCAGGCCCCGGTGGCCGGCGTGTACTTCCACACCGAACCGGCCGTCACCGGCTGCGGGCCCGGCCCGTTGCTGTACGTCAGGTAGAGCGAGCCGTCGCCGGACAGCACGCCGTGGTGCGGCAGCTGCCCTGTCGGCTGGCCGGGGACGGCCTGCCAGGTGTTTCCGCCGTCGGTGGAGCGGTACAGGGAGGTGGTCTTGTCCGCCACGCCCACGTAGATCGTCTTGCTGCCCGACGGGCCGAAGGTCACGAAGGACAGGCCGACGCCGCTGCTCGCACCGTCCTTGACGGGGAAACCGCCGACCTGGCTCCAGGTCGCGCCGTAGTCGGTGCTGCGCCAGAGGCCGTTCTTGCGGGTGCCGAGGTAGAGCCTGCTGTGGTCGGAGGGGTCCACCACCAGCCGCTCGCCCATCGACCGCCCGTCCTCGTTGCCGCCCAGCTTGAACGGCAGGTCGGTGCGCTGGAAGGTCTTGCCCTGGTCGGTGGAGCGCAGGATCGCGCCGTTGCCCGCCCAGTCGTTGGTGTAGGTGCCGCTCGCCAGGTACACCCGGTTCGGGTCGACCGGGTCGGTCGCCAGGCTCTCGATCCCGAGCAGGTTCCAGTCGTTGCCACCGATCCAGTCGGTCAGCGAGATCCACTGGCCGGCGGTCGCGTCCCAGCGGTACGCGCCGCCGACATCGGTCCGGGCGTACAGCAGGTCCTTGCGGGTGGGGTTGAAGACGAAACCGGTGACGAACCCGCCGCCGACGATCTGCGCGTTGTGCCAGCTGTACCCGCCCGTGCCGGACACCTTCACCAGGCGCCACTGCTGGTTGGTGCTGCCCCTGTCCGCGTACTGGATGAGCGGTATGCCCTCCTCCTTGCCGCCGCCCCAGACGTCCAGCACCAGGCCGCTGAGGCGGGAGACGAACTTCACCGCGCCGTCCCCCGCGTCCGCCATCCGCCACTGCTGTGCGGCGGAGGCGTGGTCGCTCTGCTGCTCGACGGCGGCGACGGACTGCGTGGAGTCACCGCGCACCCCGAGGACCTTGTGGCTGCTGCGGTTCTCCAGCTCGTAGTAGCCGTCCCCCGCCAGCCGCAGCCGCCACTGCTGGCTCACGGACCCGGCCGCGCGGTTCATCTGCCGGGCCCAGGCGCCGTCGGCCGCGTCCGCTCCGGGCACGTCCAGCGCCTTGTCGCTGCGGACGGACACCAGGGTGTAGTACGCGTCGGGGTCCACCGACGCCGCGTTGGAGTCGGCCTGCACGAACAGCAGGTACGGGCCGAGCACGCCGGGCACGCCCAGGGCCAGGGCCAGCGTGGTCCAGCGCCGACGGTGGCGCCCACGGGGACGCCGCGCGCCACCGGCCGCCCGGGAGCGCCGGCCGCGGTCGTTCGCCGTGGGATCCGTCTCGTTCATGGGGGGGCTACTCCTTGCTTCGGCCCCGCCGCTGCGCACCCGCCCGGTCGGGCGGTTCGCGGCGGCGGTCGGCAGTGGGATCGGGAAACCGTGGGGTGTTCCGCCCTCGGTGTCGCCCATCAGTTGCCGCCGTTGCCAGGAAGGTTGCCGCCCGCCGGAAAACATTTCGGCGGGGGCGCGAGCCGGAAGCCCGGACGGCCCGCGCCCGGGCGCCCGGCCGCTGGACCGGTCGTCAGCCGGAGAGGACGTCGAGTACGAAGGCGAAGTCCGCGGGCTGAACTTCGAGGCGGTACTGGGGAAGGACACCAGGGCCGCACGCTGCCGTTCCGAGGCCCTGGACGGCGTGGTCGGTGTGCAGGTGGATCACGGAGTCGGCGACCAGGTCGGTTCGGTGACGGGCCGCAGCGAGATGTCGGTCGCTCCACCGGCGTGCCGCGAGGTTGAAGACGGGGGCGCCCTCGATCCGGATGCCCGTGCCGTCGGGGCCGGTGAGTTCCGCCCAGCGCACGTCCATCCGGTTGCCGTTCTCCTGCGGGCGCACGTAGGGAGTCTGCAGGTCGTCGACGTCGGCCCGGAAGCGGCCGACCAGGGCTGCTCGACGTGAGTCCGGGTAGGCCTCTCCCGGCCCGGCGCCGAACCACTGGACCTGGGACCAGTCTTCGGGCAGCCGCCATTCGAGGCCGAGACGGGCCAGCGACGCGGCCCTGTCACGCCGGACCAGTTCGCCGTACTCCTCGGCCGGGAGCCGGGGGTCGACCATCGGCTCGGCGAAGGCGTCCGGCCGGTCGGGCCAGAAGCCGAAGGGCTCGGCGTGCACGCGTACCCGCAGCCGTTGGCCGTCCGACTCCCACCGGTAGGTCGTCAGGTAGCCACACGTGCTGGTCGCTGCGGAGCTGCGGACGAGGACGGTGAGTCCCCGGGCGTCCGGCTCCACCGCGACGGTGCGGTGCCGGAGCCGGTGCAGGCCGCAGGCTTCCCAGTAGCGGGAGTCGGCCGGTGCCCAGCCGCGGTCGTTGTCGGTGGGCGCCCGCCACAGTGCCAGCCGCGGACCGTCCACCCGGTGTGCGCCGAGGCCGACGAGGGTTCCGGTGGACCGGTCGAAACGCGCGGGGCCGAGCACCAGGTGTCCGCCGTCCACCGCGCCGGTGGTCAGCGACCCGATGGTCAGTGCGCCGGTGGTCAGGGCGCCGCCGGGGACCGCCCGTTCGGTCGGGGAGTCGGCTACCGGGGCGAACTGTCCCCAGGCCACCACGTGGCCTTCGGGGGCCCAGGCGGTGGCCTCGGCCAGCTTCGCGTGGACGGTGAAGTGGCATTCGCCGCCCTTGGCCGCGTGCGCCAGGGCCTCAGCCGGCAGCGGAAGTTCGGCGCGCTCGCCCGCGGCCAGCGGCGGGACCTCCAGCGGCCCGCCGGCCACTGGCTCGCCCTCTCGGCTCAGCGACCAGGTGAAGCACAGGTGCGACAGATCGCGGACGTCGTAGCGGTTGCGCAGCGAGAGGACGCCCGGTCCCGCTTGCTCGATCAGTACGGGCTCGTTGACCTTCTGGTACTCCACCAGGCCCGGCGACGGCGTCCGATCGGGGAAGACGAGACCGTCGCAGACGAAGTTGGCATCGTGCAGGTCCTCACCGAAGTCGCCCCCGTAGGCGAAGAACTCGCGTCCCTGCTCGTCGGTGGCTCGCAGTCCCTGATCGATCCACTCCCAGACGAACCCGCCCTGGACCCGCGGGTGCTCCTCGCACAGCCGCAGGTACTCGTGCAGGCCGCCGGGGCCGTTGCCCATGGCGTGGGCGAACTCGGTGTAGATGAACGGCATGTGGTTGCGCCGGTCGTCCGCGGGGTCGCCCTCGCCGTCGGTGGGGGGCCAGAACTTCTCGCCGGGCAGGAGTTCGCCCCGGCCGATCCGGCTGACGACGGCCGGCGTCCGGTACATCTCGCCGTACAGATCGACGTACCGGGCCAGCCGGTCGCCCTCGTAGTGGATGGGCCGCGCCGGGTCCCGGTCCCGGATCCAGTCGGCCATGGCCTCCAGGTTGCGGCCGTCCCCGGCCTCGTTGCCGAGCGACCAGGAGATGACGCTGGCGTGGTTCTTGTCGCGTTCTACCGTGCGCCGGGCCCGGTCCAGACAGGCGTCGTGCCAGCGCGGGTCGTCGGAGGGGTTGTCCTGCCAGGGCTCCGGCTGGGTCGTCTCGAAGCCGTGGGTCTCCAGGTCGCACTCGACCATGACCCACATGCCCAGCTCGTCGCAGATGTCGAGGAAGGCCGGGTGCGGCGGGTAGTGCGAGGTGCGGACCGCATTGATGTTGTGCCGCTTCATCAGTTCCACGTCGTGGCGCATCGTCCCGACGCTGAGCGTGCGACCGGAGTCCGGGGCGAACTCGTGGCGATTGACGCCCCGTAGCACCACCCGCCGTCCGTTGACGGTGAGCACCCCCGACTCGTCGATGGCGACGGTGCGGAATCCGATGCGCAGCCGGACCCATTCGGCGGCTGAGGCCAGCACGGCGTCGTAGAGGAACGGTTCCTCGGCGCTCCACGCCCGCACCCGGTCGATGACCAGGGGCTCGTCGGCCGGAACACCGGCCACGCCGAGCTCCGGGATGCTCAACGTGGCGGGGGCGTCGGCGTCCACCTCGACGCGCAGCCGCCCGCCGCCGGTCAGGGCGTCGTAGTCGGCGTGCACGAAAACGTCGCGGATGCCGCCCACGGGCCGCGCGAGCAGGGTCACGTCACGGAAGATGCCCGACATCCGCCAGGTGTCCTGGTCCTCCAGGTAGGTGCCGGACGAGTACTGGTGGACCCTGACCGCGAGCACGTTCCGGCCCGGCCGCAGCGCGTGCGAGGCGTCGAATTCGGCCGCGAGGCGGCTGCCCCGGCTCACGCCCAGCTCGACGCCGTTGAGCCACACCCGTGCACAGGAATCGACACCGTCGAACCGCAGCACGGCCGGGGTGCCGTCCCAGGCCTGTGGCAGCTCGAAGGCCCGGCGGTAGTCTCCCGTCTGGTTCTCGTCCGGGACGAACGGAGGGTCCAGCGGAATGGGGTAGGGAATGTTGAGGTAGGCCGGCTTGCCGTAGCCGTGCAACTGCCAGTGGGAGGGCACCGCGAGGCGGTCCCAGCCGGCATCGTCGAACCCCGGCTGCTCGAAGCCGTCCGGGGCGTCCAGGCCCACGGGGGAGAACCTGAACGCCCAGGCGCCGTTCAGATCGAGGCGGGGGGCATCGGTGGCAAGGGCGGCGCGCGGCGGCGCCGTGCCGTGTCCGGGTGAGAAGTCCTCGAAATAACGCGGAGGCATGCCGCTCCTCTGCACAGTCGATCGGATCTGGGTTGGTCGTCGCCCGTCAGCACCCGCCACAGCAGGGCTTTCGGTGCTCCACGACCGCCACGCTAGGCGCGGCCACCGCGCGCCAGGTGGGCCCGGCTCACCCTCTGCTGGTCCATTTCCACCATCACCCGGGACCGGGCGCGATCCTTCGTTCGGGGTTCGAGCCCGCGCACGCGGTGGTAGAAGGTATCCCCATGGACACGATCCTGACCCGGCTGGAGGAGCCGCCCGTCCTCGCCACCGTCGGCCTCGGCGTGCACGGGTCGGCGGGCCAGGTGGACGATTTCCTGGTGCCGGACCAGTGGCAGCTGCATCTCTACCGCTACGAGGCGGACTTGGAGGTGGCCGGCACGGATCACACGATCCGCCCCGGCCGGATCGGCCTCGTGCCGCCCGGTACACCGGTCCGCTACCGGTACCGGGGCCGCTCCGAGCACATCTACGTCCACCTGCGCCTGGGGACGACCGGAGCGGCTCGCAGCATCCCGGTGCTCCAGGACGCCGGCGCCGAACTGCCGCTGCTGGACCAGCATTTCCGGCAGGCTCTGGCCGCCTGGCCGGACGCTCCGGCGCGGGCCACGGCCGAAGTGTGGGCCGCCCTCTGGCGAATCGCCCACCTGGCTCCGCCGAGCGCGCGAAACCCTCGGGCGCGTCATCCTGCGGTGATGGCCGCGGCCGCCCTGATCGAGACCCGCCTGGCGGAGCCCCTGACGGTGCCGGAGATCGCCAAGGCCGCGGGCGTCTCGCACAACCACCTCACCCGGTTGTTCCGCACCACCGTCGGCGAGACGGTCGTCGGTTACCTCCGGGCCCGGCGGATGGAGCGGGCCCGCCACTTCCTCCAGGCCACCACACTGTCCATCCCCGCCATCGCCGCCACCGTCGGCATCCCCGATCTGCAGGCGTTCAACAAGGCCTGCCGTCGCGAACTCGGGGCCTCTCCCCGCAGCATCCGCAGTGCCGGGGCGAGCCGCTCCTCGTGACGACGCGCCCGGAACCGGTCCGCGCCCGGGCGGAAACACAGCGGGACGGGCGCGGTGCCGAGGCACCGCGCCCGTCCCGTCCCGCCGACAGGGTCAGGAACCGGCCCGGCGCTTGTTGTAGACGTCGAAGCCCACGGCCGCGAGCAGCACCAGGCCCTTGATCACCTGCTGGTAGTCGGTGCCGATGCCGACCAGCGACATGCCGTTGTTCAGCACGCCGAGCACCAGGCCGCCGATGATCGCGCCGAGGACGGTGCCCACGCCGCCGCTGGCGGAGGCACCGCCGATGAAGGCGGCGGCGATCGCCTCCAGCTCGAAGTTGATGCCGGCCTGCGGGGTGCCGGCGTTGAGCCGCGCGGCGAAGACCAGCCCGGCCAGCGCCGCGAGGACACCCATGTTGGTGAAGGCCAGGAAGACGACCCGCTTGCTCTTCACTCCGGAGAGCTTGGCCGCCGCCTCGTTGCCGCCGATGGCGTAGGTGTGCCGGCCGATGATCGAGTTGCGCATCAGGTAGCCGAATCCGACCAGCAGGGCACCGAGGATCAGCAGGACGATCGGCACGCCGTGGTAGCTGGCCAGCAGCAGCGTGAACACGAGCACGGCCGCCGTGATCACGGCGAGCTTGGCCAGGAACAGCCCGAGCGGGAGCACCTCCAGCCCGTACGAGGCGGTTTGCCGCCGGCCGCGCAGTTCCTGGAGGATGGCGACGGCCAGCACGGCGAGACCGAGCAGCAGGGTGAGGTTGTGGTAGTTGGTGTGCGGGCCGACCTCGGGGAGGAAGCCGCTGCTGATGCTCTGGAAACCCTTGGGGAACGGCGCCACCGACTGGCCCTGCAGCAGGATCTGGGTGCCGCCGCGGAACAGCAGCATGCCCGCCAGGGTGACGATGAACGACGGGATCCCGAGGTAGGCGATCCAGAAGCCCTGCCAGGCGCCGGCGAGGGCCCCGATCACCAGCGCGGCGAGCATCGCCACCGGCCACGACACGTGGTGCTGGACCATCATGACCGCGGCGGCCGCCCCGACGAAGGCGGCCAGCGAGCCGACCGAGAGGTCGATGTGCCCGGCGATGATGACGATCATCATGCCGATCGCCAGGATGAGGATGTAGCCGTTCTGCTGGATCAGGTTGGTGATGTTGAGCGGCTGGAGGAGGATGCCGTCCGTCCAGATCTGGAACAGCACCACGATCAGGGCCAGCGCGACCAGCATGCCGTACTGGCGCACGTTGCCGCGCAGCGTCCGGGCCAGGACGGAACCGACGGAGGAGCCGGGGCCGGCCTCCGGGTCGTTCTGGGTGGAGTCCGGAATGATCTCGGTCTGGGCCATGCCTACACCTGCTCGTTGCTGGATGCGGTGCTCATGGTCATGAGCCGCATGAGGGATTCCTGGGTGGCGTCGGCACGGGCGACCTCGCCGGTGATCCGGCCTTCGGCCATGGTGTAGATCCGGTCGCACAGGCCCAGGAGTTCGGGGAGTTCGGACGAGATGACGAGCACCGCCTTGCCCTGGGCGGCGAGCTCGGCGATCACGGTGTAGATCTCCGCCTTGGCGCCGATGTCGATGCCCCGGGTGGGCTCGTCGAGGATCAGCACCTCGGGCTCGGCGAAGATCCACTTGCTGAGGACAACCTTCTGCTGGTTGCCGCCGCTGAGCGTGCCGGTCCGGGTGAACACCGTCGGGGCCTTGATGTTCATCTGTCGCCGGAACGATTCGGCGACCTTGCTCTCCTCGTGCCGGTCGACCCGGCCGTACCGGGCGACCTTGCCGAGCGCGCTCAGCGAGATGTTCCGGCTGATGTCGTCGATGAGGTTGAGGCCGAGCTGCTTGCGGTCCTCGGTGACGTACGCGATGCCATGGCCGATCGCCTCCGGCACCGTCCGGGTGCGGACCTCCCGGCCGTGCAGCAGCACCCGCCCGCCGGCCCAGCGCCCGTACGAGCGACCGAAGACGCTCATCGCGAGTTCCGTGCGCCCGGCGCCCATCAGTCCGGCGATGCCGACGATCTCGCCGCGCCGCACGTTCAGCGAGGCGCCCGCCACCACCGTGCGCTGCTGGTCGATCGGGTGCCGGACGGTCCAGTCCTCGACCTCGAAGGCGATCTCGCCGATCTCAGGGGTGCGTTCGGGGTAGCGGTGCTCCAGGTCGCGGCCGACCATGCCGCGGATGATCCGGTCCTCGGAGATGCCCTCGGAGCCGATCGCGATGGTCTCGATGGTCCGCCCGTCGCGCAGGATGGTGACGGCGTCGGCGACCCGGGCGATCTCGTTCAGCTTGTGCGAGATGATGATGCAGGAGATGCCCTGCGCCTTGAGCTCCAGGATCAGGTCGAGGAGCTTGCGGCTGTCCTCGTCGTTCAGGGCGGCGGTCGGCTCGTCCAGGATGAGCAGCTTGACCTTCTTGGCCAGCGCCTTGGCGATCTCGACCAGTTGCTGCTTGCCCACGCCGAGGTCGGCGATCCTGGTCTGCGGGCTCTCGTCCAGGCCGACCTGCCGGAGCAGTTCGGCGGCGTGGGTGAGCGTCCGGTGCCAGCTGATGATGCCGCGGGTGGCGTGCTCGTTGCCCAGGAAGAGGTTCTCGGCGATGGACAGGTACGGCACCAGCGCCAGTTCCTGGTGGATGATGGCGATGCCGCGCTGCTCGCTGGCCCGGATGTCCTTGAACCGGCAGGGCTCGCCCTCGAAGAGGATCTCGCCCTCGTAACCGCCGTGCGGGTAGACGCCGCTGAGCACCTTCATCAGGGTGGACTTGCCGGCGCCGTTCTCACCGCAGACGGCGTGCACCTCGCCGGCGGCGACGGTCAGGTTGACCTCGGAGAGCGCCTTGACGCCGGGGAACGACTTGCTGATCGACCGCATTTCGAGAACGGGTCCAGCCATGGTTGTGCGTCCGTATCGTTCGGGGCGGTGCGGTGGGGGAGCCACCGGGCTCCCGGGGGGAGCCCGGGCTCCGCACCGCCGGTTCGGCGCGGGGCCCGGTCGGCCGGGCCCCGCGGGCTACTTGAGCTGGTCCGCGGTGTACTGCCCGCTGTCGACCAGGACCTTCTGGTAGTTGTCCTTGTCGACACTGACCGGCTGGAGCAGCTGCGCCGGGACGGTCTTCACGCCGTTGTTGTACTGGGTGGTGTCGTTGACCTCGGGCTTCCCGCCGGTCAGCAGCGCGTCGCCCATCTGGACGGCGGCCTTCGACAGTTGGCGGGTGTCCTTGTAGACGGTCTCGGTCTGCTCGCCCGCGATGATCGACTTGACCGAGGCCAGTTCGGCGTCCTGGCCCGTGACGATCGGCAGCGACTTCGCGGTGCCGTAGCCGACGCCCTTGAGCGAGGAGAGGATGCCGATCGAGATGCCGTCGTACGGCGACAGCACGGCATCGACGTGGGCGGTGGTGTAGGCCTTGCTCAGCAGGTTGTCCATCCGGGACTGGGCGACACCGCCGTCCCAGCGCAGCGTGGCGACCTGGTTGAAGTCGGTCTGGCCGCTCTGCACGACCAGCTTCTTGCTGTCGATGTACGGCTTGAGGACGCTCATCGCGCCGTTGAAGAAGAAGGTGGCGTTGTTGTCGTCCGGCGAGCCGCCGAACAGCTCGATGTTGAACGGGCCCCTGCCGTCCTTGAGGCCGAGCTTGTCGACGATGTAGCCGCCCTGGAGGACGCCGACCTTGTAGTTGTCGAAGGTCGCGTAGTAGTCGACGTTCTGGGTGCCCCGGATCAGCCGGTCGTAGGAGATGACCGGAATGTGCGCGTCGGCGGCCTTCTGCAGCACGTTGGTGAGGGAGGAGCCGTCGATGGCGGCGATCACCAGCAGCTTGGCACCCTTGGTGATCATGTTCTCCACCTGGGAGACCTGGTTCTCCACCACGTTGTCGCCGTACTGCAGGTCGGTCTTGTAGCCCTTGGCCTGGAAGTCCTTGACCATGTTGTTGCCGTCGTTGATCCAGCGCTCCGACGACTTGGTCGGCATCGCGATGCCGACCAGCCCGCCCTTGGCGTCGCCCTTGGCCGCCCCGTCGCCGACTCCGTTGGCGCTCTGGCCGCAGGCTGCCAGGGAGAGCGTCAGGCCCACCGCGACGAGGCCCGCTGAAAGCTTCCGCACAGTTCCTCCAGTGATGATGTTCCGCGACCGGCGCAGAGCGACCCTGGTTGGGCGACTGGGAGCGGTCGAGCGGGGGCCGGCCGGAGCGGTCCCTCGCGCTGTGGAACGTCGGGGTTGCGGTAGCTCTGGCCTGGCGTGACATGAAGTGTTAACGCTAACAACGGTGCCGTCAAGGGGCGTGAGATCACCGTTGGGTCGCGATGCCGCGTCAGCCCGTTGGCCTGGGCGTGAACTGCTGGGAGGGAGGTGCTCCGAGAATGCTCAGGATGAACATCTGGCGAACTATGGCTGAATGTTGAGTGTGTTGCGGGGGAGTGCCCTCTTCGGTGCGGCGGTGCGAGCGGCCTTCGTCGGCGGTCGGCACGGCAAGGTGCCCGCCTCCCGTCGGCGGTCGGGAAGCGGGCACCTGCCGGTCCGGGCTCAGCCGGTGGCCAGGGTCAGGCCGTAGGTCTGGAGGATGGGGTTGACGGGCTGGAAGTAGGTGGTTCCGCCGGAGGTGCAGTTGCCGGAGCCGCCGGAGGTGACGCCCTGCGCCTGGCTGCCCGAGATGAACGAGCCGCCGGAGTCACCGGGCTCGGCGCACACGCTGGTGCGGGTGAGGCCGGACACGGAGCCCTCGGAGTAGTTGACGGTGGCGTTGTACTGCTGGACGGTGCCGCAGTGCCAGCCCGTGGTGGAGCCCGAGCGGCAGACCGACGAGCCGATGGGGGCGACGTCGGAGCCGGAGACCGTCACGGTGCCGCCGGCGTAGTTGTTGACCTGGGGCTGGGCGGTCCAGCTGGAATCGGCCTGGATCCACGAGTAGTCGTTTCCGGGGAAGGTCGAGCCCTGGAAGGTGCCGATCGAGCTGCCGTCGGGGGCGGCGGCGCTCGAACCCGCCTGGCCGCAGTGGCCGGCGCTGACGAAGCCGGGCTGGCCGTTCTGGGTGACGGGGAAGCCGATCGAGCAGCGGGCCGTGCTGTTGATGAAGTAGGCGTCCCCACCGCGCAGGTCGGCCAGCGGCCGGGGGGCGTCGGCGGCGCGGTCGACCCGGACGAGGGTGTGGTCCACGCCGGACCGGGCGAGGAACTCCTCGGTGCGGTCGGCGTCGGTGGACTGGACGACCACGGTGTTGGCGGTCGGGTCGACGTACCACAGCGGGGTGCTCTCCGGAGTGGCCGTGCGGGCCGTCGCGTCGAGCGTGGCCCTGGCGCGGTCGAGTGCGGCGAGAGTGTTGTGGACGACCCTGGCGCGGCCGCCGTGGGCGGTTATGGAGCGGGCGGCGGCCGGGTCGGTGGTGGCGACCGTCAGGGTGGTGTCCGCGCCGTTGAGCCAGGCGCCGGCCCAGCGCTCTCCCAGCGCCTGCTGGAGCGCCTCCTGCGTGGCGGCGGCCCGGGCTTCGCCGGCCAGGCGGGTTCCGGCGGCCTGCGGGGTGAGGCCGAGGTCGCGCTGGAGGGCCTGGAGCAGAGCCGCGGGTACCGGGGCCGTGGTCTCTTGACGGTTCGTCATGGCTCGGGCGATCGCGGCCTCGTCCGTGCTGGCGCCGGCCGGTGCGACGGTGGCGACCAGCGTGGCGATGGCCAGGGCGCAGGTGGCAACGGCCGCGTGGCGTCGGAGCATTGGGGTCTCCTTCGAGTGGGGGGTTGCCGGAACCCTAGCTAGGGCAGAGGGAGACCGGGACATGTCAAAACGGGCTCTTCTGCTCCATCTGTGGGTCGCTTCGGAGAGCCTGACGCAGTGCACGCCGCTCCCTGTGCGGATCTTGAGGTGTTGAGGCCCGAGATCG
>NZ_JBITZP010000052.1:0-51250 GCF_044546945.1 Kitasatospora sp. NPDC053057 | reverse complement strand
CATGAGTCCACACAACCCTTGATGATCACGCGGTGGCCGTTGCCGTTCTCACCCGGCTCCCGGGAAAGATCACGAAGTCGCACTGGAGTACTAGCCTGGGCACGCACCGCCGTTTCCCGATTCACACCAGACGAAGGTCGAGACCACCGTGAACCTGTTCCTGCGCAGAGCGATAGCCGTACCGTTCCTCGCGCTCGCCGTGGCGGGCTGCTCGGCGGGCGGCTCCGGAGCGGCGGCCGGGGCGTCCACGCCCGCCGCAGGCCCCACCACCGCCCCGGCTACCCCGGCTGGCGTGCCCACGCAGGCCCCGACGTCGACACCCACCCCGACGGCAGGCGCGACGGCGGCCGCGGACGGGCCGGCCCGGGTGCTGGAAGCCTGGCTCGCCGATGTCTACCGCGGGGACGTCGACCAGGCGTGGGCACTCACCCAGCTGCCCCCGACCACGGGTGGCGCCTCCCCGCAGCAGGACCCGAAGGCGGCGTTCGCGCGGGTGGTGAACTCCCTGCACCAGAACTTCGTCCAGGCCGTCCACACCCCGGACTTCCAGGTCACCCGCCAGTCGCCGAAGGCCGACGGCCAGAGCGTGGTCACCGACGCGGACGTGACCGTCGACGGGCACACCCTGCGGCAGGCGATCCTGAGCACCAAGCAGGGCTCGGGCCAGGTGCAGCTCGCCCTCACCTTCACCCTCGGCCAGGTCAAGGGCGGCGACTGGCGCCTGGTCAACCTCGGCATGGACGTCGACGCGTCCATCGCGGCCACCGGCACGGCCACGGCCGACGGCTGACCGTCGACAACCGGCCCGCCTCCACGGTCGAAGCGAAGGGCGGCAATTCGGGGCACAGGCTGCCGTTCCGTCCCGCCTCACCGATTCTGTACGGTCTCACCGAAATGCCCGGCGCTCGCCGTGGCGCACTTCCGACGACAGATCCGAGGCTCGGCGCCGGTCACGGCAGGACGGCAGCGCATCTCACCGCCCGGACAACGCCGAGGATCGTCTGCGAGCCGACGATCGCTTCCCTGCTCCAGCGATGACTTGCCGAGCCCGACAGGGTTGTTCATGTGGGTGAGTCGGCGCGCGGGCCCTGGACGGCCGACTGGGCGGGTGCCTCCGTGGTGCGCTGGAGCGGGAGGCCGGCGGGCTGGGGCGGATACCAGGTGTAGGCGGCGGGGTCGAAGGTGCGGAGGGCGCGGCGCAGGCGCCGGGTGGACCACGGCCAGCAGAAGCTGTTCAGCCCCGGGGAGCTGAAGTAGTACCCGTCGTGGTCGGAGGTGTAGACGGTGCTGTTCAGCGCCGTCTGAAGGGCCGTGTTATGGGTTTCCTGGACTTCACGGCGTACGTCCATGGCCGTCTGCCCGCTGTGGCGCAGGTACCTCAGTGCGGCGGTGACGTGCCGTAGTTGGGCTTCGAGAACGCTCGGTACGGCGGTGGTGCCACTGAGGATGTTCGGCCCGAGGAGGAGGAAGAGGTTGGGGTAGCCGCTGACGTGGGTGCCCAGATAGGCGCGCCGCCCCCCGCTCCAGGTGTCCGCCAGGCTCTGGCCGTGAATTCCGTACAGGTGCGGGGCGAGGGGCTGCTCGCCGATGTGGAAGCCGGTGGCCAGGATGATCACGTCCGCGCTGACGCGTCGCCCGTCGGCGCCCACGACATCGCTTCCCTCGACGCGGACTGCCCGGGCGGGGTGCAGGTGCACGTTCGGCTGGCTGACGGCCCGGTAGTAGGTGTCCGAGGCCAGCAGGCGGCGGGCGCCGAGGCGGTGGCTCGGGGTGAGGGCTTGACGCAGCACCGGGTCCGCCACCGAACGACGGAGATGCCGGCGTGCCGCCGCCTCCAGGGGCGGCAGCAGCCTTCGGGGGTGGCGCAGGGCCAGGCCGATGGCGTCCTGGGTGGTGGCGTGGACGGCACGGGCGAGGTGTCGTACGGCGAGGTTGCGCTGCAGCAGGTGGCGTACCCGTGCCGGCAGGGCGATGTCGGGTTTGGGCAGCACCCAGGGCGCGGTGCTCTGGAAGATGTCCACCCGAGCGGCCGTCCGCTGCAGCTCCGGCAGGAACTGCACGGTCGAGGCCGCGTTGCCGACCACCACCACGCGACGCCCGGCCAGCTCGGTGTCGTGCTCCCACCGGGCGGAGTGGAAGACCGGCCCCGGGAAGTGCGTCAGGCCGGGCAGGTCGGGAAAGCGAGGCCGGTTCCACGGGCCGGTGGCCACCACGATCGCGCGCGCGGCGTACGCGCCGGCGGAGGTCTGAAGACACCAGCGGCCGCTCGCCGGATCCCAACGGCCGCCAAGGACTTCCGTGTTGCAACGGATCAGCGGCTCGATGCCGTGGGAGGCCGCGGTGGCCCGGAGGTAGCCGAGGATCTCCGGCTGTGCGGCGAAGACGCGCCGCCACGGCCCGGGCGCGAAGGAGTACTCGTACAGCAGCGAGGGAACGTCGCAGCCGCACCCGGGGTACGTGTTGTCACGCCAGGTACCACCGAGCCGGTCGGACTTCTCCAGCACGACGACATCCTCGAAACCGGACCGGCGCAGGGAAATGGCGGCAGCCACCCCGGACAGGCCGGCCCCGATGACCACCACCTCCACCTGGCGCACACTGCCCGGTGCCGCTTCGTCGGCCAATGCCCTCTCCCCCTGCCGCGAACGATCAAGTGCTGCGAAACGTAGAACGGCCGAGTGGGCCCAAGGTTGCGCAGCCGTCCACGTACGGGTGGTTCTCCTGCGACGCGGCCCGATGGCGAACACCGCCTTCACCGAAGGCGTGTGCGCCGTTGCCGGTGACCAGTCGTGCTGAACGCCGAGATCACCATCGAAGGGAAGCCCGATTTCGCCCTCGCTCAACTGCCGTGCTGCAGACGGCTCTCGATCACATCCGCGGCACGGCGGGCACTACCTGCGTCGCGCACGTGCGCACGCATCGACGCCACCCGCTCGCCGACCGCCTGATCGGCTACGACCGCCATGAGGGTCTCGCGCAGCTTCTCGGCGGAGAGCCCGCCGGCGGGCACCCCCACTCCGAGACCGAGCTCCGCCACGCGGTGGGCGATCGCCGCCTGCTCCACACTCTGCGGGAACGTCACCATCGGAGTGCCGTAGTACCACGCCTCCATCGTGCCGCCCATCCCGCTGTGGGTGATGAACGCCGAAGCTTGCTCCAGCACGGCCAACTGAGCGTCGACTCGTACACCAGGACGTCGGCGCCGCTGGCGGCAACGGTGGACGCGAACTCCGCGGTGGTGGCGTAGATCACCCGGTGACCTCGCGCGACCAGTTCCTCGACCACCGCCAGCGTCGGGTTGACGTGTCCGTGTGCCGGAGTGTTCAACAGGGCGATGTGAGCAGGCATGGTCGCTCCTCGGAGTTCGCGATCGTCGTTCTCGGGCCGAAGTAGGCGCTCAGGCCCGCAGGTTGTGCTTCTTGGTGTGCCGCATCATGAACGTCAGCAGCCCGGCGAGCAGGACCAGGTACTGGACGTTGGTGACCAGCGGCACGTTGTCGATCGGCACGGTGTAGGCGATCAGGACGCGGACGCCCGCGTCCAGCAGCAGTCCGACGCCGAAGACCGCCGTCAGGACCCGCAGGCCGCGACGGAACGCCGGCTCGGTGTCCCAGCGCCGCTCCCACTGCTCGGCACTCTCGGGGCCGGTCTTGGTCAGGGCGATGTTCTTTCCGGCGTGCAGGAAGAACGGACGCCGCATCATCAGGGTGATCAGCAGCCAGAGCCCGATCATGCCGGTGATCCAGCCGTCCTTGGCGAACATCAGCCGGGGATCACCGGTCAGCGCGCCGAGGATGCCTCCGAGGATCAGGGTGCTGACCATGAACAGGGCCACCACGTCGACCCGGCGCTCCTTCTGCATCACGTAGAACGTGCGCAGGGCCGGCAGGACGCCCGATGCCAGCGAGGCCGTCACCACACCGACGTTCTGCTGCCGCAGACCGTAGAAGATCAGCAGCGGCAACCCGGCGTCCAGCAGAAGCCCGGTGATGAGCGCGCCACGGGTCTGACGGCGCCGGTGGGCCGCCTGGACCTGCCCGGGCGAGAGCTGACTGCTCATTCCATCCTCCGTTGTACGGGCAGAGACCTACCCCGCTTGCCACCGCGCAGCGGTACGCTCCCCGGCTGTCTACGACGATAGGAAGGTCGGCTGCCGGAAGGAATCCGGCTAGGCGGGGGACGGAAGGTTGACCTAGGTATACCCCCCCAAGGGGGTCCAGCAGGATGGCCACACCCCCGGGCCGGTGCCATTCTCCCTGGAACAGAGCCAGTTGGGGGTGTGATGAGCCTGTCCGAGCGCATGGTCGCGGAACCTACGATCAGTTGGTGACGACTATCGACCGAGCCAGACGCGGCCTCGCCGCCGTAGGCCGAAGCACCGTCCTGTTCGCCCTGTCCGCGATGAAACTGGGCGCCACCGTGCTGCCCGCCGTCCTCATGCTGCCGAAGTGGGTCAGCGCCGTTGGGCTGACCGTCCTGCTGATCGTCCCCGGCGCTCGGCTTCTGGCGGTCATCACCCGAAAGCTTCTCGCCCGGTGGGACGGCCGGCCGATAGCCTCCCCGTACCAGCCCCTTCCGACGCTGGTGCGCACCGAGAACGGCTGGTACTGGAACGGTTACGACTTCCAGCGCAGTCGGCTGGTGGCCCGCGCCCAGCGTCGGATGCGCTGGACGTTCGTCGACCCGGCCACCTGGCGCGACATCGCCTGGACAGTCGTCGACCCGGTCCTGGCACTGCCGTTGGCCCTTCCCGTCGCGCTCGTGGGCGGAGGCCTGTACGTCACCGCGCTCTCCCTCGCCGGTCGGCCGGTCGGCCTCCACGAACTCCCCCGCCTGCCCGTCCCGGTGGCGGGGGTCGGCGGCCTGGTCCTCATCGCGCTCGGCGTCGCGTGCGCACCCCTGATGAGCGGCGTCTACCAGTCGGTGACCCGGAATTGGCTCGCCCCGTCCTCGCGCACGCTGCTCACCCGCCGGGCCAGCCACCTCTACGCCACCAGGATCGAGCTGCTCACCACCCAGGCCTCGGAACTGCGCCGGATCGAGCGGGATCTGCACGACGGCGCCCAGGCCCGGCTGGTCGCCATAGGGATCGCGGTCAGCACGGCGGAGCTCGCGGTCCCGACCGACCCGGAGCAGGCCCTGAAGCAACTGGCCAAGGCCCGCGAGCTGGCCGGGCTCGCGCTCACCGAACTCCGTGACCTGGTGCACAACATCCACCCGCCGGTCCTCGCCGAACGCGGTCTCGGCGGTGCCATCCAGGCGCTGGCCATCGACGCGCCGATGGCGGTAGAGGTGACCGTGGACCTCGGCGGTCGGCTGGAGGCCGCAGTCGAGTCCGCGGTCTACTTCGCGGTGGCCGAACTGCTCACCAACGTGGCCAAGCACACCCATGCGGAGCGGGCCTCGGTGGAAATCAGCCACCGGGCGGGAACCCTCCAGACCGTCGTCACCGACGACGGCGACGGCGGAGTCGACCCGGCGAACGGATCGGGCCTGCGCGGAATGGAGCGCAGGCTCCAAACCTTCGACGGAGCCCTGCGGGTGGACAGCCCGCCGGGCGGCCCGACCCGGATCACCCTGACCATCCCCTGCGCCGCCCCCGTGACCGCCATCGGCCACGAGCCGGGCGGCGAGCGCGCGACCGCATCATCGGCTTCGGCACCGCGAACGCCTGCGACGGGAAGGACGGCATAGATCTCGGCTGCAGCACCCCCGAGTGCCACTTCACGGTGCACGACGGGAGCTCGATCACCATCGCGGGCCAGAAGCTCTCGGTCGAGGGGATCGACATCAACACCGTGCGGCTCGACTCCCACGGCATCGAGATCAACCTGACCAAGGAGCTGAGCTTCGGCCTCGGCCCCTTCCACCTGCACCTGGAGAAGGTGGAAGGCGGCTCGGCCGGCATCACTGTGGACGGCAAGTCGTATCCGTCCGATGTGCCGACATCACGGCCTTCCGGCAAGGGAGTTGACTCGATCAACCCCACCACGCACGGTGAGCTGCGCTCGCCGTGCTTAGGATGGCCACAAGCCCGTGACCAGTCAGGGCCTCACTCAAGAGCTGGAGTACCGCGTGCGTGTCGTGCTGGCCGAGGATCTGTACCTTCTCAGGGACGGCATGACCCATCTGCTCACGGCACACGGCCTGACGGTCGTCGCGGCCGTGGCCACCGGTACCGAACTGCTGACCGCGCTGGCCGAGGAGCAGCCGGACCTGGCGATCGTCGATGTGCGGCTCCCGCCCACCTTCACCGACGAGGGCCTGCGGGCGGCGCTGACCGCCCGCCGCGAACGCCCCGGCCTGCCGGTCCTGATGCTCTCCCAGCACGTGGAACAGCTGTACGCACGCGAGCTGTTGGAGGACGGCACCGGCGCCATCGGCTACCTGCTCAAGGACCGGGTGTTCAACGCCGGCCAGTTCATGGACGCGCTGCGCACGGTGGTCGGCGGCGGCACCGCGATGGACCCTGAAGTGATCGCCAAACTGCTGGCCAACAAGTCCCGCAAGGACCCGATCGCCACCCTCACCCCGCGCGAGCGGCAGGTGCTGGCCGTGATGGCGGAGGGACGTTCCAACGCGGCCATCGCCCAGTACCTGCAGATCGGGGAAGGAGCCGTCGCCAAGCACACGGCGAGCATCTTCGGCAAGCTCGACCTGGCTCCCTCCGACGACGACAACCGCCGCGTCCTCGCCGTCCTCGCCTACCTCAACAGCTCCAACCGCTGACCTGATTCCGGCCCGCATTCAATCGCCGGCCGTCGACTGGCGGGATCCAGACGACCCCGGCGAACATCCGGCTCCCCTTCCCTGGTTCCGAAGTCGCCAATCACCGGTGGCCGGATTTCCTCGACGTCGCTCCGGTCACATCTGCGGAGAGCGAGATCGTCCCGTGATCTAGCGTCGTTCGTGCGGCGAAAAACCGCCCTTGGGCGGAAAGTAAGAATCGGGTTAGGTTCTCATCAGCCCGGATCGCAAACGAATCGAGCCACCCGGGCAGCGGGGCGGGTGACCGGCGGCCGCCACGGGCGGGCCCGGATCGCTCCACCCATCGGTCACTCGCGCCTGTCGCCATCGGGGGTCAACCGTGTCAGTCGGCAACAACCATCCGTCGGTTCTCGTCGTCGAGGACAACGTCCTGCTGCGCACGGGCCTGCGGGCCCTGCTGTCGGCCGAGCCCGACCTCACCCTCCGCGCCGCCGTCGGCGACGTGGACGAAGCACTCGCCGTCATGGCCGGGCACCCCGTGGACGTCGTGGTGTACGGAGCGGGCGAGTCGGTGGCCGACACCGAGCACGGCGTCGAGCGCCTGCTCAACCGGGGCGCCCGGGTAGTCGTACTGAGCCGACGGGACCACCCCGGCGAGATGGAGACGTACCTCAGCAGCGGTGTGCACGCCTACCTGGCCGAGGACGCGGCCGGGGAGTGCCTCGGCTCGGTGATCCGGGGCCTGACCTCGGACCGGGAGCGGGTCTACATCATGGCCTCGCGCTCCGGCCTCGACTGGATGGCCGGTCAGCGCGGCAGCCGGCTGTCCGGACGCGAGCGGGAGGTCATGGGCCTGGTCGCGAACGGGCTGAGCAACTCGGCCATCGCCGGCCGGCTCTGCATCTCGCCCGGCACCGTCAAGCGCCACCTCCGGAACGTGTTCGTCAAGCTCAACGCCGTCTCCCGGATCGACGCCGTGAACAAGGCCCGGGCCGCTTCCATGCTGGTCCCGGCCGGCCGGGCCTGAGCCCCGCGGACCGGTCCGGCGCGGATCCGTCCGCCGTGGACCGGTCCGGCGTGGACCCCTGCGGGGACGACGGCCCCGGCAGGGAGCGGGGCAGGGCTCGGCCGGGACGGGCCTCAGGCCGAACGGGCCCGCAGGCCCTGCTCCATCGCCCGCGCGGCAAGCGCCGGGAACTCCTGCCGCGTGGGCGACGTGCCGCTGAGCAGGTCGTTGTGCAGCTCGTGCAGCGGCTGGGAGGGGGCGATGCCGAGGTCCTCGTCGAGCCGGCGGTAGAGCGTGCGATAGACGTGCAGGGCTTCGCTCCGCCGCCCGGCGGCGTCCAGGGCGAGCATGAGCTGCTCGTGGTACCACTCGTTCATCGGCTGATGCAGGGTCAACAGTCTCAGCTCGGGGATGAGTTCCCGGTAGCGCCCGAGTTGCCGGTCGGCCAGGATGCGGTGCTCCAGGGCGCGCAGGCGCATCTCCTCCAGGACGGCGACGTGACCGGCGAGCCGAGCGCCCACCGGGATGTCCGCCAGGGCGGTGCCCCGCCACAGGTCCAGCGCCTGCCGCAGCCGCTGGGCGGCCGCCTCGGGGTGGCCGGCGGCCAGCAGCCGGTCCCCCTCGTGGTGCAGCCGCTCGAACACCTGGGCGTCCAGCTCCTCCTCCCCCAGCAGCAGCACGTAACCGGGGGCCTTGGTCAGGATGACCTCGCCGCCCAGCGGACGACAGAGCTTGCGCAGTTGGTAGATGTACGTCTGCGCGGTGGTGACCACCGTGCGGGGCGGACTGCTGCCCCAGATCTCCTCGATGATGAGGCCGAGGTCCACGATCCGGTTCGCGTTCATGAGCAGGATCGCCAGCGTCCAGCGGACCTTCAGCGCGCTCGGGGTGCACGGAATTCCCTTGTCGAGGACTTCCAGCGGGCCCAGGATGTTGAACTTCACCATTCCTCCGATGTCGCTCGGATTTCCCTCAGCCCCAGGTATATCCGGGCTCGCGGACGGGCCTCAAGAGGAGCCCGCACAAGGTGGCAGGCGCGCAATTCCAAAGTGGCACCGACGCACTTCCAGAGCGGTCCGACTCCCTGTCCCGGGGGAAACACCCCCCGCCGACCGACCCCCGCCGATCGGCTGGTCGATCGACAAGTCCTGTTAAGCTGGGGCCGGTTGGCCCCACGGGCCGAGACCAGTCATCCGACACCCGCGAGACAGAGCCACGAGGAGAAGGACGTGCCCCGAAAGATCCGTGTTGCTCCGGTAATCCGTACGAAAACCGCAGAACTAGGGGACACACGTCTTGACAACCGTGAACATCGGAATCCTGGCCCATGTCGACGCCGGTAAGACCAGCCTGACCGAGCGACTGCTGCACACCGCCGGCGTCATCGACCGGGTCGGCAGCGTCGACCGCGGCGACACCCAGACCGACTCGCACGAACTCGAGCGCCAGCGCGGCATCACCATCCGGTCCGCGGTGGTGTCCTTCACCGTGGGCGACGTCAAGGTCAATCTCATCGACACACCCGGCCACCCGGACTTCATCTCCGAGGTGGAGCGGGCCCTCGGCGTGCTCGACGGCGTGGTGCTGGTCATCTCCGCCGTGGAGGGCGTGCAGGCCCAGACCCGGCTGCTGATGCGCACGCTGGTGAAACTGCGCATGCCGGTCATCCTCTTCGTCAACAAGATCGACAGGATGGGCGCGCGCTACCACGACCTCCTGGACGAGATCCGCTCCGAGCTCACCCCGGCCGTCGTCCCCCTGACCCGGGTCGAAGGGCTGGGCACCCCCGGAGCACGGGCGTTCGCCCGGACCGTCGGGGCCGACGACCCCGACTTCGCCGCCGAACTGGCCGACGTCCTGACCGAGCACGGCGACGACTTCCTGGCCCGCTACCTCGAGGACGAGACCTCCCTGACCGCGCGGGACTACACCGCGGAACTCGCCCGCCAGGCGACCCGGGCCCAGCTCTACCCGGTGCTCTTCGGCTCGGCCGTGGCCGGCGCCGGCATCGATGCCCTGGTCGACGGGATCACCAGGCTGTTTCCGGTCAATCACGGCGGCTCCGGGGGCACCCTCCGCGGCACCGTGTTCAAGATCGAGCGCGGGTGGGCCGGCGAGAAGGTCGCCTATGTCCGGTTGCACGGGGGCGAGCTCGGGTCGCGGGAGAAGGTGTCCGTGTTCCGGCGCGATCAGCACGGAGCCGTCACCGAGATTCCCGGCCGCACCACGGTGGTCGAGGTGTTCGACCGGGGCTCGGCCGTCGTCGAGTCGCAGGCCCAGGCCGGGGACATCGCCAAGGTCTGGGGGCTCAAGGGCATCCGGATCGGCGACCGGCTCGGTTCGGCCGAGGGGCTGGACGGGGAGCACCTGTTCGCGCCGCCGAGCCTGGAGACCGTGATCCGGCCTTCCCGGCCCAGCGCGATGCCCGAACTGTACGACGCGCTGCTGCAGTTGGCCGACCAGGACCCGTTCATCAACGTCCGCAAGGATGACGAGGAGCAGGAGATCGCCGTCTCGCTCTACGGTGAGGTGCAGAAGGAGGTCATCGCGGCCACGCTCGCCGACGAGTTCAAGCTGGACGTGGCCTTCGAGGGCACCCGGATCATCTGTGTCGAGCGCCCGATCGGGGTCGGCGAGTCGGTGGAGGAGATCGACTACCGGAGCAAGACCTTCTTCTGGGCCACGATCGGCCTGCGGGTGGAACCCGGGGAGCCGGGCTCAGGGGTCGTGTTCCGCCGCTCGGTGGAGCTCGGCTCACTGCCGCACGCCTTCCACAAGGCCGTCGAGGAGGCCGTGCGGGCCACCCTGCAGCAGGGGCTGAACGGCTGGGAGGTGCTGGACATCCTGGTGACCCTCACCCGTTCCGGGTTCGCCAGCCCGGTGAGCGCGGCGGGCGACTTCCGCAAGCTCACGCCACTCGTGCTGATGAACGCGCTCAAGCA
This sequence comes from Kitasatospora sp. NPDC053057, assembly GCF_044546945.1. NCBI lineage: Bacteria > Bacillati > Actinomycetota > Actinomycetes > Kitasatosporales > Streptomycetaceae > Kitasatospora > Kitasatospora sp. NPDC053057. The sequence continues at coordinate 40,594 of NZ_JBITZP010000052.1, read as the reverse complement.
GGCGGGCACGCAGGTGTACGAGCCGGTCAACCGCTTCGAGCTGGAGGTGCCGGGCGAGAACGCCAGCGCCGCCCTGCTGAACCTGGTGGAGTGCGGCGCCACCCCGGAGACCACCCGGGGCCTGGGCAGCAGCTGCCTGGTGGAGGGGACGATCCCGGCCCGCACGGTGCAGGAGTTCGAGCAGCGGCTGCCGGGCCTGAGCCAGGGCCAGGGCGTGCTGGTCACCCGATTCCACAGCTTCCAGCCGGTGGTCGGGGCGGCGCCGAGGCGGCGGCGGACCGACCTCAACCCGGTGGACCGCTCGGAGTACATGCTGCGGGCCTTCGGCCGGATCTGACGGAACGTCGTGAACGCTGAGGACCCGACCACCGTGACGGTGGTCGGGCCCTCAGCCCTCGCGCGCACTCCGTCTTCAGTCGAGCAGTGCCACCGCTCGCGTCCAACCCGCCCCCGCCCCGGCGATCTTTACCGGGAACGCCTGCACAGTGAACCCGGTCGGCGCGGGCAGCGCGCCCAGATTGCTCAAACGCTCGATCTGACAGTATTCCCGCTGCCGGCCCGCGAAATGCGCGGGCCACAGCACGGAACGGTCGCGGGTGCGCCGGAACTCGGCGAGCATGTGCGTGAACGGAGCGTCCAGCCCGAAGGCGTCCGTCCCGATGAGCCGCACGCCGAGGTCGAGCAGAAGGTTCGTCGCCGCCCCGTCCAGGCCCGCGAATCGGGTGAAGTACTCGGGAGTCCCGGCGAATCGTTCGGCACCGGTGCGCAGCAACACGATCTCCCCGGCGCTCGGCCGGTGGTCGATCTCGTCGAAGGCACGCCGCAGCCGGTCCACGCCGATCGTCCCGACCCCGCAGTCGGTGAGGTCCAGCCGGACGCCCGGCCCGATGAACCACTCCAGCGGCAACTCGTCGATGTGGCGCGGCACTCCGTAGGCGGCCCTGCTGCCGTAGTGGGAGGGTGCGTCGACGTGCGTGCCGGTGTGGGTGGTCAGGGTCAGGGTGTCCAGCGAGAGCAGTTCGCCGTCCGGCAGGTCCGCGACGTCGAACTCGAGGCCGTGGTCACGGAGCATGCCCTCGGCCATGTGGCGCGCGCCGTCGGCCGGCGTCAGCACCTCGTGGCGGATGCCGTCCACCTCCCAGGCGTTGGCGTCGATCGTCGAGGAGAGGTCAATGAGGCGCATGCGCGGCTCCTTCCGGCAGCAGGGCGCAGTCCCGCAGGACGTCGAGGTAGCGCTCCGGCCCGCGGTCCCGCGCGGCGAGGTGGCCGTCCGGCCGGATCAGCAGGAACTCCCCCGGTGCCAAGCCGAGTTCGCGGCGCAGCACGCCGCCGGGGTCGGGCAGCTCGCCCGGGGCTCCGGGGTCGGCGACGGTACGGACGGAGACGGCGGAGCCGAGCAGCCGCTCCACCCGGGCGAGCGCCTCCCGGTGCCCGGTGCTCCCGCCCTCGGCCGGGGTGGCGAGCAGGGTCCAGCGGGGGTCGGCGAGTTCGGCGCAGAGCGCGGACCAGCCGGGGTGCCCGGCGGCCGTCCGGGTGTCGCAGCCCACCCGGTCCCCGGGGGAGAGCCGCCCGGCGCGCGAGCCGGCCGGGCGGGTGAGCGGGCTGTCCGGGTAGGCGAGGGCCAGTCCGCAGAAGCCCCGGATCATCCGGCCCTCGACCTTGCGCCGCAGCGGCGTGATCCGGCGCAGCGCCGCGGTGCCCACGGTCAGTAGGGCCGGGGCCAGCGCGGTGCGCAGCGACACCAGGGCGGTGGCCCTGCGGGTGGAGCGCAGCAGCACGGCCCCGATCGGGACGCGCTCGGCGTCGTAGCTGTCCAGGAGGGTGGGCCCGGCGTGGCCGCGGATCACGTCGGCGAGCTTCCAGGCGAGGTTGTAGGCGTCCTGGATGCCACTGTTCATGCCCTGCCCGGAGGCCGGGCTGTGGACGTGGGCGGCGTCCCCGGCGAGGAAGCAGCGGCCCTCGCGCATCCGGGTGATCTGGCGTTGCTGGACGGTGAAGACGGAGAGCCAGGTCGGGGTGCCGACCTGGACGGGGCGCCCGAGCGCCCGGCCGATCTTGTCGGCCAGGCGGCGGCGGACGAGCTCGCGGTCCTCGGCGCCGTCGGTGTCCACCGTGTCCACCACGCGCCACTTGCCGGGCTCGGGGAACGGGACGAGCAGCAGAGTGCCGGGCTCGGTGTGCAGCAGGTGGTTGCTGTCCGGCGGGAGGTCGGCGTCGAGGGTGACGTCGGCGTTAAGCCAGACCTCGGTGGAGTCGCCGATCAGGCGCATCCCGAGCTGCTTGCGCACGGTGCTGCGGCCGCCGTCGGCGCCGACCAGCCAGGGCACCCGGGTCTCCTCGGTGCGCCCGTCGGCGTGGCGGAGGGTGACGAGCACGGAGTCGGGCCCGGGCCGCAGCTCGGTGAGTTCGGCGCCCCATTCCACGGGAACGCCGAGTTCGGCGGTGCGCTCGCGCAGCACCTGCTCGGTGACCACCTGGTCGACCATCAGGCTGAACGGGTAACGGGTCGGCAGGGAGCGGTAGTTGGTGTCGAAGCGGATGAGGGTGCGGCCGCGGCGGTGCATGGTGAAGTGGGTGACCCGCCGGCCGAGCGGCAGCAGCCGGTCGAGGGCGCCCATCTGGTCGAGCACCTCCATGGTCCGGGCGTGCACCGCCAGGGCCCGGCTGCTGGTGGCCGGGCCGGGCGCGGCGTCGACCAGCCGGACGGGAACGCCGCGCCGGGCGAGTTCGTGGGCCGCGGTGAGGCCTACCGGGCCGGCCCCCGCGATCAGGACGGCGGGAACGGGGTCAGCCACGGCGTTCCTCGGCGAAGCGCTTGGCCAGGCCGAGCGTGGCGCGGCTGTTGCCGCCGGCGGCCTCGCGGATGAAGCGGCGGGCGGTGGCGGCGGTGGCGTCCGGGCCGAGGACGGTGGGGACCGCCTGGGGGTTGAGGACGACGGCGTGCCAGGAGGTGACCCGCACTCCGCGGTCGGTCGGCTCGACGGTCCAGCGGCCGGTGTGGGCGGCCATCATGGAGGGGGTGCGCAGCTGCTTGTAGGCGATGCCGGACTCCGGGAAGCAGATCCGGATGGACTCGGTGGTGTGTTCGGAGCCGTCGGCGGTGCGGGTGTCCATGGACATGTGCTGGATGCCGCCGGCCTCCTCGCGCAGGTCGAGGCGGGCGACGTGGGGCAGCCGGGCGGGCCAGGCGGCGGCGTCCCGCAGGAAGTCGTAGACCGCCTCCGGGGCGGCGTCGACCAGCACCGAGTCCTCGAACTCGAACTCGAACTCGGCGAGCCGGTTCCAGCGTTCGGCGAGGTCCTTGATGTCGGCGAGCTCGCTGCGGCTGTTGCGGTCCGTCGCCTCGCTGATCCAGCGCAGGCCCTGCGGGTCGTCGTCGAGCGCGCTGAACTCGTGGGTGAGGGTGAGGGTGGAGCCGCCGTGGCGCTCGGCGACCTGCCACGCCCCCGCCATCGAGGCGACCGGGGCCGAGGAGGCCTCCTGGCGGAAGCGGATCCGGCGCAGGTCGGCGTCCAGGTCGCGGCGGGACGTCCAGTGCTTGACCTCGCCGTTGGCCCGGGCCCAGATCCGCAGGCGCTCGGCGCCCGGCGCGAGCTCCTCGCGCTCGACGTGGAGGGTGGGGGCGAAGCGCCGCGGCCAGGCCTTGGCGTCGGCGATGACGGTGTAGACGACCTCGGCGGGGGCGTCGACGTCGATCGAGTGGGTGGTGTGCTGGATGGTGCTCATGGGTGGGACCGGCCCTTTCCGTCGGCGGGGTGAGTTCGGCGGGGTGCGTGGGGTGCGGCTCAGTAGATGCCGAGGCCGCCGCAGACATTGATCGCCTGCGCGGTGATCGACGCCGCGTCGGGGGTGGTCAGGTAGTCGACCATGCCGGCGACCTCCTCCGCGGTGGAGTAGCGGCCGAGCGGGATCTTCAGCTCGAAGCGCGAGAGCACGTCCTCCTCGGTGGTCTCCCAGGTCGCGGCGTACGCCTGGCGGACCCGCACGGCCATCGGCGTCTCGACGTAGCCGGGGCAGACGGCGTTGACCGTGGTGCCGGTGTGGGCGATCTCCTTGGCCAGCGCCTTGGTGAAGCCGATGACGCCGGCCTTGGAGGCCGAGTAGGGGGCGCCCAGCGGGACGCCCTGCTTGCCGCCGGTGGAGGCGACGGTGATGATCCGCCCGTGCCCGGCCGCCTCCATGCCGCCGGTGGTGAGGACCTCGCGGGTGACGCGGAAGACGCTGGTGAGGTTGGTGTCGATCACGTCCTGCCACAGCTCGTCGGTGATGGTGGACGTGACGCCGCCGCCGTTGCGTCCGGCGTTGTTGACCAGCACGCCGATCGGGCCGAAGCGGTCCACCGCCGCCCGGACGGCCGTGCTCACGTCCTGCGCGGAGCGGACGTCGGCCGCGAGGCCGTCCACCGCCAGGCCCTCGCCGCGCAGGCGGGCGACCGTCTCGGCGACGCCCTGCGCGGTTCGGGCGCAGATGAAGACGCGCAGCCCGCGCCGGGCCAGCCGCTCGGCACTGGCCAGTCCGATGCCGCTGGTCGCCCCGGTCACCAGGGCGACGTCGCCGGTCGTCACGGTGCTCATCGCATCGATCTCCTGTCTCGCTCACGGGTCGCGGGCCCGGGCGGGCCCGCCGGTCCGGGCCCGCCCCCGCGCCCCGTCGGGAACCCGGGGGGACAGGCCCCGGGCCGACCCTGCCCGGACGGCTTCGACTGCGGTTCGAGCGCGTCGCACGCGCCGACCGCTCCAACGGGATTCGAAGCGCGGGTGGGAGCGTCGGCGCTGCCCAACCACCGACGCAACGAGGAGGCCCGGAACATGACCGGTTCGCTCTACGAGGAGGTCCAGCACTTCTACGGGCGGCAGATGCGCCACCTGGACGAGGGCGAGGTCACCGAGTGGGCCGCGACCTTCACCGAGGACGGCGTGTTCGCCGCCAACGCCCGCCCGCACCCGCAAGAGGGCCGCGCGGCGATCGAGCAGGGCGCCCGGGAGGCCGCGCAGCGCCTGGCCGACGCCGGAATCCGGCACCGGCACTGGCTGGGGATGCTGGAGGTCGCCGAGCAGCCGGACGGCCGGGTGCTCGCCAAGACCTACGCGCTGATCGTCGCGACGCCCAAGGGCGGGCCGGCCGCCGTGCACCTGAGCTGCAGCTGTGAGGACCAGCTGGTGCGCGTCGCCGGCGAGTTGAAGGTCCGGCACCGCCAGGTGTACCGGGACGACCTGCCCGCCTGAGAGGAGGCCACCGTGGACCTCCCACGGGACAGTACGACCTTCGGTCCGCCGCTGGACGTGGTGGCGGAGCTGATCGGCGGCCCCCGGATCGACGACCTGGTCCGCCGCGCCGCCGAACTGACGCCACGTCACGTCGCGCTGGTGGCAGGGTCCCTGGTGCTCGACCACGCCGCGCTGGACGCCCGGGTGAGCGACTGTGCCGAGGCGCTGCGCGCCGCGTTCGGCGGTCCCGGCACGGTCATCGCGATCGCCGCCGAGCTGACCGTCGACTTCGCCGTCACCTTCCTGGGCATCTCCCGCTCCGGGAACACCAGCGCCATGTTCAACCCGCTCGTCCCGGACGACACCCTGGTGCACGTCCTCAACTCCTGCGGCGCCCGGGCGGCCGTGCTGTCGCCCCGGATGCACCGCCGGATCCTGGCCCTGCGGGGCCGGCTGCCGCTGCTGCGGCAGCTGGTGGTGACCGCCGACGCCGGCGACGGCACGCCCGTCCTGGACACGCTGGAGCGCACCGCCGTCCCGGCCGGCGAGGTGGTGGAGACCGCCTGCCTGCAGTTCACCAGCGGTACCACCGGCGCGCCGAAGACCGTCCGGCTCAGCCACCGCAACCTGCTGGTGAACGCGGCGCAGTCGGCGCACGCCCACCGGCTGACGGCCGACGCCGTCTCGCTCAACAACCTGCCCTCCTTCCACCTGATGCACCTGAACACCGCGCTCGCGGTCGGCGCGACACACGTGCTCTGCCCGGAGGAGGACCGCGCGGCACTGGTGGGACTGGCCCGCACCTGGCGGGCCTCGCACCTGTACAGCCTGCCGGTGCGGTTGTCCCGGCTCGCCGGGGACGAGCGGCTGCCCGACTTCCGGATCCCCTCGCTACGGGCGGTGCTGTCCGGTGGATCGGCGCTGCCGCCCCGGACGACGACCGTCCTGCAGGAGCACTTCGGGGTGCCGGTCGTCCAGGGCTACGGCCTCGCCGAGACGTCCCCGTCGACGCACTTCGACCTGCCCGAGGGGCCCACCCTCGGCTCCAGCGGGCCCCCGGTCGCCGGGACGGCCTGCCGGATCGTGGACGTGCGCACCGGCGCGGTGCTGCCGGTGGGCGAGCGCGGTGAGATCCAGGTCCGGGGGCCGCAGCTGATGCTGGGCTACCTGGGCGACGGGCCCACCGACGCCGTCGACGCGGACGGCTGGTTCCGCACCGGTGACGTCGGCCGGATCGACGAGGCCGGCCGCCTGTTCGTCGTCGACCGGATCAAGGACGTCTTCAAGTGCGACAACTGGCTGGTGTCGCCGACCGAGATCGAGCGGGTGCTGATGCGGCACCCGGCCGTCGCCGACTGCGTGGTCTTCGACCAGCCCGACGAGCTGAGCGGCGCCGTCGCCGTCGGCCTCGTCGTGCCGCGCGGCGACGGCGTCGACCCGGCCGTCCTGACCGCGTTCGCGAACGCCCGGCTCCCCTACTACGAGCACCTGAAGCAGCTGCGCCTGGTGGAGGGCATCCCACGCTCCGCCACGGGCAAGGTCCAGCGGCGCGAGCTCCGCGACCGGCTGTTCGGCTCCCTCTGACCCGCACCGCCCCACCCGTCCGACCCATCACAGGAGGAACACCGTGTACACCTTCATCAACCGCTTCACCGTCACCGGGGACGTCGCCGAGTTCGAGACGCTCGTCGGCGAGATCAGCGAGTTCATGAGCGGCCGGCCCGGCTTCCGCTCGCACCGGCTGTACCGCTCCGCCGCGGACGCCTCGGTGTACGTGGAGACCGCCGAGTGGGACGACGCGGCCTCGCACCAGGCGGCGACCGGCTCGCCGGAGTTCCGCACCCGGGTCGGCAAGGTGATGGGCCTGGCCAAGGCCGAGCCGGCCCCGTTCGACCTGCTCGCGCAGCACGGCGCCTGAGAGAGGAACACCATGACGGACAACGGCGAGATCATTGCGCAGCCGGTGATCCAGCTGCGCGAGCTGGGGCTGGCGGCGGCCGGCGCCGCCGCCGTGCGGGCCGCGGCCCGGCTGGGCCTGGCGGACGCCCTGGGCGAGGAGCCGGCCGGCGCGGCCGAGCTGGCCCGGGCCGTGAACGCGGACCCGGACACCATGCGGCGGCTACTGCGCGCCCTGACCTGCTACGGCGTGTTCGCCGAGCAGCCGGACGGTCGGTACGTGCACACCGACGCCTCCCGGCTGCTGCGCGAGGACACCCCGCGCAGCCTGAAGGACATGGTGCTCTGGGGCACCGAGCCGTGGACCTGGGAGCTGTGGGGCCACCTCGACGAGGCGGTGCGCACCGGCAAGGCCGTCTTCCCCGAGCTGCACGGCATGGACTTCTTCGACCACCTGCACGCCCACTCCCCGGAGTCGGCGGCCGTGTTCGACCGGGCGATGACCCAGTCCAGCCGGCTCTCCGCGCTCGCGCTGGCCGACCGGCTGGACCTCGGCGGGGTCGGCACGGTGGTGGACATCGCCGGTGGCCAGGGGCACGTGTTGGCCACCCTGCTGGAGCGCAACCCCGGTCTGCGCGGCACCCTGCTGGACCTGCCCGAGGTGGTCGCCGGGGCCGACGCCCGGCTGCAGCCGGGCGGTGCGCTGGCCGGGCGCGCCACGCTGCTCGGCGGCGACTGCCGGCGGGAGATCCCGGTGCAGGCCGACGTCTACCTGCTGAAGAACATCCTGGAGTGGGACGACGAGAGCACCGTCCTGACGCTGCGCAACGTCGTCCGGGCGGCTGCTCCGGGCAGCCGCGTGATCGTGGTCGAGAACCTGGTGGACGGCAGCCCCGAGCTGCGGTTCACCACGGCGATGGACCTGCTGCTGCTGCTCAACGTCGGCGGCCGCAAGCACACCAGGGCCGGCCTGGTCTCGCTGATCGAGGAGGCGGGCCTGACCCGGGCCGAGGTCCGTCCGGTCAACTCCTACCTGCACCTGGTGGAGAGCGTGGTGCCCGAGCGGGGCTGACCGGCCCGCCCACGGCCGCCGCCCCCGGATCCGTCCGGGGGCGGCGGCGTCGTGCTGTCCGGGGGCGGCGGCCCTCGCGCTGTCCGGGGCAGCGGTGAGCCCCGCCGGCGCGGGCCGGCGGGGCTCGGGGGCGGAACGGGAAGGGAGCGGGGTCAGATGCCCTCGGCGAGCCGCTTCACCGCCTGCTCGACCCGCTCGTCGGTCTCGGTGACGGCCACCCGCACGTGCCGGGCGGCCGCGGCGCCGTAGAACTCACCGGGCGCCACCAGGATGCCGCGGTCGGCCAGCGCACCGACGGTCGTCCAGCACGGCTCGTCCCTGGTCGCCCAGAGGAACAGCGCACCGGCCGAGTGCTCGATCCGGAAGCCGGCGTCCACCAGCGCCCCGCGCAGCAGCTCGCGCCGCCGGGCGTAGCGCTCGCGCTGGCCCGCCAGGTGCGCGTCGTCACCGAGCGCGGCGACCATGGCGGCCTGCACCGGGGCGGGGACCATGTGGCCGGCGTGCTTGCGCACCTCCAGCAGCGTCGCGATGACGTCCGGGTCGCCGGCGGCGAAGCCCGCCCGGTAGCCGGCCAGGTTGAAACGCTTGGACAGCGAGTGCACCGCCAGTACGCCGTGGTGGTCGCCGCCGGTGACCTCGGCGTGGAGCACCGAGCGGGTCGAGCGCTCCCACACGTGGTCCAGGTAGCACTCGTCGTTGACCACCAGGGTGCCGCGCTCGCGCGCCCACTCGACGACCGCGCGCAGTTCGGCGGCGTCGAGCACCCGGCCCTCCGGGTTGGACGGGGAGTTCAGCCACAGCAGCCGCGGCGCGGGGCCGTCGTAGCTCAGCGGGTCGTCCGTCCGGACGAAGGTGGCGCCGGCCAGTCGAGCGCTCACCTCGTAGGTGGGGAAGGAGAGTTCGGGGGCGAGAACGACGTCCCCCGGGCCCAGGCCCAGCATGGTGGGCAGCCAGGCGATCAGCTCCTTGGTGCCGACCGCCGGGATCACGGCCTCCGGCTCGACGCTCACGCCCTCGCGGCGCAGCAGCCAGGCTGCGGCGGCGGCCCGCAGCGCGGGCGTGCCCTCGGTGGACGGGTAACCCGGGGCGTCGGCCGCGGCCGCCAGGGCGGCGCGCACGGCCTCCGGGGTCGGGTCGACCGGGTCACCGAGCGCCAGGTTGACCAACCCGTCGGGGTGGGCGGCCGCGCGCCTGCGGTACGGGAACAGAACGTCCCAGGGGAACTTCGGCAGCCGCTCGATCATGCCTGCGCCCCCGCCCCGACGTTGCGGGCCAGCGGCGGCGCCTGGCAGTCGGAGTCGATGCCCCAGGAGACGATCCGCTCCGGCGTGATCCGGATCAGCTCGTCGTCGACGTGCGGCAGGATCTCCTTGCCGCCGGTCGCCAGCGCCACCGCGGTGCCCCGGATCTCGATCCCGCGGACGACCCAGCGCTGCGCGTCCACGACGTCGTCCACCACCAGTGACACCCGCGGATGCCCCTGCACGTGGCGGTACTTGAGGCTGCGGGCCATGCCGCGCCCGGTCACGTCGACGGTGCCGAGCTCGGCGTTGTGGTGGAAGCCCAGCGGGACGACGTGCGGCTGCCCCCGGCCGTCCACGGTGGCCAGGCGGGCGAGCGACTGCGAGGCCAGGTAGGCGGCCTCTTTCGCGGTAAATGGCATGGCTGTCCTCGGTGTCTGTGGGTGTCTGTGGGTCAGGGTCGGCGCCCACGCTAGGCAGCCCGCTTCGAGCGGCCTTGGTGCCGTTCGGCCTGCTCGCGTACCTGCGCTGGACTCCGGCTCGAAGTCCGGCTGACACGGTGAGGCCGTCGTACCGGACCGAGATGGGAGGTCGCGTTGGACTGCGATGTGGTGGTGGCGGGAGCGGGGCCGACCGGCCTGATGCTCGCCTGCGAACTGGCCTTGAGCGGAGCCCGGGCGGTGGTGGTGGAACGGCGCCGGGAGCCGGAGAAGCACTCCAAGGCCATGGGCATGCAGGGCCGCACCGTGGAACTGCTCGAACTGCGCGGGCTGCTCGACCGCTTCAAGGAGGGCGCGGGCGTGCTGCAGGGCGGCAACTTCGCCAGCCTGGGCGTGCCGATGCGCTTCGAGGAGTTCGACACCCGCCACCCGTACGTGCTGCTGGTGCCCCAGCTGCGCACCGAGGAGCTGCTCGCCGAGCGGGCCCGCGAACTGGGCGTGCGGATCGTGCGCGGCTCGGCCGTCACCGGCTTCGTCCAGGACGCCGACGGGGTCACCGTCGAGACGGACACGGGCCCGCTTCGGGCCCGGTACCTGGTCGGCTGCGACGGCGGCGGCAGCACCGTCCGCAAGGCCGCCGGCATCGGCTTCACCGGCCAGGACCCGCACATGTACGCGCTCATCGGCGACATGCGTTTCAGCGGCGACCTGCCGCGCGGCGAGGGCCTCGGCCCGATGCGGCCGGTGGGCCTGGTCAACCCCGCCAAGCGGTCCTGGTTCGGCGCCTTCCAGCACCAGCCGGGCGTCTACCGGGCCACCGTCGCCTGGTTCGACCGGCCCTTCGCCGACCGCCACGCCCTGGTTACCGAGGAGGAGATGCGCGCCGCACTGGTCGAGCACACCGGCAGCGACCACGGGATGCACGACGTCACCTGGCTGTCCCGCCTCACGGACGTCTCCCGGCTGGCCGACTCCTACCGGCAGGGCCGGGTGCTGCTGGCCGGCGACGCCGCGCACATCCACCTGCCGGCCGGCGGCCAGGGGCTCAACCTGGGTTTCCAGGACGCCGTCAACCTCGGCTGGAAGCTGGCCGCCGTGGTCCGCGGCCACGGAACCGAGGAGCTGCTGGACAGCTACGGCCGCGAGCGTCGCCCGATCGCCGACGGCGTGGTGCGCAACACCCGCACCCAGGCCGTCCTGATCGACCCGGACCCGCGGTACGAGGCACTGCGCCAGACCTTCCGCGACCTGATGGCCCTGCCCGACACCAACCGCCACATCGCCGGCATGCTCTCCGGCTTCGACGTCGCCTACGGCGGCGGCGACCACCCTCTGGTCGGCCGCCGGATGCCGGACGCAGAGCTGATCACCGCCGACGGGCCGCGGCGGATCAGCGATTGCTTCGCCGGGGCCCGCGGTCTGCTGCTGCTCCCCGAACAGGCCCCGACCGTCTCGCCGCTGGCCGCCTGGGCGGACCGCGTGGACACCCTGACCGTCAAGTCGGGCGGCCCGGACCCGGACACCGCCCACCTGGTCCGCCCGGACGGCTACGTGGCCTGGGCCGGCGAGCCGGCCCGCACCGAGGAACTGCACCACGCCGCGACCACCTGGTTCGGCGCGGCGGCCTGATCCCCACATCCCTGAGAAAGGACGCACGATGACCTCGTCCACCGACAGCGCCGCCGCCCGCGCGCGCCGGATCGTCGCCCTCAACACCGCCTACTTCCAGGCGAAGGCGCTGCAGAGCGCGGTCGAGCTCGGCCTCTTCGAGCTGCTCGCCGAGCGCTCCGCCGGCCTCGAGCAGATCCGCGCCGAACTGGGCGTCCAGCACCGGCTGTTCAAGGACTTCCTGAACGCCCTGGTCGGCCTCGGCCTGCTGGACGAGCAGGACGGCGGCTACCGGGCCTCCGAGCTCGCCCGGGAGTTCCTGCTCCCCGGCCCCACGTACCTCGGCGGCACCGCCCGCCAGCACGCCCGGCTGCACTACCACGCCTGGGCGCAGCTGACCGACGCGCTGCGCGATGGCAAGGCCAAGTCGGCCGTGGCCGCGCAGGGCCAGCTGGCCTACCCCAAGCAGTACGAGGACCTGGACCGCGCCCGGCAGATCATGCTGCACATGGACGCCCACAACGGTTTCACGGCCGACGAGATGGCGCGCGCGATCGACTGGAGCCGGTACACCTCCTTCGTGGACGTCGGCGGCGGGCGCGGCAACGTCGCCTCCCGGATCGTCACCGCCCACCCGCACCTGCGCGGCGGGGTCTTCGACCTGCCGGCGCTGCGCCCGCTCTTCGAGGAGCTGGTGGCCTCGGCCGGAACAGCCGACCGGGTGGACTTCCACGGCGGTGACTTCTTCGCCACCGACCTGCCGGAGGCGGACGTGGTGATCTTCGGTCACGTCCTGCCGGACTGGCCGGTCGGGGATCGCAAGGAGCTGCTGCGCCGCGCCCACAAGGCGGTGCGCCCGGGCGGCCTGGTGGTGCTGTACGACGCCATGATCGACCCGGAGGAGCGCGACCCGGAGGTCCTGCTGCAGCGGATCAACCACACCATGATCCGGGACGAGGCCGGGGCCTACTCGCTACAGGAGGCCCGCGCCTACCTGGAGGAGGCCGGGTTCACCGTCGACCGGATCGCCGCCTCCGACACCATCACCCGCGACCACTTCGCCATCGGCGTCAAGTCGGCCTGAGAAAAAGGAGTTCGACGTGACCGACACAACCGCGGATCAGGCGCGGCACAGCGACCGGCCGTACGACGTCGTCATCATCGGCAGCGGCCTGTCGGGCACCATGCTCGGCTCGATCCTCGCCAAGCACGGCTTCCGGATCATGCTGCTGGACGGCGCCCACCACCCCCGCTTCGCCGTCGGCGAGTCCACCATCGGGCAGACGCTGGTGGTGCTGCGGCTGATCTCGGACCGGTACGGGGTGCCGGAGATCGCCAACCTGGCGAGCTTCCAGGACGTCCTCGCCAACGTCAGCAGTTCGCACGGGCAGAAGAGCAACTTCGGCTTCATGTTCCACCGGGACGGCGAGGAGCCGGACCCGAACGAGACCAGCCAGTTCCGCATCCCCGCGATCGTCGGCAACGCGGCCCACTTCTTCCGCCAGGACACCGACTCCTACATGTTCCACGCCGCGGTGCGCTACGGCTGCGACGCCCGGCAGTACTACCGGGTGGAGAACATCGAGTTCGACGACGGCGGGGTGACCGTCTCCGGCGCGGACGGCAGCACCGTCCGGGCCCGTTACCTGGTCGACGCCAGCGGCTTCCGCTCGCCGCTGGCGCGGCAGTTGGGGCTGCGGGAGGAGCCGAGCCGGCTCAAGCACCACGCCCGCTCGATCTTCACCCACATGGTCGGGGTGGACGCGATCGACGACCACGTGGACACGCCGGCCGAGCTTCGCCCGCCGGTGCCGTGGAACGACGGGACGATGCACCACATCTTCGAGCGCGGCTGGATGTGGATCATCCCGTTCAACAACCACCCCGGGGCCACCAACCCGCTGTGCAGCGTCGGCGTCCAGCTCGACGAGCGCCGCCACCCCGCCCGGCCGGACCTGACGGCCGAGGAGGAGTTCTGGTCCCACGTGGACCGCTTCCCGGCGGTGCAGCGGCAGTTGAAGGGCGCCCGCAGTGTGCGCGAGTGGGTGCGAACGGACCGCATGCAGTACTCCTCGAGCCGGACGGTCGGCGAGCGCTGGTGCCTGATGTCGCACGCGGCCGGCTTCATCGACCCGCTCTTCTCCCGCGGCCTGTCCAACACCTGCGAGATCATCAACGCGCTGTCCTGGCGCCTGATGGCCGCGCTGCGCGAGGACGACTTCGCGGTCGAGCGCTTCGCCTACGTGGAGGAGCTGGAGCAGGGCCTGCTGGACTGGAACGACAAGCTGGTCAACAACTCCTTCATCTCCTTCTCGCACTACCCGCTGTGGAACTCGGTCTTCCGGATCTGGGCCTCGGCCAGCGTGATCGGCGGCAAGCGCATCCTCAACGCGCTGACCAAGACCAAGGAGACCGGCGACGACAGCCACTGCCAGGCGCTGGACGACAACCCGTACCCGGGTCTGTGGTGTCCGCTGGACTTCTACAAGGAGGCCTTCGACGAGCTCACCGAGCTGTGCGAGGCCGTGGACGCCGGGCGCACCACGGCCGAGGAGGCCGCGGCGGTGCTGGAGCAGCGGGTCCGCGAGTCGGACTGGATGCTGCCGGCCCTGGGCTTCAACGACCCCGACACCCACCACATCAACCCGACGGCGGACAAGATGATCCGGATCGCGGAGTGGGCCACCGGTCACCACCGCCCGGAGATCCGTGAGCTGCTGGCCGCCAGTGCCGAGGAGGTCAGGGCGGCGATGCGGGTCAAGCCGTAACACGACGGGCAACGGCGAGGGCCGCGTCCGGGGAGGTGCTCCCGGACGCGGCCCTCGCCGTTCGTCGCACGCGTACGGGCTCAGCCCTCGGCCGCCAGGGTCAGGGCGGCCGTCCGCGGGTCCTCCTCTACCGGCCAGCGGGCGTAGGAGCGGCGCCAGTACATCAGCGGACTGGGCACCTCGGGCCGGGGGCCGCCGGCCACCACCGCGCCGATCACGATGGTGTGGTCGCCCGCGTCGAGGGCCGCGGCGACCCGGCACTCGGCGTGCGCGACGACGTCGGCCGACATGACCGGCACGCCGCCGGCGCTGCCCGGCTCCCACCGGACGTCCCGGAAGCGGTCGTCCACGGGCGCGGCGAAGCGCGCGGACGTGGACTCCCCTCCGCCGCGCAGCACGTTGACGGCGAACTCGCCGCGCTCCAGGAGGGCCTTCAGCACCCGGCTGTCGCGGTTGATGCAGACCAGCAGCAGGGGCGGGGCCTTGGAGACGCTGCAGGCGGCCGAGCAGGTCAGCCCGTACGGCTCCCCGTCCGGTCCCAGGGTCGTCACCACGGTGACCCCGGTCGGCAGGGCGCCCATGATCGACAGGAAGGTGTCGCCGTCCACCAGACCGGGGGCCAGGTCCAGCGGCAGGGACAGGGGTTCGGGGGGCATCGGTCCTCCACTCTCGGCGGGTCGGTGCCCCCATGCTCGCGGGGCGCCTTCGAGCCGGCGCCGGGCCGTCGTCGGGCCCTCCGGGCACGCGAACGGGCACGCGAACGGGCACGCGCGAGGGCGCGCGGACGCAGGCCGAGCCGGAGCGGAAAAGCGCGCACCCCCGGCACGGGGGTGACCGGGGGTACGCGGGTTCAGGGGGTGCGGGTGCGCGCGCTCACTCCTCGTCGCGCAGTTCCCGCAGCGGGAAGGTGAGCAGGAAGCCCACCGCAAGGATCAGGCCGCCGACCAGGAACATCGTGTCGAAGCCCGAGGTGAAGGCATCGACCGCCGCGGCGCTCAGGCCGCCGGTGGAGTCCGGATCGGAGAGCGCACGGCGCACGGCCTCGTCCGGGTCGGCCCCGTCGAGCCTGCCGGCGGCGACACCGAACAGCACCGACATGAAGACGGCGGCGCCGCTCGTGCCGCCGAGCTGGCGGAACAGACCGGAGGCGGCGTTGGCCACGCCCAGCTCGGACTTGGGCGCCGAGCTCTGGATCGCCAGGGTGATGACGGTCTGGGAGAGCCCGATGCCGAAGCCCAGCCAGGCCGCGATCACCACGATCACCGCGAGCGGGGTGTCCGCGCCCGCGGCGGAGAGCGACAGCAACGCTCCGGCCATCGAACCGAGGCCCACGATCGCGGGCTTCTTGTAACGGTTCCACTTCTTGATGATCTTGGCGCAGATCGTCTGGGAGACGATCGCCCCGGTCATCACCGGGATGATCACCAGTCCGGCGACGGTGGCACTGCGCCCCTGCACCAGCTGCAGGAACAGCGGCAGGGTGGAGACCGTACCGAAGATGCCGACCCCGATGGTGAAGTTGACGGCCGTGGCCATCGTGATGCCACCGCGCCGGAACAGCCGCAGCGGGACCATCGCCTCCAGCCCGCGGGCCCGCTCGGCGAGCACGAACAGCACCAGGCCGATCAGCGAGACGACGAACAGCGTCAGCGAACGCGCCGATCCCCAGCCCCAGTCGAGGCCCTCCTCCGCCACGATCAGCAGCGGCACCAGGCAGAGCGCCAGGGTCAGCGCACCCCGGAAGTCGATCGGGTGGTCCACCCTGCGGTGCGGCAGGTTGAGTGCCTTGCGCACGCTGACCAGCGCCATCAGACCGAGCGGCACGTTGATCAGGAAGGCCCAGCGCCAGCCGGTCACCCCGAGGATCTCGCCGGCGCCCGCGAACAGACCCCCGACGAGCGGGCCGAGCACACTGGCCGCCACCCAGGCCATCATCAGGTACGAGAAGTAGCGCCCGCGCTCGCGCACCGGGGCGAGGTCGGCGATGACGGCCGTCGGCAGCGACATCAGCCCGGCGCCGCCGAAGCCCTGGACAACGCGGGCGATCGCCAGCGTCTCCATCGAGTTCGCCATCGCGCAGGCCGCCGAGCCGACGACGAAGACCACGATCGCCGCCAGGTAGAGCGGCTTGCGACCGTAGATGTCGGACAGCTTGCCGTAGAACGGCATCGCGATCGTGGAGCTGACCAGGTAGCCGGTGATCACCCAGGCCTGGACGGTCTGGCCGTGCAGTTGGTCGCCGATCGTGCGCAGCGCGGTGGAGACGATCGTCTGGTCGAGTGCGGCGAGCAGCACGGCCAGCAGGAGCCCGGACAGCGCGGTGATGATCTGGCGGTGAGTGAAGCCGGCGGGGCCGTCGGCCTCGTCCGCGACGGCCTCGCCGGTCTGCGAGGTGGCGTTCGCCATTCCCATTTCTCCCACGGAATCGACAAGGTCTTGTCGAGTTGAGCGTAGTGGCTGCCGCGGCGGAATGACAAGTTCTTGCCGAACTCCGGCCCGGACGAGGTTAGGCTGGCCGTGGAGCGCCTGCGATTAGGCTGCCCCCATGACCGACCTCTCCCCCGCGGCCGAGACCTTGAGTGACATCACCACGG
Organism: Kitasatospora sp. NPDC053057; assembly: GCF_044546945.1. NCBI lineage: Bacteria > Bacillati > Actinomycetota > Actinomycetes > Kitasatosporales > Streptomycetaceae > Kitasatospora > Kitasatospora sp. NPDC053057. The sequence goes on along the minus strand of NZ_JBITZP010000052.1, from coordinate 23,768 downwards.
AACTGTTCGCCGTCAACGGAGCCCTGCTGCGCGCGGGCGACGCGCTGTCCGCCCGCTTCGGGCTCACCTCCGCGCGCTGGCAGGTCCTCGGGCTGCTGGCCGAGGGGCCGCAGAGCGCCGCCCACCTGGCGCGCGAGCGCGGGCTGCGCCGCCAGGCCGTCCAGCAGACCGTGGTGAAGCTGGTCGAGGAGGGCCTGGTCAGCACCTCCCCCAACCCGGCCGACCGGCGGGCCCCGTTGGTCTCGCTGACCGCCAAGGGCGCCGATGCCCTCGCCCGGATCGAACCCGCCGAACGCCTGTGGATGGAGCACCTCGCGGGCGGCCTGGATCCGGACGACCTGAAGGCCACGCTGCGGCTGCTGCGTGGCCTTCGGGCGGTCCTGGCCGAGGGGCTGCCCCCGGCGGCGGGCGGCGGCGCGGACGCCGCCGACGTCACAGGTCCAGCGTGACCTCGTACTCGGCGAGCCAGGAGTTGAGCCACAGCACCAGCTCCAGGCTGCCCCGGTCGTAGGGCCGGCTCACCGCCCCGATCGAACGGGCGGCCGCGGCCAGGGCCCGCTCGCGGTCCAGCAGTGGCAGCACCGGAGCGTCCGGATCGGCGAGCACCCCGGCCAGTTCGGCCCGCAGGGCGCCCTCGTAGCCCGGATCCTGGGTCGCCGGGTACGGGGTCTTCACCCGCTCGACCACCGAGCGCGGCAGCAGGTCGGCCACCGCCGCCCGCAGCAGGCTCTTCTCCCGGCCGTCGAAACTCTTCATCTCCCAGGGCACGTTGAAGACGTACTCCACCAGCCGGTGGTCGCAGAACGGCACCCGCACCTCGAGGCCGACCGCCATGCTCATCCGATCCTTGCGGTCGAGCAGGGTCTGCACGAAGCGGGTCAGGTTCAGGTGGCCGATCTCGCGCATCCGCCTCTCGGGCGCCGCCTCGCCCGGCAGCACCGGGACTTCGGCGAGCGCCTCGGCGTACCGGGCCGCCCGGTAGCCGTCCAGGTCGAGCTTGTCCAGCAGACCCGGCTGGAACAGCGAGCTGCCGCCGAAGTAGCGCGCCGAACCCGGGGTGAGCCACGGGAAGGTGGCCGCCCGCAGGGCCAGCGGGTTGCGGAACCACCGGTAGCCGCCGAAGAGTTCGTCCGCGGCCTCGCCTGACAGCGCCACCGTGACGTTCTCCCGCACCGCGCGGAAGAACAGGTAGAGCGAGGGCCACATGTCGCCCCAGTACGCGGGCGGCAGGTCGGTGGCGCGCAGCACCGCGGAGCGCACCGCCGGGTCCGACAGGCCGGGGCTGTCCAGCAACACCTCCAGGTGGTCCGCTCCGACGTGCCCCGCCAGCTCGCGCACGTACGGCGCGTCCGCCTCCCGCCGGACGGCGTCGGAGGCGAAGGCGTCGGCGGCGCCCCGGAAGTCCACCGAGAAGGAGCGCACCGGCCCACTGCGGGCGGCCAGCGCCGTCACGGCCGACGAGTCCAGGCCGCCGGAGAGCAGCGTGCCCAGCGGGACGTCCGAGACCAGCTGACGGGTGACGGTGTCGGCGAGCAGGTCACGGACGGTGCCGATGGTCGTCGGCAGGTCGTCGGTGTGCTCGCGGGCCTCCAGTCGCCAGTACGTCTGCCGGCGCACCCCGCTGCGCCCCACCCGGACGAGTTGGCCCGGACGGACCTCGACGAGCCCGGAGAAGACGGCCGCCTCGGGCGTCTTCACCATGTCCAGCACCTCGCAAAGCCCGTCCGGGCCGACCCGGCGGGGCAGGGTCCGGTCGGCCAGGACGGCCTTGGGCTCCGAGCCGAAGCGCACGCCGGCGGCGGTCGGCCAGTAGTAGAGCGGCTTGACCCCCATCCGGTCGCGTACCAACAGGAGTTCCTCGCTGCGCTCGTCCCAGACGGCGAAGGCGAACATCCCGTTGAGCCTCTCGACCAACGCGGCGCCCCACTGGAGGTAGCCGCGCAGGACGACCTCGGTGTCGCAGGACGTCCTGAACCGGTGGCCGTGCGAGGTGAGTTCGGCGCGCAGCTCACGGAAGTTGTAGATCTCGCCGCTGAAGGTGATCGCCGCGCCGCGGCCCTCGTGTTCCGCGGTCATCGGCTGCTGGCCGTGCTCGGGGTCGATCACCGACAGGCGCCGGTGACCGAGCCCGACCGCGGGGCCGAACCAGAGGCCCTCGGCGTCCGGCCCCCGGCAGGCCATGGTGTCGGTCATCGCCTGGAGCAGGTCCCGGCGGTGTTCGGCCGGGGCGTCGTAGTCGACCACCCCCACGATTCCGCACATGCTCAGCCGGCCGTGGCGAGAGCGAGGTTGACCGCGTCCAGGAGCATCCGCGGCGTGACGGCCTCCACCACGGTCTCGTCGGGCAGGGTGATGCCGCGCTCGCGCTCGATGGTGTTGAGGGTGTTGAACAGGGCGAGCGAGTCGTAGCCGAGGTCGTCGAAGGGGACGTCCAGGATGCCGTCGAGGGCGATGCCCTCGTCGGCTCCGGCAGCCTCCTTCAGCACGGCGATCAGGTCGTCAAGGGTGAACTCTGCCATGGCTGTTCCTCACATCGGTGGGTCGGTTGTCGGATCCGGAGGGTCGGCCGGGCGGTCGGCCGGCCCGGTCAACTGGTCAGCACGAGAGCGCTGTTGAAGCCGCCGTGGCCGCGGGCGAGGACCAGCGCGCTGCCCAGCCGGGCCGGCCTCGGCCGGTCCCGCACCAGGTCGAGGTCCGGGTGGGCCGGCCGGCCGATGTGCACGGACGGCGGGATCACCCCATCCCGCAGGGAGAGCAGCGCGGCCGCGACGTCCAGCGGGGCGCCGCCGGCCAGCAGCCGGCCGGTCATCGTCTTGGGCGCCGTCACCGGCACCCCGCGCGGGCCGAACACCGCGCCCAGCACCTCGGCCTCGGCGCGGTCCTGCTCGGCCACGCCGCTGGCGTCGGCGAAGACCACGTCGACGTCGGACGGGCCGATCCCGGCGTCGGCGAGCGCCGTGTCGATCGCCCGGCGCAGCCCGGGCGGGCGCCCGGAACCGGGTCGGGGGTCGAAGGTGGCCGCGTAGCCGGCGATCCGCCCGTAGTGGCGGTGCTGCCCGCGCTCGGCGGCGCGCTCCGGGGTCTCCAGCACCAGCAGTGCGCCGCCCTCGCCCGGCACCCCGCCGGAGGCGTCGGCATCGAAGGGCAGGAAGGCCCGCCGCGGGTCCCGCCGGGGGCTGAGCGTGCCGCTGCGGGTGAGGCAGAGCCACGACCAGGGGCAGAGCGAGCCGTCCACCGCGCCGGCCAGCATCAGCGCGGTGCCCTCGCGGACGTGCCGGCGGGCCTTGGCCAGCGCGTCCAGCCCGCCCGCCTGCTCGGCCACCAGGGCCGAACCGGGGCCGCGCATGCCGTGCCGGATCGAGATCTGCCCGGTGTTGACCGGGTAGAACCACGCGAAGGACTGGTAGGCGCTGACGTAGGCCGGGCCCTTGCTCCACAGCGCCTGGAGTTCCTTCTGGCCGAACTCGAAGCCACCGGCCGAGGCGGCCGTCACGACGCCGGCGGAGAAGTCCGGCATCGTCGTCGGGTCCGCCCCCGCGTCGGCCAGCGCCTCCTCGGCCGCGACCAGGGCCAGCCGGGTCATGTGGTCGGTCTGCGGCAGCAGTCGGCCCGGCAGGTGCTCCTCGGGCGTGAAGTTCACCTCCCCGGCCACGTGCGCCCGGTACCCGGTGGAGTCGAAGCGGGTCAGCGGCCCGAGGCCGGACCGGCCCGCCAGCGTGGCGCCCCAGTACTCCGCCACGCCCCAGCCGTTCGGCGCCACCACGCCGATCCCGGTCACCACGACGTCGGTCATCCCCGGCTCCATTCCGGCTCGGCCAGCACGATCGCGCTCTGGAAGCCGCCGAAGCCGCTCGCCACGCTGAGCACCGTGCGCACCCGCTGCTCCCGTGCCACCAGCGGCACGTAGTCGAGGTCACACTCGGGGTCGGGCACGTGCAGGTTGGCCGTGGGCGGCACCACCGAGTGCTCGATCGCCAGCGCGCTGGCGGCGAACTCCAGGGCGCAGACCGCGCCCAGCGAGTGCCCGATCATCGACTTGATCGAGCTGACCGGCACCCGGTAGGCGTGGTCGCCCAGGCTCTGCTTGAACGCGGCGGTCTCGTGCCGGTCGTTCTGCTTGGTCGCCGAGCCGTGCGCGTTGACGTAGCCGACGTCCTCGGGGTTCATCCGGCTACGGCCGAGCGCGACCCGGATCGCCTCGGCCATCTCGTTCCCGTCGACCCGCAGCCCGGTCATGCTGTAGGAGTTGCAGCGCCCGGCGTAGCCGGTGACCTCGGCGTAGATGTGCGCGCCGCGCCGGATCGCGTGCTCCCGCTCCTCCAACACGAACATCGCCGCGCCCTCGCCGAGGGCGAAGCCGTTGCGGGTCAGGTCGAAGGGGCGCGAGGCGCTCTCGGGTTCGTCGTTGCGCGGTGTGGTCGCCTTGATCGCGTCGAAGCAGGCCACCGTGATCGGGGAGATCGCCGCGTCCGAGGCGCCGGCCAGCATCACGTCGGCCGCGTCGTCGCGGATCAGGTCGCAGGCGTGTGCGATCACGTCGATCCCCGAGGTGCATCCGGTCGACACCACGCCCACCGGGCCCTCCGCCTCGACCAGCCAGGCCAGTTCGGTGGCCATCGAGGACGGGACGAAGTAATCGTAGAGGTACGGGACGCCGTGCGCGTCGTCGACCAGCCGCTTGCGGCCCTCGTCGCTCACCACGGCGAACTCGCGGTCCAGACTGATCGTCATCCCGCAGGCGGTGCCGGCCATCACCCCGGTGCGGATCGGGTCGTTGACGCCCGACACCCCCGAGTCGTCCAGCGCCTCGCGCGCGGCGACCACCGCGAACTGCGCGGTGCGGTCCCACTGACGGATCTGGCGCTGCGTCAGTCCAGCGGCCTGCGGGTCGAAGTCGCACTCGGCGGCGACCCTGGACCGGAACGGCGAGGGGTCGAAGTTCGAGATCGTCCGGGTCGCGGTCCGGCCGGCCGTCAGCAGCCCCCAGAACGCCTTGGTGCCCACCTCGCCCGGTGCCACCACGCCGATCCCGGTGACCACCACGCGCCGGCGGCCGTCGTCAACTCCCACCACTGCTCCCCCTGTCGGTCTCCCCGTGCGTGTCCGGCGTCATGCCCTGACCTCCTGTCCGTCCGCCCCACCCGCGGGCTCGGGCGGGCGGGGACTTGAGCCGGATCAGATCGTCCTGGCAGGCGTTCGCGGCGGCTTCGAGCCGCCGTCCACGCGCCTCCGGCGCCAGCCGTCCCGCCGTGGCGGGAAGGGCCGCACGCACGACGGCGGCGGCGCCGCGCGCACGGCGGCGGGAAGACGACGCGAACCGGCGTCGAAGGGCGCCCCCTAGCGTCTGGCCGCATGGACATCGACACCGACATCTGCGTGGTCGGCGGCGGCCCGGCCGGGCTGACCCTCGCCCTGCTGCTGGTCCGCTCCGGCCTGCGCGTCACCGTGCTGGAACGCAGCCGCTCCCTGGACCGGGCCTACCGCGGCGAGATCCTCCAACCCGGCGGCCAGGCCTTGCTGGACGAGCTGGGCGTGCTCGGCCCGGCCCGGGCGCACGGCGCCGTCGAGCACGACCGCTTCCTGCTCGAGGAGCACGGACGCGTCCTCATCGACGGCGACTACCGGCGCCTGCCCGGGCCGTACAACTGCCTGCTGAGCCTGCCCCAGCGGCACCTGCTGACCGAACTGCTCACGGCCTGCGAACGCCACGAAGGGTTCCGCCAGTTCGCGGGCGCCAAGGCCACCGCCCTGATCGAGGAAGGCGGCTTCGTCCGCGGTGTGGTCGCGGGCGGCGCGGGCGGCTCCCCCGACCGGGTGGTGCGGGCCCGCTGCGTCGTCGCCGCGGACGGCCGCTTCTCCAAGGTCCGCTCGCTCGCCGGGATCGGCTACCGGCGCCAGGAGCTGTTCAGCCAGGACGTCCTGTGGTTCCGGCTGAGCACACCGCCGCGCACGGACACCCGGCGCCCGTGCGACGTCCGGGTCTTCCGGGCCGGCGGCAATCCGGTACTCAGCTACCGCTCGGTGCCCGACGCGCTCCAGCTCGGCTGGACCCTTCCGCACGGCGGCTTCCGCAAGCTGGCCGACCGCGGCATCGGCCACATCGTCACCCAACTCGTCGACGCCGCACCGGAGTACGCCGACCTGATCCGCCAGGAGATCACCGGCTTCGGCGACGTCTCCCTGCTGGACGTCTTCTCCGGCAGCGCCGAGCACTGGGTGCGCGACGGCCTGCTCCTGATCGGCGACGCCGCCCACACCCACAGCCCGATCGGCGCCCAGGGGATCAACCTGGCCATCCGTGACGCCGTCGCGGCCCACCCGGTGCTGGTCGAGGCCGTCCGCAGCGGCGACGCCGGCGCGGCCCGGCTCGGCCCGTACGAACGGCAACGCCGCCCCGAAGTGGAACGGATCACCCGGATCCAGCAGGTCCAGAGCCGCATGATGCTCTCCACCGGGCGCATCTCCTCCAGGGTGCGCCCCCGGGCGGCGGCGCTGGTGTCCAGGACTCCGCTGTACGGGGCCGTGCTGCGCCGGATCGCCTTCGGCACCGCGCCCGTCCGGCTGCGCGCCGATCTGCTCGCCGGGGCGGGGCGGTGAGCGGCCGCGCGGCGATCGCCGCCCCCGGCGACTCGGCGACGGCGAGCGGGGTGCTCCTCGCCCTCGCCGTCGTCCTCGCCAGCGCGTTCGTCTGCGGCCGGATCGCCGCCCGGGTGCGCCAGCCCGTCGTGATGGGGGAGATCGTCGGCGGGTTGGCCCTCGGGCCCAGCCTGCTCGGGCTGCTGCCGGGGCACCTGGACGCCTCACTGTTCCCGGCGGAGGTCCAGTCCTACCTGCGGGTGCTGTCCCAACTGGGCCTGGTGCTCTTCATGTTCACCGTCGGCCTGCGCTTCGACGTCGGCCACCTGCGCGGCGCCGGGCGCCGCGTGACGGCGGTGTCGCTCAGCTCGGTGGCCCTGCCGTTCGCGCTCGGCGTGGGGCTCGCGGTGCTGCTCTACCCCTGGTTCGACAAGGCCCAGTTGAGCACCGACGGGTGGCTCGGCCCGGCCCTGTTCCTGGGCGCGGCGATGTCCATCACGGCCTTCCCCGTCCTGGCCCGGATCATCGCCGAGCGACGGATGCAGCACGACCCGCTCGGCAGCCTGTCGTTGGCCTGCGCGGCCTTCCAGGACTTCCTCGCCTGGTGCGCACTGGCGGTGGTGGTGGCGGTGGTGGAGGCCAAGGGCCTCTGGTCGCTGGGACGGCTGGCGCTCGACACGGCGGTGGTGGTCCTGGTGCTGGTCGGCGTCGTCCGTCCGCTCCTCTCCCGGCTGCTCGCCCCCGGCCGGCGCCGCCCCCTCCCCCGGCCGTGGATCCACGCGGTGCTCGTCACCGGCACCCTGATCACCGCCTGGGTCACGGCCGAGATCGGCCTGGACGCGGTGTTCGGGGCGTTCATATTCGGTGCGGCGGTGCCCCGGGACCGGATCGAGGCGATCGCGCCCGACATCCCGGAGCAGATCGAGCGGGCGGGTCTCCTGCTGCTGCCGGCCTTCTTCGCGGTGACCGGCCTGGCCGTCGATCTCACCGGCCTCGGGCTGCGCGGCCTGGCCGTCGTGGCGGCGGTGCTGGTGGCGGCGTGCGCCGGCAAGTTCGTCGGTGCGGTCGCCGCCGCCCGGGCCACCGGCTCAAGCCGGCGCGAGGCGCGGGTGCTCGGCATCCTGCTCAACGCCCGGGGCCTGACGGAGCTGGTCATCCTCAACGTGGGCCACCGGCTCGGGGTGATCGACACCCGGATGTTCACCGCCATGGTGGTGATGGCCCTGGTCACGACGCTGATGACGGGGCCGCTCCTGGAGCGCCACACGGCGGGCTCCGCCGGATCCGGCACGCTCCCGGATCCGGCGCCCGAGGCGGCGCAGGCCTCACGGGCGCCCTCCTGAGGACGGGCCGGCCACGGGCCCCGGGGCGGCGCGCCTTTCACGGCGGCTCCGTCCACCCGGAGACCCGGCGCAGCCGCCGGGTCAGCCGCCGCTCGACCGGGCTGAGCGGCACGTCGGGGCGCAGCCGCTCCGGGTGCCCCGGTGGCGGGCCGTCCCCGGCAGGGCCGCCCGGCTCCCCGGGCCGCCGGTCCGGCCGGGGCTGCGGCGGCGGGGCCGCGTAGCCGGCCATCTGCCCCAGCGCCGCCAGCCCGCACAGGAGCACGGCCAGCAGATCGAGGAGCCGTTCGTTCGGTTCGCGCATCCGCCGAGCATGGCGACCGGTCTTGAAGCGCGGCTCGAGCGGTACGGGAGGGGCGCCGGGCACGGCGAAGGGCACCCCGGCACCCTGGGAGCCGCTAGACCATGACGACGGCGCTGTCGGAGCTGCGGGTGCCCATGACGCCGACGATTCCGACACGGCCATCGCCGAAGAACCGGGAGAACAGGCCCGCCGGGCGGCCTCCGAACAGCACGTGTGGTTCCAAAGTGGTCCCAGGGCTGACCACCCCGCCGCAGCTACTGCCGGTGACTGGGAGCTGTCACCCCTTCAGCTGGAGGTGTGTACCAGGTGGTCGCAGACGTGGCACGCGGCCGGGCCGCCCTGCTGCCACCAGCGGCAGGTGGGGCGGACGGCGCACGGGGGAAGCGGGGTGCCCGAGGCGTCCACGCCCGCCTCGTGCGCTGCGTGCGCCACAGCGTCGCCGAGCGAGCAGCGCTCCTCCGCCCACTGGCCGCAGGCCGGTCCGACGCAGGGCCCGGCGAAGCGGAACCGCGCCTCCGGCGGGCGCCGGCCCGGCGCGGAGGCTCGGGCTACAAAGTCGGCGTCCACCGTCAGCGGCCGGCGCAGCGCGGCGACGGTCCCGTCCGGCCGGACGATGCCGAGCAGCAGGTGGCCCGGGGCGCACAGGCTGCTCGGGCAGGTCGTCCCGGACCCGGCTTCGGCGGCGCCCATCTACTCCTCCGGCGCCATGGCGATCCCGACCGGACCCGGCCGATTGATCAAGGCGTCCGCCGCGTCGTGGGCCGGGCTCTTCGCGTTGCCGAACGGCACCTCACGCAGCGGCGGCGTCAGGTCGAGCTCCGCGACCTCGTCGAGGACGGCCCGGCGCACCGAGTCCCCGATCCTCTCCAGCACGTCGTGCGGCAGATCACCCTGGACGGTGACGCGCAGTCCTTCTCTGGCCATGACCCTTCCTTCCCTCGGACTTCCCTCGGACTGGACGGCCGGCCGCTGGCGGCGCCGGCCCACCGACGACGCTGTCACCGGGGCCCGGAGTGGGCGACCGCTGCTGGCCGATTGGAGTGAGCCGGCCCGCTCCGGGCCCGCCTCCTGGTCGGTTCGGGCGTACTCCGACGCGCCATCCCCCGAAGGTTCGTGCACGCTGGACGGGGCCCGGAAGCCGCGAGCGGTACCGACCGCGCTTTCGCCGGCCCCGACCCACCACCGCACCGACGGGAGCACAGCATGATCGGGACCCCCGAACCCTTCGACGACACTGCGGGGATGCCGCCCCTTCCAGGCTGTGCCGAGGACTCGGCCGGTGCCCTGAAGCAGATGTTCGTGGACCTGACCCAGGGCGTGCGAATGGCCCGCGGCCAGGATCCCGTCAAACGGCCGGTGTTCCTCAAGCCGCACGGCGTCGCCCGCGGCACGCTCGCGGTCGCCGACGACCTGCCGGCCGAGCTGCGCGTCGGGTTCCTGGAGGCCGCCCGTACCCAACCCGGCGGCCTGACCGCCTGGGTGCGGTTTTCCAGCGACACCGTGCCCGGCCTTCCCGACCTGAAGACCACCCTCGGCATCGGCATCAAGCTGTTCGGCGTGCCCGGCCCGAAACTGCTGGACGACTACACCGAGGCCGGCACCCAGGACCTACTGCTGCAGAACCACGACGTCTTCTTCGTCGACACCGCCCAGGACATGTGCGAGTTCACCAAGGCCGGTGTCATCGACGGCAGTTACGACAGGTATCTGGAAGCCCACCCGGTCACCCGCGAGATCCTCGACGCGATGGCCAAGGTGGAGCAGAGCGTGCTGACCGCCACCTACTGGGGCGTGCTCCCCTATGCCTTCGGAGCCGACCGTTTCGTCAAGTACAAGCTGGTGCCCGCCGATTGCCAACCCGGCGACCCGGCCGCGACGCCGCCCGACGAGAACCCCGGTTACCTCGGCGCCGACCTGGTCCACCGGCTCGCGGCAGGTCCGGCGGCCTTCGACCTGATGCTCCAGTTCCGCACCGACGACGAGAGAATGCCTCTGGACATGGCGACCGTGCGCTGGGAGGAGTCCGAGAGCGCCCCCGTAAAGGTGGCCCGGCTGACCCTCCAACAGCAGGACGTCACCGTCCGCGGCCAGGCCACGTACGGCGAGAACCTCTCCCTCAACCCGTGGCACAGTCTCGCGGAGCACCGCCCGATCGGCAGCATCGGCGAGGTGCGCAAGACGGTCTACCTCGCGTCGGCCGAACAACGCCGCGACGTGAACGGCGTCCCGACGGCCGAGCCCGGCCCGGCCCGCCCGCAGATCACCCCGCCGGCGGCCCGCGACACCCGGATCGTCCGGGCCGCCGTGCACCCGGCCATCGGCGTGGCCCGGGTCGGCGACAGCATGATGGACGACTTCGTCCTCGCCCCCGAGGTCGACGAGCCGGCCCCGCTGCCTGCCGGGAGCTACAAGGACGTCACCGGCGCTCTGAAGCGCCAGGCCGTCCGGTTCCGGGTCTACGGCTACAACGCCGCCGGCGAGCCGGTCGCCGAACTGACCGCCGACAACGCCGACCTGCGCTGGACCGTGCACGTCGCCAACTCGAAGGCGGCCTGGTACCAGTTCCAGATCGCCTTCGACATCCCGGAGGCGGGCCAGGCCGACCCCAGCAACCTGCGCAATCCCAAGATCCCGGCCGACCAGCGCGGTCTCCTGACCATCGACCCGGGTCCCCGGTCAGTACGCGGTCGCAACCGCTCCGGCCGACCCGAATACCGTTTCGACACCGGCACGTTCATGGAGAAGCCGGTCTACCTCGGGGAGCTGCGCACCGACGACAGCGGCCGGCTGATCTTCCTCGGCGGCCACGGTCTCTCGGCCTCGGCGACCGGCACCCCCGCCGACACCTTCGCCAACAACGACGGCTGGCACGACGACGTCTCCGACGGCCCGGTCACCGCCGAGGTGAGCATCGACGGACGGCCGATCCCGGTCGAACCGGCCTGGGTGGTGACCGCGCCGCCCAACTACGCGCCCGAACTCGTCTCGGTGCGCACGATGTACGACCTGGTGCGCGGGGCCTTCTTCAGCGCCGGACTGCTCGACGAACCACCGAAGGTCTCGTTCACCCGCGACGTGCTGCCGGTACTGCGCCGGCTGTCCGGCCTGCAGTGGGTCAACAAGGGCCTGGCCACCCAGTTCGGCTTCGGCGGCCGCGAGGACCTCCTCGATCCTGCCCGGATCGCCGAGCTGGCGGACCCCTCGCCGGTCCACCGAGAGCTCCGCCGGCAGATCTGGCTCTCCGTCCGCAACTACGACCGCGACGGCGTGTCACCCGTGCCCTGGCCCGCGGTCTACGGCGACGCAATGAACCTGCCGCCCCAGTCCGTGCGCCAGCACATGACGCTCTCCCCGTTGCAGTACCGCCTCCTGCAGCGCTGGGCCCGCGGGGACTTCGTCGACGACTACGATCCGAACGCCGAACCGCCTGCCGGCCTCGACGATGTCCCGTTCGCCGAACAGCCCGAGACCCTCGACCGGGCGGCCCTGTCGTTCTGCCTCGCCGACGCCTTCCACCCCGGCTGCGAGCTGACCTGGCCGATGCGCCACACCACCCTGTACAGCAGCCCGTTCCGGGTACGGCACCGCGACCCGCTGGCGCCTCCCCCGCCCTTCTACGGCCAGACGCTGACCCCGGAGACCGCACTCTCCCTCGATGGACCGCTGCACGCCCAGGGCCCGGGCGACCTGACCCGGTGGATGGCCGTGCCCTGGCAGACGGACACGGCGAGCTGCCGGTCCGGCTACGAGTACAGCGTCTCCCTCGGCCTCGGCCCGTACGACCCGTACCTGCCCACCTTCTGGCCGGCCAGGGTGCCCAACCACGTGCTCGCCGAGGAGGACTACGACGTCGTGGTCGACACCACCCGGCCGATCGCCGACCGGCTGGCCGCGTTCCAGAATCGGCGGACCTGGCTCCGCTGGCTGCCCAGCGACTACGTCGCCGCCATCAACGCGATGGTGCAGGACTTCGGCAAGCTCGGCGTGGTCGAGCGCCGGCCCGGTCCCACCGACGATCCCCGTCTCCCGGCGGAGCTCCTCGTGGAGTCCGAGGTGAGCTTCCCGCCCGAGCCCGCCCCGCCGGCCGGGCGCAACCTGGTCACCGTGCACGTGGACCGCGGCGCCGACCCGGTCCTGGGCGCGGCCGCCGTGGCCACCGCAGTCACCATGACGGACGCTCCCGACGAGGAGGTCTCGGCCGGGTTCATCGACAAGGTCAAGCGCTTCCGGTCGAGCCGGTGAGCCCTCGCCCACCGGCCCGCCCGCGCCCGTCCGAAACCGTCGACGCCGTGGTGGCAGGCGGCGGTCCGGCGGGCGCCGTGGCGGCGCTCGTCCTGGCCCGGGCCGGCCACCGCGTCCAACTCCTGGACGACGGCGACCAGACCCCGGCCACCGGTGGACCCGTGTTCAAGCCAGTGTTCAAGATCGGGGAGTTCCTACCGCCCGCCGCCCGGCCGCTGCTGGCCGACCTCGGGCTGCTGGACGGATTCCTGGCCGCTGGCCACCCCGTCTCCACCGGCACGTACGCCGCCTGGGGGTCGGCGAGGCTGTACGGCCGCAGCCACCTGTTCGACCCGTACGGGCACGGCTGGCACCTCGACCGGCTCCGCTTCGACGCCTTCCTGCGGGACGCGGCCGTCGCGGCCGGCGCCGAACTGCGGCGGGCCGCCGTACTGGACCGACTCGACGACCGCCTGATCGTCCGTGACCGGGCCACCCGCGCCGTGACGGAGCTGACCGCCCGCTGGACGGTCGACGCCACCGGCCGACGCTGCGTCGTCGGCCGCCGCCACAGCCACCGGCTGCGGCAGGACCGGCTCGTCGCCGCGTACGCCGTCTTCCCGGACCACCGCCAGTCGCAACCGGCGGACGTCGAAGCCCGCACCCTGGTGGAGGCGGCGCCGCACGGCTGGTGGTACACCACCCGGATCCCGGCCGGGCGGCTGGTCGCGCACCTGACCGACGCCGACCTCGCCGCCCCCTCCCTGCGCACCCCGCAGGGCTTCTGGCGCGCGCTCAGCCGCACAGTTCACGTTCGGCACCGCCTGGCCGGGCACAGTCCGACCGCAACTCCCGTGCCGCGCTGGGCACCCGCCCACGGCCTGCGACTCACCCCGGCGTCCGGGCCCGGCTGGGTGGCGGCCGGGGACGCCGCCCTCGCCTTCGACCCGCTCTCCTCGCAGGGCATCCTCACCGCGCTGCACACCGGAGCGCGCGCCGGACGGACCGTGGCCGACTGCCTCGCCGGCGCAGGGCGGACCAGCGCCGCGCTCGCCGACTACACAGCGTTCCTGGACGGGATCGCGGCCGCCTACCGACGCAACCATGCGCATACATACGACAAGGAGCAGCGCTGGCCTCTGAGCCCGTTCTGGCGCCGCCGCCGAACGGCGAACAGCCCCCGATCGACATAACCTGAAAGAGCCGGAACGCTCGTCCAAGGGGTCAGTCATGACTACTCAGACGCTCGCCGTACTGGATGCCGTGGAGGTCACCCAGGCCATTCAGGACCTCCAGCACAGCGTCACCCTGATCGCCGGCAAGATCACCGTGATCCGCGCCTACGTGAGCGGCGCGAGCGGTCCCACCACCGGCGTCACAGGCACCGCGACCCTGCTCCGGTCGCCCACCGATCCACCGATCACCGTTTCCTCGGCCAACACCATCTCCCTCGATCCGACCGCGCCCAAGGACGTGCCCACCCGTCGGGCCGACGCCGCTCTGAGCCTCAACTTCATCGTTCCGCCCGCACTGACGGCCGCGGGAGCACTCAACGTGAGCGCGATCTCCCTGACCGACACCCTGACCGGTGCCGCCGTCCCGATCAACGGCTCGGCCGGCGGCCCGTCCGTCTGGTTCAAGGACTCCCCGCCGCTGCGGGTGCGTGTCCTCGGACTGCGCTACACCATGGGCAACCCCCCAGTCACCTACACCCCGCGAGACACCGACTACAACTTCCTGGTCAGCTGGCTCAGGCGCGCCTACCCAGTGGCCGACGTCATCACGGCGCCACACGCCGTCATCGATGTCACAGCCACCCCACCCTTCCAATGCACCGACACCAACGCCCAGCTCGCCGCCATCCGCGCCCTCGATATCAGCTCCGGCGCCGACCGGCGCACCCACTACATCGGCCAGGTGGCCGACGGCGGGTTCTTCCTGCGCGGCTGTGCCTCCGGTGTGCCCGCCACTCCCGACCCCACCACCGTCGCCTCCTCGCCCTGCGGTGCGGCGACTTGGGGCTGGGACTTCGACGGCTCCTACGCCGACTGGTACGGCGGGCACGAGCTCGGCCACACCTTCGGCCGCAAGCACCCGGGATTCTGCGGTGAGTCGAAGGACGACCTGCAGAACTACCCGTTCCAGAACGGACAGCTCGCCGACACCCCCAACAGCTTCGTCGGGTTCGACGTCGGCGACCCCCAGCTCAATCTGCCGATGGCCGCCAGGCCGGGTGTGCAGTGGCACGATGTTATGACGTACTGCAACTACCAATGGCCGTGTAGCTACACGTACGAAGGCATCCGCCAGCGCCTGCTGGCTGAGGACACCCTCGCGGCCGGCGCGTCGGCGCCGCCCGAAGCCCAGGCGGCGGCTCCGGACCTGACTGCCGAGCGCGTACTGAGAGTCACCACGGTCGGGAGCGGCGGCCGCCCTGACGACCGGTTCCCGAAACTCTCGGTGACCACGGCGCCGCCACCTGTGCCCGCGCCCGGCGAAGCGGCGCAGGGCGCGGGACCCGACGCCGGACGACTCGTCAGCGTCGTCGGCACGGTCGACCTCACCCGCCGTGACGGCTCGATCCGCTTCGTCAACCCGGTGTCGGCGGCCGCCGAAACGCCGGCCCAGCCGGCCCCGGCCGCACGCCCGGACGGCACCGGACCCACCGCCGGCGGCCCGGACGGCGAGGTCCCGGTGGTTCTGCGCGTCCAGCAGGCCGGCGGTGCGCCACCGGTCGACTTCCCAGTCACCGTCAAGCTGACGTCGGACCCGGAGCAGGGACAGGAACGCACCGGCCTGGTCGACGCGGTCCTCCCGATGGGGGCCGACCCCACCTCGATCGAACTGCTCGTCGGCGGACAGGTCGTGGACACCTTCCGCCCCGGAGCCCCGCCTCCGGCCCTGCGCGGCGCCCGCCAGGCAACGGCGGGAGAAGGGCGATTCGGGCTCAACCTGGACTTCGGCCAGCCCCAGCAGGAAGGCCAGACCTTCGCCACCCAGGTCAGCACCGACGGCGGGCAGACCTGGCAGACTGTCGGGGTTGGCCTGAAGGACCCCATGATCTCGGTCGACCGCACCCAGTTCCCCCCGGGAACGCGGGTCGAGCTGAGGGTCATCTCGACCAATGGATTCGCCAGTACGACGTCGGACATCGAGAGCTTCCAAGTGAGCTGAGACACCAGACGCGAACGAAGCGGCCGTTGACCATCAGGTTGGCGGCCGCCTATTTCGCGGCCGAG
Source organism: Kitasatospora sp. NPDC053057 (assembly GCF_044546945.1). Taxonomy (NCBI): domain Bacteria; kingdom Bacillati; phylum Actinomycetota; class Actinomycetes; order Kitasatosporales; family Streptomycetaceae; genus Kitasatospora; species Kitasatospora sp. NPDC053057. The sequence goes on along the minus strand of NZ_JBITZP010000052.1, from coordinate 8,088 downwards.
ACGAATCGGTGCGCTGTTGGACTTGTCAGGCCGTGGGGTGCCGTGGGTGAGCAGCCAGCGGTGGAGGGCTGCGGCGGGGCGGAGGGTGGGCAGGTTGTTCTGCTCGGCAGTAGCGGCTGCCCCGCACCAAATTCCTGACAGGAACACCAAGTCCACTTGCGACGCCGACTCGGACGGGTGTGCAATTACGCGAACAGACATTCACCGATGTCCCGGCAACGGGACATGCCGGGACCACGCGCGCCATTGCCCAGTCGCGCTTTCCATGCTGCCCGCAGCGGATCGGAAAGGCATCTTCGGTGTACCGCTGAAAGGAAGTTTCCGAATGTTCGTTCCAGAGCAGTACCGACAGCCCGACAACTCCTGGATGGTGGACCTTATCCGCCGGAATCCGCTGGCCCTGCTGGCGACTAACGGCAGTCCACAGAACGGACCGTTCGCCACCCATCTGCCCGTTATTCCGGACCCGGCCATGACCGGAGAGTGGGCCGAATACCTTTCCGGAGCCACCCTGCTCGGCCACATGAACCGGCAGAACCCGCACTGGACGTCGCTCCAGGCAGGGCAGACCGTGCTACTCGCCTTCACCGGGCCGCACGGCTACGTCTCCCCGACCGTGTACAAGAAGAGCCCTGCGGCTCCGACCTGGAACTTCACCTCGGTGCACGTGCACGGGACCGTGGAGAAGATCGAATCGATCGAGGACACCCTTGAGGTGGTCAAGGCCACCGTGCAGGCCTTCGAGGCCGGGCTGGGGACCGGCTGGAACATGACCGACTCCCTCGGCTACTTCCGGCAGATCGTTCCCGGCGTCGGCGCCTTCCGAGTGACCGTCACCGGCGCGGAGGGGATGTTCAAGCTGAGCCAGGAGCAGGCGCCCGAGGTGCGGGAGCGGGTCCAGCAGTCCTTCGCCCAGCGCGCCTGCGGGGGGCACCGGGAGACCGCCGAGCTTATGAGCAGGCTCCCCTGACCGCAGGACCGGCTCCGGAGCCGCCCGCGTGCAGGATGGCTCCGGAGCCGGCCGCCGGTGCCCCTCTCGGGCCCCGGCGGGATGTCAGGCGCTGATGGCCGTCACCCCGTCCATGTCGTCCAGGGCTAGCTCCGCCGCGTTGTCGAGCGTCACCAGCACCCACTTCTCGAAGTCCACACCCGAGTGCTCGGCGGCCCGGTGCCACCAATTGATCCGGCTGCCGGGCAGCGTCAGCTGCCGGACCATGTCCAGCTGGGACCGCTCGGGGGCGGTCACCGAATTGGCCGCCCTGATGGAGTTGCGCAGCTGCTTGGTGCTCCAGCCCTTCTGCTCGGCGCGGTCGAGCCACATCTCCTGCTTCTCGATCGGGAGCGAGGCAACCTCCGCGTGGTGCTGGAAGGTCAGGCTGTCCCGTCGGCGCTGGAAGTCGAACCGGCGGGACACCCAGGCATAGTTGCGCAGCGTCTGGTACTTCAGGCCGGCCGTGCGGATGCCCAGCTGGTACCGGTCGGAATAGTGGTCCTTGCCGAAGACGAGCCAGTCACCCAACCACCAGGAGGACGAGTCCACGACGCCCGCGAGTTGGCCGCCCGCGCGCTGCCAGGCGTCGAAGCTGAGGTCGGACGGCATCTGCAGGCCGACCCGGGTGGTGAGCACCTCACCGCGCCGGCTGTCCGCACCGACCCTCCAGCGGCCATGCACCGGGACAGTGGTTCCAGCCAGCTCGGTGGCCGTTTCGGCACCAGAACCGGTCATTGCATTCATCAGCATGCCTCCGCGTTGAGAAGAAATGGACAGACGAAGAGGAGCCGCGAGGGCTGCGGCCGAACCGGCAGCCGTGCGAATCGGCAATCCATCCCGACAATCCGGGCCCATGGCTGCACGACGGTCACTGGACCGACGAGGATCCGGGCTTTCCGAACTGCCGGCTGGTGCCGCGATGCCAACAGAAATCCACTGAGTTCCCCCAAACAACATGTCCGATACCGGCGAGACGCGCGCAGCCCGGTCGCCGTGGACCAGCACCGATTTTCCGTGCCCGACCCGGCTGAGACGCGAACGGTACGAGTGAAACGCGTTCGTGATTTAGGCGGCAAGCCGGGAGTCGACACCCGGCGCGACTTACCCAGGTCGACCACCCAAGGCAGTCGACCGAGCACCGTTTGTGAGCCGACCGTGCCCGGCCGGTCAGGCCCGCCGCGCGCGCACAAGCGGCAGCGGGTGTCGCGGCTCTCCTGCCACAACACCCGCTCCGATGTCCCACGCGACCTCACCAGTGCCCTCACAGCGGCATGTTGCCCCGTTCGCCGCGCGAGAGGTCGCGCTTGTTCCGGAGGTTCCGCAGCGCCCGCGCCACATGGCTGCGCGTGGCCGAGGGCTGGATGACGGCGTCGATGTAGCCGCGGTCCGACGCCACGTACGGATTGCAGAGCTTGTCCTCGTACTCGCGCCGGAGCGTCGCCCGCAGCTCCTCGACATCGCCACCGGCCGCCTGGACCTCCGCCAGGCGCCTGCGGTGGACGATGTTCGTCGCCCCCTCCGCACCCATCACCGCGATCTCAGCGTTCGGCCAGGCGAGGTTGATGTCCGCCCCCAGGTGCTTCGACCCCAGGACGTCGTAACCGGCGCCGTACGCCTTGCGTGTGATCACGGTGACCAGCGGAACAGTCGCCTCCGCGTAGGCGTAGATCAGCTTCGCGCCCCGCCGGATGATCCCGGTCCACTCCTGCTCGGTGCCGGGCAGGAAGCCCGGGACGTCCACGAAGGTGACGACCGGGATGTTGAAGGCGTTGCAGGTGCGGACGAACCGTGCAGCCTTCTCCGACGCGTTGATGTCCAGGCAGCCGGCCAGATGCAACGGCTGGCTGGCGACGATGCCCACGCTTGCGCCTTCGATCCGGCTGAACCCGACGATGATGTTCGGGGCGAACGCCTCCTGGACCTCGACCAACCCGATCTCGTCCACCACCTCCGCGATCACGTCGCGCATGTCGTACGGCTGCGACGGCGAGTCCGGGATGATCTCGTCCAGCTTCCGCCGACGCTCGACCTCGGAGTCGACGGCATCATCGCCCAGTGCGTCTCCCGGCCAGGACCGCGGCAGCGAGAGGTTGTTGTCCGGAAGGAACGAGAGCAGGTCCTTGGCGAAGAGGATGGCCTCCTCCTCGTCCGCCGCCAGGTAGTGCACATTGCCGGACCGGGCGCTGTGGGTGTGGCCGCCACCCAGCTCCTCCAGACTGATGTCCTCGCCGGTGACCGCCTTCACCACGTCGGGGCCGGTGATGAACATGTGCGATGTCCGGTCGACCATCACAACGAAATCGGTGAGCGCCGGGGAATAAGCGGCCCCACCGGCGCAATATCCCATGATCAGAGACAGCTGGGGCACCACCCCGGACGCCTTGACATTGCGCCGGAATATCTCGGCATACAGCGCCTGGGAGACCACCCCCTCCTGGATGCGGGCCCCCGCGCCGTCATTGATCCCGATGATCGGCTGGCCGGTCTTGAGCGCCAGGTCCATGATTTTGAGGATCCGGCGCGCATGAACCTCGCCGAGCGATCCCCCCATGAACGTGACGTCCTGGCTGAACACGCAGACCGGCCGGCCGTCGACACTGCCGTACCCGGTGACCACGCCGTCGCCGTAGCTCTCCACGATCTCGCCGGCAGCAGCAGCCGGACGACTCAGCGCGTCCAGCTCCACGAACGACCCCGGATCCAGCAGCAGGTCGATTCGCTCCCGGGCGGTCAGCTTCCCCTTGGAGTGCTGCCTTTCCGCGGCCCGGTCCGCCTGCGCGGCGACAACTCCTTGACGCCTCTGAAGCTCCTTGACAGCGTTTTCCCGTTCACGCACGGCCATAAGCCACCTCAGTTTTTAGAGAGGATGCCCACAAGCCGGGGAGACCCCCGACGGGAACTCCTGGTCCCGACTCCGAAAATCTGGCAATCAACTGCCCCGACAGGACGCCGAAGCCCATGCAGATCGTCAACGTAGATTCACGCGAAGAACTCCGTCAAGGTTTCGGGAATCCGGAAATCGACCCGGCCGCCGGGCAGCCGGTGACGCATTGATGTCCGGGTGACAGGACATCCGGACATCCGGTGACGTCACCCTGCGGCATCGATGGCGTCATCGATGCTTGCAGTGACGTCATCGACGACGCTACGGTGACGTCATGGACCTCACGCCGCACGTCACGAACCTGAGCAGAGCGCTCGCCGTCGCCGGCACGGCCGGTGGCGAGGAGGCGGAAGCCTTCCTGGAACGCTTCGCCGTACCGCTGGAATCGGCGATCCGGCTCACCTTCCTGGAGGTGGTCTCGGAAGCCGCCGAGGAGATCAGCGCAGGTCTGCAGACCGGCTCGGTGGACGTCCGCCTCCGCGGCAGCAACCCCGGTTTCGTCGTGACGATGGCACCGCAGGCCGAGGAGACGCCGGAGTCGATCGGCGAACCCGCCTCGCCGCCCGGCTTCGAGGAAGGCCCGCTGTCCCGGATCACCGTGCGGATGCCGGAACGCCTCAAGGTGCAGGTGGACGAGTCCGCCGCCGAGGAGGGCCTGTCGGCCAACGCGTGGCTCGTCCGCTCCGCCGCCACCGCCGTGCAGGCCGCCGAACGGCGGCGCCGCTCCGCGAGCCGCCGCCTGGGCGGCGACCAGAAGTTCCAGGGCTGGACCAGCTAGACCCGCGCAAGCGCTGAGGACGAACCGGTCCACCGCACCACCCGTCACACCAACCACCAATCGCCAATCGCCAGAAGGGCCATGTCATGCCGATCTTCGAGACTCCCACCGCCATCTCCGCCTCGCTCGAATTCGTCGTCGCCGACGTGGAGATCACGGCCGGCCAGCGGTCCGACACAGTCGTCGCGGTGCGCCCGAGCAACGACAGCGAGGCCAGCGCGAAGGCCGCGGAGCAGACCACCGTCGAATACGCCAACGGCAAGCTGCTGATCCGCGGACCCAAGCAGCGGCGCGGGCTGTTCGGCTGGAGCAACCGCAACGCCCAGGAGGAGAAGGACTCTGCGGTCCACGTGTCGATCGAACTGCCGGAAGGCTCCGACGTGCGCGGTGAGATCGCCCTGGGCTACCTTTCGAGCTGGGGTCGCCTCGGCGATTTCAGCCTCAAGTCCGCCTGCGGGAACGTCGATCTGGAGGAGACGGCAGCGCTGCGGGTGGAGGCCGCGCTCGGCGACGTGACGGTCAACCGGGTCGTGGGCAACGCCGACATCACCGCGACGCATGGCGACTTGAAGATTGACACCATCCAGGGCTCGGCGACCATCAAAAACCTCAGCGGGACGACCGACCTGGGTGATGTCGCCGGCGATCTGCGGTTGAATGCGATGAATGGGAATGTCTCCATCGGGCGTACCCGTGGCAGCGTTGAGGTCAGGAACACCAACGGCGACATCCGCGTCAGCGAGGTGACCCGGGGCAAGGTCGCGCTGGAGACCACCCGCGGCTCGGTCGGCGTCGGAGTCCGCGCGGGCACCTCGGCGCACCTCGACGCTCGCACGCTCATCGGCAGTCTGAACAACGCGCTGGGCGAGGCGAACGCGCCCACGAACTCCGACGGGGCCATCGAGCTGCGCGCCCGCACCATCTACGGCGACGTCGACATCCGCCGCGTCTGACCATCAGTCACATTCGTCACCCCGAAATCACGAAAGGAAGGGGCGTGACCAATCCCCCCACGGCCATCGCCGTCACCGGGCTGCGCAAGTCCTACGGCGACAAGATGGTCCTCAACGGCATCGACCTGAACGTTCCGGCAGGCACGATCTTCTCGCTGCTCGGCCCCAACGGCGCCGGCAAGACCACCACGGTGGAGATCCTCTCGACGCTGATCGCCGCCGACGGCGGTCAGGCCTTAGTGGCCGGCCACGACGTCAAGCGGAACCCCGGAGCCGTGCGTGCCGCGATCAGTGTCACCGGCCAGTTCTCCGCGGTGGACAATCTCCTCACCGGCCGCGAGAACCTGATCATGATGGCCGACCTGCACCACCTCGGCCGGAAGGAGGGGCGCCGACGGGCCGACCAACTGCTGGAGCAGTTCGACCTGGTGGACGCATCCCGCAGTCGGGCGCTGACCTACTCCGGCGGCATGCGCCGCCGACTGGACCTCGCCATGACGCTGGTCGGCAGGCCGAGCGTCATCTTCCTCGACGAGCCGACCACCGGTCTCGACCCCCGCAGCCGGCACGCCATGTGGCAGGTGATCCGCCGCCTGGTCGAGGACGGCGTCACCATCTTCCTCACCACGCAGTACCTGGAAGAGGCCGACCAACTGGCGGACCGCATCGCCGTCCTGGACCAGGGCAAGCTGGTCGCCGAAGGCACCGCCGCCGAGCTCAAGCGGCGCGTCCCGGGCAGCTACATCCGCCTCCAGTTCGACGATGAGTTCCACCTGCGCGCCGCGACCGAGACGCTCGGTGAAGTCTCCCGCGACGGCGGTTCGCTGGCCCTGCGGCTTCCGAGCGACGGCAGCGTCCACTCCCTGCGACACCTGCTCGAACAGCTCGACGCGGCCGCCATCGACGTGACCGAACTGACGGTCCACACGCCCGACCTGGACGATGTCTTCCTCGCCCTCACCAGCCCCTCCAGCGGATCGAAGGAGACCGTCCGATGAGTAGCGCCCTCCCCTACGCCATCAGCGACACCATGACCATGCTGCGCCGCAGCCTGCGGCACGGCGTCCGGTACCCGGTGATGCTCGTGTCGGGCCTGGCCACGCCGATCATCCTGCTCCTGCTGTTCGTCTACATCCTCGGCGGCGCGCTGGGCAGCGGCGTGGGCGGCGCTTCGGTCGGCCGCGCCGGCTACCTCAACTACATCGCGCCCTCCATGGCGCTCCTGACGGTGTGTTACGGCGGCGGGAGCACCGCTGTGACGGTCAGCGTCGACCTGACGGAGGGCATCGTCCGGCGCTTCCGTACGATGCCCATCTCCCGCGCGGCGGTGCTCACCGGGCACGTGCTGGGCGGCTTCATCCGCACGATGGCGACCGTGGTGCTGGTCCTCGCCGTGGCGCTGCTGATGGGCTTTCGCCCCACTGCCACCCCGATCGAGTGGCTCGCGGCGATCGGCCTCCTGGCACTGCTCAGCCTCGCCATCACCTGGCTCACCATCGCCTTCGGTTCGGCCGCCAAGAGCCCGGGTGGCGCCAACACCGCGGCGCTGCCGCTGCAGATCTTGCCGCTGGTCAGCAGCGCCTTCGTTCCGACCGGCTCGATGCCGGTGGGCATCCGCTGGTTCGCCGAGTACCAGCCCTTCACCCCGGTGATCGACACGCTGCGGGGGCTGCTGATGGGCAGTGAGATCGGCAACAGCGCCTACTTGGCGCTCGGTTGGCTCATCGCCATCACCCTGGTCGGCTTCGTCTGGGCCACCATGGCGTTCCACGCCCGGGGACACCACTGACCACCGGAGCTGCGGCGGGCGGGGACACCTGACTGAGGAACCGCTCACCAGGGGATGCGGGTGCCCGCCAGACTGGCGTGGAGTGCGCTCAGGAAGGCGAAGACGGCAAGGAACGGCAGGGTGACCTCGGCTCCCAGACTGGCCGAGAACCAGAGCCGGCCAGGCCGCCAAGTCTTCGGTGTGCTGCTGTCAGTGGCGGGTGGTCATCGAGATCCGGGCGAGGACCGCGGTCGCCTGCGCCGGGTTGGCGCGGAGCCAGGCGGCCAGGTGCTCTCGGACAGCGTCGGCGACGCAGGCGCGGACGGGCCCGTTGCCCAGTCGGTCGCGGGTGGCCCCCTCGAACTCGGGGCGATCGAGCTTCACGGACACGACCGCCGTCAGGCCCGCGCCGAGCTGGGTGGGGGTGAAGTCGGGGTCGGACGGGGTGAGCAGCTGTTGCTCCCGGGCGTAGGCGGTGACCGCGGCCGCCAGGCCGTCGCGGAAGCCGAGCTCATGCGTGCCGCCGCCGGTGGTCGGCCGGCTGTTGGCATAGCTTGCGACCCGTTCCTCGTGGGAGTCGCACCAGCGGAGAGCCACCTCGATGGTTCCCTCTATTTCGGGCTCTCCTGCCGCATGTGTGGGTGCGCTGATCTGCGGCTGGACGTGAAACACGCCGTCCTCTGTGATCCTTGAGGTGTCGAGACTCAAGTTGGA
>NZ_JBITZP010000051.1:45765-54183 GCF_044546945.1 Kitasatospora sp. NPDC053057 | reverse complement strand
AGGCGCGGGAGGCGGCCGAGGCTGCGGCGGCGGCTCAGCGGGTGGCCGAGGGCCGGCAGCGCGAGGCCGAGGCCGGGCGGGCCGAGGCCGAGCGGCTGCGGGTCCTGGCCGAGCAGGACCGGGACGAGGCCAAGGTGGCCGCGGCCGCCGCGGCGGCGGACGCCAGCACGGCCCGGCAGGCCGAAGCGGTGGCCGTCGAGCTCCGCCGGCTCGCCGACGTGCGGGCCGAGGCCACCGAGAAGAAGGCCGAGCAGCAAGTGGCCGCCGCCGAGCGGCAGGTGGCCGAGGCGAAGGCCGAGGCCGAGGACTACCGGCGCCAGGCTGTCGACGCCACCGCCGCCGCCGAGCGCGCCCAGCAGAGGCAGCACGAGGCCGAAGCCGAGAAGAACACCGCCGTGGAGAAGGCCGAGCAGGCGCGGGAGGCGGCCGAGGCTGCGGCGGCGGCTCAGCGGGTGGCCGAGGGCCGGCAGCGCGAGGCCGAGGCCGGGCGGGCCGAGGCCGAGCGGCTGCGGGTCCTGGCCGAGCAGGACCGGGACGAGGCCAAGGTGGCCGCGGCCGCCGCGGCGGCGGACGCCAGCACGGCCCGGCAGGCCGAAGCGGTGGCCGTCGAGCTCCGCCGGCTCGCCGAGGAGCGGGCGACCGCGGCCGGGCAGAAGGCCGAGCAACTGGTGGCGCTCGCCGAGCGGAAGCAGAAGGCGGCCGAACGCGAGAGGGACGAGCTCGCCGCCCAGGTTGCCGTCCAGGCGCAGGCCCTGGCCGCCGCCGAGCAGCGCGCCGCCGAAGCGGCACAGGCCAGTGCGTCGACCGCCGCGGCCGCCGACGTGGAGCCGGCCGATCAGCCGGACAGCCCGAAGGCGTCCGCCGTGCCGGCGCACCCAGCCGGGGCCGAGGCCGAGGCCGAGCTGTTGGCCGCCGCAGAGCCGTTCTTGCGCGGCGCCGAGCCGGGCTTGTCAAAGCAGGCTACCGAGCGGCTGCAGGAGCTCCGGCGGGCGATCGAGGCGGGCAAGCCGGACGAGGTGAGGCAGGCCCGTGGGTCGGTCGGCTCGCTGCGGGTCAACGCGATGAAACTGCCCGACACCGAGGCCGGGCACCGGTTGCGCCAGGCACTGGAGACCTACACCGGCGAGTCGAAGCCGGCGGAGCCCCGCAAGCCGGCGAAGGCGCCGAAGGACGGGGGGCTGCCGCCCATCGGGCCAGTGATCGAGCTTGTGCCCGGACAGGACCCGCTGCCGGGAGAAGCATCCGACGCCAGCAGCTGAACTGTTGGGGAGGCTGCGGGGTCGGCGACCCGGCGGGGTCTAACGGTTGCCACCGGCCCCCCAGCGGCCAAGGAGAGGGCCGACCACCGCACCGTGCGGTGGCCGGCCCCTTTCGTCACGGGCGTGGATCTAACGGAAGCTGACGGCCCGTGCGGCCGTCAGCCGCCGTACATCGAGTGGCAGAGCTGCACCAAGTTCGGGGGCAACTGCCCGGCCTGTTGGGCGGCGGTGCACAGCCCGCCCGAGCCGCCGCCCGGCAGCGGCACCACCGGGGCGCCGACGGGCGGCGCCGGGGCCGGTTGTGCGGGCGCCGCTGCCGGCGGCCGGGCGGCGCTCGCGGACGGACGGGTGGGCCGCCCGGCCGGAGGCCGCTTGGACGAGCTGCCCGGTGTCGAGGGCACCGCCTCCGCGTCCGGCTCGCTCACGTCGCCGTCGACGGCCACCGGGTCGGCTGTAGGGGGCACGGCCGGGGTCGAAGGCACTGGCACAGCGGTGACCGTCGAGGCCGGGGTGGCGGCTGGGGTGGCCGACGGCCGGGCGGCCGACGCCGGGGCGACCGTCAGGGGTTGCCACTGGCCCGCCACCGGCTGCAGCACCGGCGCGTCCGGCCGGTTGAGCTCGCCTGCCTCGGCGGCCACCAGGAGCACCAGGGGGAGGGCCAGTACGGGGGCGAAGGAGAGGAGGCCGGCCCGCCGTCGAATCGGCCCGGCCACGGCCGGTGTCCAAGGCCCCGCCAGCGCTGCTGTAGGAGTCGGCGAACCGGCCGGTCGAGGTGGCGTCGGCACCCCCACCGGAACCGTGCCGAACGGAGCGGCGGCGGGGGCGGCGGCGCCCGCCGCGGTGCCGACGGGAGCGCCACCGAAGATCGGGGCGGGGACGGTGGTCTGGTCGCTGTTCACGGATGCCTCACTGGTGGTGCGGACGGGCCGTTAGAGGCCCTGCAGAATCGGGCGGATCTACTCCGCCGGTATCCGCCGGCCGACGTCCACCAGCAGCTCGCCGGGGACGCCGTCGCGCAGCCACTCCGTGCACACGGTGCCGTAGGCCAGCAGGGGGTCTCTGTGCTCCCACATCAGGCGTGACGCGACGTCGGCCCGCACCGGCAGCCCGAGGTAGGCCAGGCCAGGCCGATCCCATGTCGGATCGAGCACAATGCCGTCCTGCCCGCCACACCAGGCGTGTTCGAGCGCGTAGAGGCCGGTCCAGGTCACGCCCTCCACGTAGGCGAGGCCGTCCGGGGAGTCCGAGGCCCACAGGACGGACTCCACGTAGCAGGCGCCGGGCTCGCCCGGTGGCGGTCCCCCGCCCGGCCAGGGCCGGGGGGTGAAGAGCCGGCCGATGTCGAGCAGGAGCGCCAGGGCGTTGACGTACCGGTAGCCGGGCCGCGCGGGCACCAGCGAGGTGGAGGTGATCAGGTCGTCCACCAGGAGCCGTTCGGCATCCGTTAGACGGGCGGGGGTCGCCACGCTTCTCCCTTTCAGAACAGCCGGCCTTGGGTCGCGTGTGGGTCGCCGTGGGCGATGACGTCGGCCAGGATTTCCGCCAGCCGGTCGGGGTCGGTGGTGCCCTCGGCGACGGCGGACAGCATCGCCGTCCGGATGGCGAGCGACTGCTGATGCTGGCCGCGCAGATCGGCGCGGCCGAGTCGGGAGCCGTTGCTGATTCGGTCCCGGCCTGCAGCCATCAGGAGGTTGGCCGATTGGGTACCGGACGCGAGGTGCTGGACCCCGGGTTCGTACCGGACACATAGCGGAGTATCACACTCGTGGAGAATGACGTGAGTGGCAAGGATCGGCCCGTTGTACGCCTCCCATATGAAGCGGGAGACACGCACGGTTGGCGACCGCCGGCCGTGCAGTTGGTTCGCCGGATCGTGGAACATCCCGTAGCCGTCCGACACGGCACCAACCCAGATCCAGCAGCCGGCCGTCCGGACCACCTTGGCGACGAACCGGCGCCACGTCTCGGGGTCCGTGTAGGGCGGGCGCTGCCACGGCTCCAGGCTCATGCGCAACCCTTGGACTGACGGCCATTGGGCACGCCGCGGCCGGGGCCGGTCCGCACCCAGGCGGAGCGACCCCGGCCGCGGATCAGCCGGCCGTCCACGCTCAGCTAACGGATGCTGCCGACTGGTCGGCAGCGGCCACCGGGCCGGTGGAGACCTGACCGGGAACGCTCGCCCCGCCCGCCCCGTTGTTGTCGTCCGGGGTGGCCGCCGTGGACGAGTCGTCGGAGTTGCCGGAGGGCTCGCTGCCGTGGCGCCGGGAGGCACCGCTGGACAGCTTGGCCTCGGCCTTGGTCTGCAGTTCTTCGTGCAGCCCCTTGACCCGCTTGGCGGGCACAACCTTGACGGCCCGCTCCACCTCAGCGAGCGGAAGGCCGGTCAGCTCTGCCGCGACCTTCGCGGAGCCGTAGACCTTGGCGGCCAGCGCCAGCGCTTCGTCTGCCGCATCCTGCGCGAGGTTGAGCGCCGCGGCCGCATCGGTGGCCGCCTTATGGGTGCTCACCACCAGGACGTCCAGCGTGTCCTTGACGCGAGTCTCTAGGGCTTCCTGTGCGCGCCGACGGCGGCGCATCTCAGCGACCGTCAGCGGTTCGTTTTTGTCTGCCATGGGCCGATGGTAGCCCGGCACGCCGCCGTCCGGGGCGGAACATTCCGCACCGCGGTATCGAAGTCCCGGGAGTCGGCGCCAGCGCTCCCCGGTGACTGACCTTGACGAGGTAGCAGGCCTGACGGTTCGACGAACTGGACCACCCACCGTTTCTAACGGTTCCTGTCGGCAGAGTGCACCTCTGTTCTCGACCCGTCACTACCACGCGCCTACGGCACGTTGCCGCCCTCCCCCGGCACCCACCCATGGGTGCTCCGCCCCCACACCCCCGAAACCACCGAAAAGGACAAGATCATCTACAGTGCTAAGGTATCGTCACTTTGTGACGATACGCTTCGCTAACTGATCTTGGATCAGGAAGGGGACCACAGAGCGATGGTTGCGAGGACGATTGAGGGCGTTCTGACGCCCGAGGTGATCCGCGAATGCGCCGATCCGGCTAGGGCCGAGGAGGTGGCCGCCGAGCTGATCAGCGGTGCTTCCGGCGGCGCCGAAGGCGCGCCCTGGCAGTCGAGCGGGCGTGCGCTTCTCTCACGTTATCTGCTTGCCGCCGGTCGGTCCGGCACCGATGTCAGCACGATGGTTCGGTGGGTCGAGGACCCTGCCGACCCGGCACCACTCCAGGTGCTGAGCGAGCAGGCCGAGAGCCTGCCCGAGGGATGGATTCGGCTGGGCACCGAGCTGCCGGACGACGTGCAGGCGTCGACCCGGTTCATGGTTCTCTCCGTCCTGACTGGCACGAGCTGACCGGACGTGCTGGACGCCATGGCTGTTGACGAGGGGGTGGCCGCCGTTGCTGTGCGGCCGCTCCCCCGTCGCCATGGCAGTGAGGGCGGGCGGTGGTCGCCGTGGCGTGGGTGACCGCGTTCGGTGCCGACGCTGACGGCGCCAAGGTGGAGTATCGGCTGACTGGTCGGCATGGGTGCGCGACCGCGGACGCTTCGCTGGTGGCAGCAGGCCCGGCTGTCGAGGCGATCCGGGCGCACGCGCAGGCCCTCGGGGTGGACCCGGCCGAGCTGTTCAGCAGCGATCGGCAGCGCCAGATCTGGGGCCGGGTCTCCAACCAGGCCGACGTCCGCGGGGACTCCTACCGGATCAAGGCAAGCACCGCTCAGGGGCTGCTGACGGCCGCGAAGGCCGGCGAAGCGACGGCCGTCTACGGCGAGGAGTACCGGGCCGCTGCCGAGGCCGAGGCCGACCCCCGGATTGCCTACCGGATGGATATCAACGAACGCCCGCTGATGTGGATCGGCAGCGGGTTGCGTGAGTTCGGGATCACCCCCGGCAGCGAGCTGACGAGCGAGCAGTTCGACATGGCGCGAGCCATGATGAAGGGCATCAACCCAGTGACCGGCGAGCGGTTGGTGGAGCCCAAAATGGCCGTGGCTTCCAGTGGGAAGCTGGCCGCGCGGCCGCTGGTCGAGGCGATCCAGCGTGTTGCCGCAGAACGCGGAGTCGAGCCGCAGGACTTGTTCACCAGCGCCCGCAAGCGGGACACGTACGGCCGGATGGAACGGGGTGTCCAGCGCCTCGGAGACGCCCACCGCGTTCGCCTCGGAGACGTCGCCAAGCTCGCCGATGCGCTCAGAATCGACACCATCGAGCTGTACGGCCAGGCCGCCATGGAGAAGGCCCTGCAGAACGAGAATGAACGTGTCCAGGTAGGCAACCAGGGCTTTGACTTGACGATCACCCTGCCCAAGGCTTACTCGATTGTGTTGGCCTTCGCGGACGGGCAGTTCGCCGCCGAGCTGGAGGAGGTTTTCACCGCTTCCCTGACCGAGGCCGTCACCGCCGCCGAAGAGTGGACCGCCTACGGAATGCGCGGTCACCACGGTGACGGAGAGAGCGGCGAGCGCGTGCGGACGTCTGGGCTCATGGGGTGGGTGAACTTCCATCGCGGCGCCCGCCCCGTGGGCGATGCCCCCTACGGTGACCCCCACCTGCACGGCCACGTCACCCTCGCCAACATGGGCCGCGGTGAAGACGGCCAGTGGGGCACGATCGGCGCCGGTGGCCGCGACCTGTACCGGCACGCGCATGCGATCGACAGCCTGATGCAGGCCCGAGTCCGGGCCGTCACGAACGAGCGGTGGGGCATCGAGTGGCACCGCAACCCGGACACCGACGTGTGGCAGATCACCGGTATCCCGGACGAGACCGTGCGCCTGTTCTCCAAGCGCAGTGCCGAGGTACGCGAGCTGTTCGCGGCCCTTGGAATCCCCTTCGAGGAGACCACCACCGAGCAGCAGAAGGCCGCGGCCGCCGCCGTCGCCGGGCGCAAGGACGAGGCTGCGGTGTCCGCCTCGGACGAGACTCTGCGCGCCTACTGGCAGGCCGAGGCTGAGGCCGCCGGGCACGACCCGGCCGCGATCCTTGGCGCCGTCCTGGCCCCGCCCACGCCGCCGTCGGCCGAGGCTGAGCCCGCGCGACTTCCCCGCGACGCGTTCGACGTCGACGGCATCGCCCGGTGGGTGTTCCGCACAGATGAGGGACTGACCAGCCATAGGAAGGATTTCACCCGCGCGGAGGCCTTGTCAGCCATCGCTGACGCCATCCCGACCGGTGTGCAGAGCCTGGCCCAGGTCGAGGAGCTGACGGACCGCGTACTGGCGCACCGAGGCCTGGCGATCAGGCTGGACGATCGTCTGCCGGGCCACCTCAGCAACACCGCGCGCTATACCACCGCCGACATTGTGGCCGCCGAACGGACGATCCTCGCGCAGGCCCGCGGCCGCTTCAACAGCGGCACCGCCGTGGTGGACGAACCCACGCTGCAGATGGCCGTCTCCACCTACCAGGCCATCCAGCAGGCCGACAAGCCGGGGTTTGTGCTGTCTGCCGAACAGCTCGCCGTGCTGCGGCGCATCCTGGTCGACGGGCACGGCGTGGACGCCGTGGTGGGCGTCGCCGGCGCCGGTAAGACGACCATCATGGAGGTGGCGAGGCTCGCGTGGGAGGCTCAGGGCCGCGTGGTCTTGGGCGCGTCCACGGCAGCGGTGGCGGCCGCCAACCTGCGGGCCGAAGCCGGCATCCAATCCAGCACCCTGGCGCTGCTGCTGCAGCGCATCCGGCAGAGCGGTGGCACCCGCGGACTGGTCGGCGTGGACGTGCTGGTGTTGGACGAAGCGGCCATGATCGATGACCGCCAGCTCGCCGAACTTCTCGTCCACGCGAACGCCACCGGCACAAAAATTGTCGGCATCGGCGACCCGCTGCAGCTGCAGTCCCCCGGCGTCGGCGGCGCCTTCGCTGCGGTGCACCAGGTGGTTGGCGGGCACACTCTTGCCACCAACTACCGGCAGCGCGACACCATCGAGCGGGCCGCGCTGCAGATGTGGCGCGACGGCGAGCGGCGCGAGGCTCTGCGCGCCTACGCCGACCGCGGCCGGATCGTCGTCACCGACACCCGCAGCGAGGCCATGGCGGCCATGCTGGTGTCCTGGCAGCAGATCAGGAACCCCGGCGACGCGGTACACGACCAGATCGCAAGCACTTTGATGCTGGCCGCCACGAACGCCGCCGTGGACGAGCTCAACGTGGCCGCGCGCGCGATCCGGCGCGAGCTTGGCGAGCTCACCGGCCCGGACGTCGAGTACCGGTTGGCCGGCGGCGGCACGCTCGCCCTGACCACCGGCGACATTGTGATGATCCGCAGCAACGACTACCGCGCGTGGAGGGGCGGAGACGCCGCCGACGTCCTGAACGGCTACCGCGGCGTGGTGGTCGAGGTCGACAGCCAGCGGCGCGTGCTGGTCGAGTGGAGAGAGAAGGTCGACGGCGGCGGCCACCGCCATGTCCGCGAGTGGTTGGAGCCCGAGTACATCGCAGGCGGAGGCCTCTCCCACGGTCTCGCCATGACCGTGCACAAGGCCCAGGGACTCACCGTCAGCGATGCTCTGGTGTACGGGCCGGGCCTGGCAGCGAACGGCGCCTACACCGCTTTGTCCCGTGACCGGGTGTCCGTCCGGCTGTTCCTTCCGCGCGCCGACATGGAGGACGAAGAGACCCGGCTCACCCTTGGCGACCCGGCGTCGGACGCCGAGGCGATGGACCGTGCGGTGGCCGCGTTCGCCACCCAGCTGGACGCCAACGACGGCCAAGAGTCGCTGATCATCACGGAGCTTGGCGAGACGCTGGAACCGCTCATCCAGCCGCCCACAACCCCGGCAGAGTCGACGCCCGCGGCCGCCACCGGGCCGGTGCCGGCAGCGCGTCAGCCGATGCCCACCGGGCCGGTGCCCGCTGCCACGCCAGCGGCTCCGCCGATGTTCGCCGAGGCCGTGCGCGACGTCCTGACCGAGCACGCGGTAGACGCGGACGCGGTGCTGGCGCACCCGGCGTACGCGGCACTGGACGAGGCCCTGGCGGACGCTGCCGCGGCCGGACTGGACCCGGCCGCGGTGCTGGACCGCGCGGTGTCCGCCCGCTCCCTGACAGACGCGGAACAGCTTCCCGTGGTGCTCGCATGGCGCGTGGACCGCATCGTGGAAGCCGAGCGAGAAGCCGCCACACTGGCCGCCGTCCGCGCCGCCGACGAGCAGGCC
>NZ_JBITZP010000051.1:26292-45668 GCF_044546945.1 Kitasatospora sp. NPDC053057 | reverse complement strand
GCCGCCGAGTTCGCGGAGCCGGCCGCCGAGGTGGACGAGGTGGTGGTGGACGGCGCCGCGGTCGACGTCGACCAGGCCCCGGCCGAGCGCCGGCCGGTGCGCGGTGAGCGGCCCCACGCCGAGCTCGCGGACGAGGATCTGCGCGCGGTCGCGCACGCCCTGGCCCAGGCCGAGACCGAGGACCAGGAGCAGGCCGCCGAGTTCGCGGAGCCGGCCGCCGAGGTGGACGAGGTGGTGGTGGACGGCGCCGCGGTCGACGTCGACCAGGCCCCGGCCGAGCGCCGGCCGACGTGGCGCGAGCGCCTGCACGGTGAGCTGACCGACGAGGAGTTGCAGACCGCCCACGTGTCAGCGCTGACGCAGGCCCAGCAGGCCGCCGCGGCCGCCGCCCAGGCCGTCGGTTCCGCCGCCGAGAAGCAGAGCCGGGCCGAGGCTGGCACCGGCCCCGCCGCCGAGGCCGTGCAGGCCCAGGCCGAGGCACTGCAGCAGCGCGCGGAGGCTGTCCAGGCCCTGGCCGAGCTCACCCCGGAGTTCGACGCGACCGGGGCCCAGGCGATCGAGCTCCGTGCCCGGCTCGCCGAGGCCGAGGCCGGCGCGGGGTCGCGTTGGCGAGGCCCCCGGGAGCGGGCCGCCGTCGAGGCCGCGGCGCTTCGCTCGCAGTTGGAACAGGTCACCCGGCGGCTGGTCGAGCTGGACATCCAGCGCGAGCGGTTGGACCGCCTCGCCGGTCCGGCACCGGCCCGCGCCGGCGCAGTCCAGCAGTGGGAGACCACCGCCCAGGCCCTGCCGCAGATGCTCGCCCAGGCCCGCAGCAGCGATCTGCAGGACGCCGCCCTGGCCCAGGCGAACGTGCGCGCACTGCAGCAACGCGCGGCCGAGGCCCAGGCCAGCGCCGAGACCCTGGCAGCCGAGCGGCAGATCAGGGCCGAGCAGCGGCCCGCCGACTCCCTCACCGAAGGGCTGCAGCGCACGGCCGCCCGCATCAGCGCGGCGGCCGGCGACGCCCGCCGCGAGCACGAGCAGGACGCGGCGTACGGGTACGAGTACACCGATCAGGAGTGGGACCGGTCCGCCGACGACGGCGGCCGCAGCAGGTAGCACGCCGACCAGGAGGGGCAGGCAGCACCATGGCGGAGGACCGATACGAGCAGTACCACGAGGTAGTGCGGCGGGTGTTCGGGCCGCGCGCCGATCTGGTGACCGGCGATCCGGCGTGGCCGGCCCTTGGGGCCACCCTCGCGCGCGTCGAGCGAGCCGGCCACGACCCGGTGACCGTGCTCGGACGCACGGCCGAGCAGACCCGGATCACCCCCGCCGTGCGCTCTGTCCCCGCGCTGCTGGCGTGGCGCATCAACCAGGAGTTGCCCGCCGACCCTACGGCGCCGCGGCCGCAGACGTTCGACCCCGAGAGCGTCCGGACCTCCGTGCGGCCCGACCCCGTACGGGAAACGGCCGAAGACGGCATCCCACCGTGGCGCGAGCGGCCGCACGGCACCGTCCCGGACGCCGAACTGCAAAGCCGGCTCGCCGACGTGCGGTCGGCCGCGATTCAGGCCGGCCGCGACGCCAGCCGGGTGACCGAGCAGGCCACCACCGCGATGGAGGTAGCCCGCTCCCGCCGTGGACCAGTCGTCACCGCGCTGACCGAGCGGCACGCCGCACTGGGCGCCCGCGCCGCAGCGGTCGAGGAGCTGCAGGCACTGGACCGCGAGTACCGCGACGTGCGGCAGGTCGGAGGCCTCGGGGACCGCACCCCCGACCAACTACAGGCCCAACTCGCCGCCGTCGAGGAACGGTTGAAGGAACGGGCGGTTCTTGGACTGCTGCACGCCGTCCGGGGACAGGAGCGGCGCGAGTTGGTGGCCGAGGCCGGCGCACTGCGCGACTACATCGACAACACCGCACCCCGCCTTGCCGAACTCGACTCCCGCCGGGCGATGCTGGAGGCCGCCGCCGGCCCGGAGGCCACCAGGGCCGCGGCCTACTCCGAGTGGCTGGTGATGGATCGCACCCTGCCGCAGATGCTGGATACCGCCAGGGACAGCGACGTGGCGGCGGCCGAGCGGGAGCGCTACCGAGCCGAGCGGCTGGAAGAACGGGCCGGCGCCCTGGCGGAGGAGTACGACCAGTTGGCCACCGAGGACGCGACCCGCACGGCACTGCCGCGCGGCCGAGCCGAGCAGGAGGAGGCAGGCCGTACCAGCCTCATTGAGGAGGTGGCCACCCTCGCGGTTGTGACCGCGGTGGCCAGCGCCGCCGCGGGGGCGGCGGCCGCGGCGGCTGCAGCGGAAGCCGTCGAAGTCGCCTACGACGCCACCACCGGAGCGGACGCCGCCGGGCCGGGACTCAGCATGTAGACCATGGCCGCCCGAGGCGGCCGATACGCTGGTGGCCGGTCATCAGCCCTTGAGGGTTCCAGTCCATCACCGTCGCGCTGTAGACCGGCGGGCACCAGGAACGGCGGCGGCCCCGACTCGTCCGAGTCGGGGCCGCCGCCGTTGACGACGCTGGTCACCACCGCCGCCGGCCACCGCCCGCCCTCAGGATCGGGACGAACGCGCGGACTGCGCAGACCACCATGAGAACCAGGACCAGGACGCCGGCCAGCGCGAGCCAGCCGGCCACCTTCGCGGTGAACAGCAGGACGCCCACGGCGGGGTGCCGCGCGGGCACCGGAGCGGGGAACGTAGGGATGTAGCCGGTCACGGATCTTCCCTTCGGTCAGCAGGTCGAGGCCGAGCTACCTACGCCATCGAGGCCCGGGTGGCTTCCAGCTTGGTGATGGTGGGGACGTGCTCCGGGTTGCTCGGGTTGAGCCGCACCCAGGTGCTGCCGTCGCCGGCGGCGATCCACCAGGAGCCGCCGAACAGCACGGCGCCCACACCGGAGAGCTGCCGGGCCGCTCCCTCCTGAATCCTGGCCTGCATCTCCGAGGCGGGCAGCGAGTCCGGCAGGTACGCCGCCAGCGGGGAGGCGGCGGGAGCAGGCTCCGGGGCCGGGACGGCGGCGGGCACGGTCGGAGCCGGCCCGGGACCCGCGGCCGACGGAAGCCGCGGCGCCCGGGCCGGCGCCGGCATCTGGCCGGGCCCCGGCTTGGGACGCGGCTGGTAGTACGGCGCCGGGTGGTGCGCGGGGGCCGTCATCACCGGGTCAGTGCCGGACCACATCACGAACTGTTCGTCCGTGGACCACCGTTCGGGTTCGGTGTACGACGGCTGGTGGTGCTCGCCGTTCTCCAGGCACTCGACAGGGAATTTCACCCTGCCGGTGACCTTGACCAGGGCATCAGCCCACTCGATCAGCGCGAGCTCGCGCTGATTCTCGCCGGGTTCGACGTACACGCGCACCCACGCGACGTAGAGGCCGAGGAGTTCATTCCGGCCGCCGCGGTGCCGGTACCAGCACCGGGGGATCTTCGTTTCGAGCTGCAGGTGGTCGTACTCCTCCACCACCCACTCCACCCAGGGCCGCATCCTCTCCAGCAGCTGCCGACGTTCGGCCGGCTCCATTGCGGAGAGCACCCACCGGCAGTCTTGGCGGCTGTCCAGCAGCTCCGCGGCTGCGGCGGCGAGTTCCGGCGTGGTCATCAGGCGTTCTCCAGGGTCTTGGTCGAGGGGGCCGCCGTGGGGTTGGCGAGCGCGAGCAGGTGCCGGTCCGCTTCCGCGTTGCGCAGGAGGACCCGCATGGGCGGCAGGTTGTCGTACTGGACAAGGGCCCGGCCGCGTTCCAGTTCGCGGATCTGATACGGCGCGATCAGCGGAATTTCATGGTCGCTGACCGTCGATGATCCGCGGCCGTCCGAGCCGGTGGTGTGGGACGTTCGTTGCGTCACCGTTTCGCCGTAGCCCTTGGAGAAGTAATCCAGCGTCACATCATCCGCCAGGCCGGGCAGAACGATTCGCATTTTGCACTGCGAAACAATGGTACGGGCATCATCCTGCCCGTACATGGAAATCAGCTGTGAGAAATCGTGGAAAATTGCCAGCAGCTGGACCCCGAGCGCGCGGCCGGTCGATGCGACCTTGGCCAACTCCGGAAAGCGGAACACATTTCCGGCTTCGTCCAGGCCGAGGAGGACCCGGCGGTGCAGAGGCTTGGGCGCCGCAGGGGTGCGGCGCCAGCGGAACAGCCAGTGACGCCCGCCGCCGTTGTCCTGCCAGTTGGCATTGATCCGCTCAAACTCGCGCTCCACCGCGTACATGAGGCTCGCCAGGAGCGCGGTGCAGACCGGCCCCAGGGCTTTCGACTCGGACGGAGGGGAGACGACGAAGATCGTCCCGGAGTCCCGCAGAATATCCTCCACCGTGAAATCTGAATCGGTAGCGGACTCGCGGATGATGGGGTTCAAATACGGGTCGATGATGAGGTTTGCCGTGAACAGGACCGAACCGATTCCATCCGCGTGCAGGTTGTTCCACACGCCCGTGTACTGGCGCAGGAACGTCTGTGCGCCGTGCTTCTGGAGAATCTGCCGAACGTCGGCTTCCGCGGCCTTGCCGCGCTGCACGAAGTCCACCAGGGCGTCAATTCCGCAGCCGGACAGGTTGGCGGCCAGAAGGAGCGGCCCGACGAACTGTCGGGCCTGCATCATCCACGGCCGTGACGACGGGTCGTCCATGCCGGCCGCCTCACACAGCCAGCGCGCCATCCGGGCCGCCGCCGCTTCGTCGGTGGCGTAGGCCACCGGCGACCAGCGGCTAGTGCGGTACCCCGGCAGACCGGTGGGGGCGAAGACGTGGACCGGGCCGACCGCTTCGCGCGCCCGGAGCATGTAGAAGATGTCAGGCCCTTTGGCCGTCGAGATCAACGCAGGCCCCTGCCACTCCAGGGCGTTGGGCACCACCAGGCTGACCGTTTTGCCGCTGCCGTTCGGACCGAAGGCGATCGCACTCATGCAGTCGGCGCCGGCGAGCAGGCGGCGTGTGCGCTTGCTGAGCCCCGCTGTCAGCCGCCACAGCCGCCGTACCGGATCGGCGGGGACGACCATGCGCCGTTCCTGGTCGCGCCGGGCCCACTGTGCACCGCGGGCGCGTCGCCGGCTGCGGCGGGCCATCAGGACCCAGGTCGGCAGCACCAGGACGATGCCGAGGAGGAGCACAGCGAGCACCCAGTACAGCCAAGCCGGGCCGAGCTCGCCGCCGCCGGCGCCCTCGGCCCATGCCCCGGCCGCATCCCCCCGGCTGATGAACAGGTGGCCAGCGAAGGGCAGTCCACGCCGTGCAGTGTCCCCATGCCAACCGTGCCCGGACAGCAGAGCCGTCAGGGCGGCGGCGAGCCACAGTGTCCAGGACACCGCCGCAGCGGCGACCCCCACAGCGACGACGACGTACACCGGCTCACCGCCGCCACCGCCGGCCCCGGGCTGCTGTTGGTCGGAGAACATCAGGCGTACACCCCGTCCGAGGCCGGGCCGGTGGAGGCCGTGGTGGTCGAGGAGTCCACCCAGGCGTCCGCGGCCGGCGAAGTCGAGTCGTCGGCCACCGCGGTGCCGCCGTCCTTGGCGAGGTCCACCCCGGCGTCGGCCGAGGCCTCGGGGTCGGTGTTGGTGAAGTCGGCTTCGATGCTGCTGCGGACGTGCTGGACGATGAACGACCGGTCCGGCATTTTCCACAGGGCCTGTCCGCGACGCAGGCCGGTGAGCCAGATGGATTCGGCATCGGTGGCCCCGAAAAGCTTTTTACAAAGCTCGATTTGATCGGCCTTCTGTCGGTAGAAAATGACCATTCCCGCGTCCGCCAGAAGGCTGGACGCCACACGGTCGGACTCACTTCCGGCCCCGCCCGCCGTCATAATGTCGCCGGGCTTGTGGAATACCAGACCATTGGACACCCGGTACTGCCGGGCCAGCTTGAACATAGCCTGATACCAGCGCAGGGTGCCGTGATTCATATCGGCCCAAGATTCATCGCTGATGTTGTAACGGGGCATCAAGTGCTTTGTCATGGCGGACTGCAGCCAGGCCGACGCACAAATGCGGACGAGCGGCAGGGCGTCGCGCCGCTCCGCGAAGACCGACGACAGATTGACCACCAGGAATTTCGTTTTCGGGTCAACATCCACAGTTGTCGGCCCGTCAAACATCCCTCGCAGGTCACCGTCCACCAGGCGCTGAAACGCCATGATCAGATCGGCCGTCTTCTCACGCAGTTCGGCGGCGCTCAACGGCAGGTCCGACATAGCCGACTGCGGGGGGTGCTGCATCGCTTCCACGACTTCCGGCAGGGTGGGCACCCGCGGCCGGTCAGCAGGCCGGGCAGCCAGAGTCTTGGTGCCGTCCGCGGACACCACCCGTTCGGTGTGACCACCGGTCAGGGTGGCGACCGCAATACGGCACAGCGTCCGCTCGGACTCGGTCAGGTCCCGCCGCAGGACGCCGGCCCCAAGGGACTGCAGCATGTTCAGCTGCCTCGCCTGCGCATCGGCGGGGGACTCCTCCCCACCGCCCATGTCGAACGGGTTCAGCCGGTCGGTTCGGCCGGGCCCGATAAAGATCGGCTCATGCCCGAGGTAGCCCGCCAGCTCGTTGTATTCACTCTTGACGTCGGTTGCGAATGTGCCCCGTCCGAATTCATAGGCCCTGGCGATTCGCGTTTTCACCTCGGTACTCTTGCCCGAACCGATTTCTCCGAAAGTGATCCAGTTAGGGTTAGTCAAAAGCCCCGCGTCGTACCATTCCCACGGGTCGAAACAGAACAAACCGCCGCCCAGGACGTTGTGCCCCACGAGCGGCCCCAGGGGGCCCACGCCAGCATCGGCCTGCCACGTGTAAAGGGACTGCAGCACCGTGGTGGCTTCCCGGTGGGGTGCGAGGCGGAGCTGACGCAGGGTCCGGCCGGACATCGGCCGTTCCATTCCCTGCCCGAGGAGAGCCAGGCCCCGCCGTGGGGCGGACGAGGACGCGGCCGCCCCACGGCGGGCCGCGCGCTTCTTAGGAGCGGGGGCGGGAGCGGCTACGGCCACGGTGGGCGTGGTGCTGGTGTCCTTGGCGCGTCGGAACATGCTGTTCTCCCCGAAGTGTCGGTGGTGCTTGTCCGGTCGGATACGGTGCCGGCCCCACCCTGGTGGGGCCGGCACCGAAAGCGGCCGGAGGTCAGTCGGTGATCATCCCGAACCGCAGCCCGCGGGCGAACGGGAGAGTCGCCGGAAAAGCCACGTCCTGCTCGCCGAAGAGGCGACGCAGCTTGAGAGCGGCCGCGCGGATCTCGACTTCCGCGCATGCCTGATCCAGGAGTTCGGGCGTAGGCGCCGAAATCCGGATCAGACCCAGGAAGTTGTACAGGGCGTGGCCATCGGCAATGGCTGTGTCCTGAGCGGCAATCGACTGGGTTTCCCGCACGTCCCGGGCCGAGGCCCTGAATCCCGTCTTTTCCTTCGTTGCCATGTTGGCGTTCTTGGAGGCGTCGGACTTGGCGATTTCGTCCGCGGCCTTACGGGGGTTGAGCGGTTCCATGGTGATGGAAAGGGTGCGCTCACAGTTGGTCTGCAGGATCAGGTGTTCCAGGAACGTGCCGGGAACCGCCTTCCGCGGCCACTCGGAGATCCAGTAGACGGCGTGATAGGTGTCATCCGTCCGGTATTCCGACCAGTGTTCGTCAGCCGCCATCGGCCCGGCCTCGGCCGGCGTGGCGCCGCCGGAGTCGTCCGTGATGGGGCCGCGAGCATCCAGCCCCCACCGGGCGCCCGGGTTGTAGGCACACCGGATCAGCTTGCCGATGGCCCGTGCCGGCAGAGCCCCCTCTACCACCACGCCCGCGGCCGTCAACGCGTCTTCGATGCTCGCGCACCGCTGCAGCAGGAGCGCGCATGCCCCGGTGTCGCCGCCGCCCAGGATGCGGATCTGCCGCCGAGCGCGCCGCGGGTCCAGCATCACCGCGATGTAGTTTTCATGGGTGCGGCTGGTCGGGCGCGCCTCATCAAGGAGCGTTTCGTAGTTGGCGGCGGTGGCCGCCGAGCCCTGCAAACCCTTGGCCGCCCACTCCCGGCTCAGCGCGTCGCCGCTGTCCGGCACAGTGGAGTTCAGCAGCTGCAGCCGGGTGATGCCGCCGCCGGCGTAGGCGATCGAGTCGAGCGTTTCACCCCACGCGGCCAGCCGGCCGTCCTGCTCCGCGGTGGTCAGCAATTTGAAGGCCATGCCGCTGGTTTGGATCACCGCGACGTAGCGGTTCCGCTTGCTGTCCTTGATCACGCCGATGTTGCCGACCACGGTAGGCACCGTCAGCACCTGCATGCCCGCCAGGTCGCCGGGCAGTTCCATCTGTTCCACTCCCTCTTCGTGGGTCTGCGGGGCGGTCAGGGCGGCGGGCCCACCCCTGTACTGGTGCCACCCGAGCGCGCGCCGGACGAGGAACAGGGCGACGATCGGCGCCCACTCGGCCGCTGTGCGGTCCGCGATCGGCACCCACACCGCGGCCACCGTGGCCACGACGAGGGCGACGCCGAGCAGCGTGCCCCCGACGCCGTACGCCAGCAGGCGAACCAGGATGAAGGCCGCTACGAACAGGGCGATCAGGTTGCCCATGGTCAACCCGAGCACGATGCCGTCGGTCTGCCGCGGACCGAAGACGTACATCTGGCGCTGCTGTTGCAGAGTCACTGCGGCCTCCCGGTGGTCGGGGTGCGGGGCGGGATGGTGTGCACGGCCGGGGCCGGGCGGACCGGCGCTGTCAGCGCGTACCGGCCCGGGCCGGCTTGCTGGCGGGCCGCGGCGGTGGAGGCCACGGAGTTCGTACTGCCGTTCCTGGTGTTCGGCGGCGGCGTGGTTCCACCGCCGGTTCCGTTTGGGGGCAGCCCCGGCGTCCCTCCGCCGCCGCCGGTGCCGCCCGTGCCACCACCGGGTCCACCGGTCCGGCCGCCGGTGCCGCCGCCGCTGCCGCCCGTGCCGGGCGGGAGCGCGGGCCGGTTGGGGCTGCCGGTGAGCTGACCGGGGATCACCCCGGAGCCCAGTGCCGGGGTGTCTCCACCCCCGCCTCCCGTAAGCGCGCCAGCCGGGCCGGGAGCGGCGCGGCCGGCCTGCAGCATCGGCCGGTTGGCCCCGGCCTGCAAGGCCGCGAGACCCGCGCTGAAACTGGGGCCGCCGGCGCCCGCGGTCGCTGCCGCGGCCCGGCCTGCCGCGGACGGGGTACGGGTCTTACCGCCGCCCATGAAACTGCCGAGCTTCGAGGCAGCACCGGTCAGCGCCATGACCCCGGCCGCCATGCCAGCGACGCCACCGAAACCGGCCTGGCGCATCCCGCCGGCGCCGTTCGACTGCGTGGCGCCGCCGATAACACCGATCATCTGCATGACGACGTACGGAGCAAAAGCAGCGACAACGTAGAGGCCGAGCGCAAGGATAAGCCCGGCCGCCGAGTTGACGCCCTTAAGGGAATTGCTCGCCAGTTTCAGCACGATCACGACCACGGGCTTGGCAAGCACCACGACAATGAGTGTGTCGATGAGGCGCTGTTCCCACTGGCGGCTCTTTTTCCAGATGGACCCGGAAACCGCGAGCGGCCAAAACGCGATGCAAATGTCTATCGCCATCCGGCGAATGATCATCTCGACCCAGACAACGCCCAGGCAGATGATGATCACCAAGCCCATCAGGATGATGATGAACGAGGGCAGCAGGACCACTGACGGGTCTTGCGAGCGGCTCACCGACTGGTTGAGCACGTGGGCAACGGCCTTGAGCGAGTCAGTGATACTGGCCCAGCCGTCAGTGCCGAGAGCCACGTCACAGGCATAGTCGACGAAGGCATTGAACATCATGACCACGGACCCGACGAGCCCGCAGGACACTCCGGCGGTCAACACCTTGGTGAGAGTCCGGCCGACTTCGGCGCCGTCCCGCGTGAGCGCGGCCAGGATGGCTGAGCACAAGAGGGCGATGAGCGCGAACATGGCGCCGATCGACCTTGTTGCCTCGAACGTCTCGTTGAACCAGGCCGCTTTGAGGTCCGGCGCACCCGATGTTTGAATCGAATCGCCGACAGCGCCGGAAATCCAGTTCACGCCGTCAACGATTGCGCCGGTGATGTCGTCAAGAACGCCTTGCTTGGCTGCCTGGATTTCACCATTGACGCCGTATGAGAGGGCCTTGCCCGCGCAGTCAAGCGGATGCATCGCCGCTTCGGCCAGCGTTGTGCACACGTCCGGCGGCTTGGGGTCGGCGGACACCGGCACCGCGGTGACGGCCAGGACCGCGGCCGTCACCGCCCCCAGGACGCCGACCCGTCGCGTCCACCGGCTACGGGACGACATAGCCCGGCACCGTCCCCTCTGTCAGCGTCCGCCGGAATCCCGAGCTCACGTCGTAGAGCGAGCTGCCGTCGACCGGCAGCCACCCAGTGCTCGGGGCGTAGTAGTTGGTCGAGATCGGGCCCGTGGTGGAGACCGCGGAGAAGTCGGTGAGCTTCCAATCGCCGCCGGTCCACGCCAACTTCACGGTGGCGCGGCCGTAGCCACCCGCGGCGGTGGCGGTGGAGGAAGCTACGTACGTGATGGCGTACACCTGCACCGTGGCGGTGTCGCCCGGCTCCCCGGGGCCGTCGAGCTGCAGGGAGATCGGAACGCTCGCCAAGCCGAACGGAACCTTGCCGTTCTGGTCGGTCCTCAGCTGGTCGTAGGTCGCGCCCGAGGCCGAGCGGTCGAGTTGCTGTTGTAGGGCGGCCGCCGAGGCCGGCGCCGCGATGGCGGAGACGATCCCCGTCCGCCCCTCCGGGGTCAGCACCCGCGGCGAGCCGATGGCGGCCGCGTAGTTCGCGGCCGCGCTCAGCGCACCGGACTTGCTGTGCGGATAGCCCACCGGGACGCCAGCGACGACCCGGGCCGGGCCGATGCCGGAGGCGGTGGTGGCGCCGTTCGGCGTCGAGGCCGGCGGCGCCGGAGCCGGCGAGGTCTTCGCCGACTCCGAGGACGTGGTGGAGTGCCCGAGCGCGACGCCGCCGCCGAACAGCGCGACGGCCAGCACGGTCCCCATGATCAGTCGGGCGCGTTTCTGGTCAAGTTCCATGTCTGGCCCCCTAGTTGGTCAGCTGATCGTGGCGCCGAGGTTGAACGCCCAGTTCACGAGCGAGCTGCCGCCGCCGACGACGATCGTCGCCGTGAGCGAGGCGAACATTCCGACCCTGCCCGCGGTCGTGGCGTGGTGGTTGCCGAAGTACTTGCCGAGCCCGAAGCAGATCGCTCCCAGCAGGAGGCCGGCGATCCCGGCCAGTAGGCCGTAGTACATGAGGGCGCCGATCAGCGACGTGAACGCCCCCGCTCCCGGCGCGTTCTTGTCCGGGGGGATGTTCGGCAGGATGTTGCCGCCGCTCGGGGCGGGCGTCGGGCCGACCGCCAGGACGACGGCGTGGTGGGCGAGGTCGAGCAGCTGTGACACGGTGGTTCTCCCCTACTTCTTTGCGTGGAGCGCGGCCACGACGGCCGCGCCGAGTGTGAGGTAAGCCGTGCGGGTGGCGGGTTCCAGGGCCGTGGTGTCGATCCTCTGGCCGGCCGCGAGGTGCCGGTCCCACGGGATCGTCACGGCGCCGCCGGCCTCGGCCGCGAAGTGCTCGCGCAGCACTTCCGCGGGCACCCCGGGGTCACCTTCGCGAACGCCGGTGATGGCGACCAGCGCCCGCCGGGCGAGCCGGCCGTATCCCTGGCGGCGCATCCACGCCAGGGCGTCGACCGCCCGCGTGGCCGACTCCGCCGCGGCGGTGGTGGTGAGCACCACCAGATCCGCGAGCGACAGGACGCCGGCCATCAGCGGGTCCGACAGGCCGGCGGGGGTGTCGGTCACCACGATGCCGAAACTGCGCGGAATCAGGTGTTCGGCCAGCCAGCGGTACCCCTCCGCACCGAGGACGTACTGAGCGTCCGGGCGGTGCTCGGACGGAATCACCGCGAGCCCCGAGGGACGGCGGTAGGTCGGCGGGGGCGGCGAGTTGTGGGCGGTGTAGGTCTGGTGGTTGGCCAGCAGCTCTATCACGCTGGCCTCCCGCCCACCCGCCCGGGTGGCCAGTCCCCCGTGCAGCGGTACGGCGTCGAGCGCCACCACCGGCTCGCGGTGCCGATCGGCGGCCAGGATGTCGCCCAGGCCCAGCGCCACGGTGGTCCGCCCGGTGCCTCCCTTGAGGGAGACGACCGCGATCCGTACGTGAGGCCCCGGCAGGTCGACCGTCAGCCGCTTCCGCAGAACAGTCTCCCGCACGCGGTCGGCGACGGTCGGCAGCGCCGGCCGAGCCGGTGCCGCGGCGACCGATTCCGGGCGCCGACGACGCAGCAACCCCCGGCGACGAGGCCGGAGTTCCACGAGCGGTTCGGGCTCTGCCACCGAGGCGGAGGCCTCGGCCGGCTGAGCCGGCACCACCTCGGCCGGACCAGCGGCGGGCGCGGGCGGCGGCGCGGCCGCAACGTCCCGGGGCAGAACCCTGCCCAGGACCAGCGTCTGCGGCTGTTCCACAACGGCCGGTGCCGAAGCGGCCGGAGCACTCGCACCCGCCGTGACAGCCGGCGCCCGGTGGTCATCCGCCGTCAGGAGCTCGCCTGCGGCGCCCGCCGCAGGCGAGGGTCCGGTGGCAGGTAAATCGGCCCCGATGGCCGGAAATCGCTTGTGCTCCAGGGCAGATGAATGTGATGGTTCCGGTACTGCGCGCCCTTTGCGCGCCGGGCGAGCCCCCTTGTGCGCCCTGCTCGATTCGGCCTCCCCGGCGGCCCCGGCTACAAGCAGGCCCCTCAGGCTCACCGGTCGATCTCGGTCGATCTCGTCGGCCTCGGTCACGCGTCACCCCCCAGTGCGCTAGATCCGTTCATCAGCATTCTACCCTTTTTCTCGGTATCGAGGGCTGTTTTAGAGTAGCGTACTGACTACCCGCGGTGCATCCATGATCAACGGATTGTCGCGAATCGGGACACTCTCCCAACGGCCGGAGAACCACGGAGGACAGAGTGGTGACGCTGCGTGCGGTACAAACGGGCGGTGGACACGGACGAATTGACGCCATCTCGCAGGGGCCGGCCCCGCCGGGGCGAGTCCCCAACAGGCGGGCTGGACCCTGCGGGACCGGTGCTGACCAGCGAAATGGCAGCTCATCGGCTCGCGCTCAACGTGCGCACCGTCACGAAGCGGGCGCGCTCCGGCGACTTGCCAGGCATCAAACTGGGCGGCGACTGGAGGTTCAGCACCGACGCGCTGGACGCGGCCGTACAGGGCCGGTCCTGGCAGGATCTTCCGTTCAGCGATCAGGTGTTGACGACCGCCGAGGTATCCGAGCTGTTGGGCATGGGGCCCGACAAGGTCGGCAGGCTCGCCCGCCGCGGCGAACTGCCGCACTGGGGCGACGTCCGGTGTCGCCGCTTCTCGCGCGCCGCGATCCTGCGCACGCTGTGCGGCACGGGCAGCGTGCCGCACAGCGAGACACCAGCCCCTACCAGGGAGGACCGCACACCATGAAGGTTCGACAGCCCGTCGCCCTGGCCGTCGCCGCCGCGGCGCTGGTCGGATGCAGCACCCAGGAGAAGCCGCAGAATCCGGCCCCGCCCGCGGCGGTGGCGGCCGACCAGGCCAGCCCGCGCGGGCCCGGCGCGGCACCGGCAGCGCCGACCACGGCGGGCTCGACCACTACCGGCGAGCCACAGGCCAGCACCGACGGCGCGACGACCACCACCAGCTCGCCGACGACCACCGCCAGTTCACCGGTCCCCGCTGCGACAGGCGCTCCCTCGGCCACTCCGCCGGCTTCCGGGGCACCACCGGCCGCGGCCGGCGGCGGCGAGCCCGGCGGCCCGGTCGACGTCGCCTCCCGGTTCACCGCAGCGTTCTACTCCTACGACTGGCAGGCCCCGACGACGCTCGACCCCGTGGAGCGGGCCCGCCCGTTCGCCACGGAGGCCTACCTGCAGGGGCTCCGCCCCACACAGACGACGTTCGCGGCCCGTATGACCGCAGCTCAGGAAACCAGCGTGGCCACCGTCCGCACCGCGGCGGTGGACGCCGACGCCCCGCCCGCGACCGACACCGACGCTTTCGTGACGGTCGCGTGGGCCCAGCACCTGACGGACCACGGGGCCCCGGCCGACAACCGGGCGTCATGGAGTCTCCACCTCCTACGGGTGGCCGGTGCGTGGCGGGTGGACGCGGTGTTGGCGAAGGGCTGACCACACCACACAGAAGGGGGAGCACTTGAAGACGCGAGGTTTCGTCATGGCAGCCGCCGGCGTGGTGGCACTGCCCGTGATCCTGATCATCGGCGGAAGCGGCCACGCCGAGAGCGGTAAGTACTGCTCAGTGGCCGTCACCTCCAACGACCAGGGCGGCGGCACACCCGCCGGACCCCTCACCGCCGCCGCGGCCGGAGTCCAACTCGACGCCGAGCAGACCGCCAACGCCGTCACCATCGCGAAGGTGACGAAGGAGAAGGGACTGCCGACGAGGGCAGCCGCCATCGCGTTGATGACCGCGATGCAGGAGAGCAGTCTGCGAAGGCTGCCGCCCAGCCCCGGCCACGACGCGGCCGGGCTGTTCCAACAGCGCTCCGTGGTCGGGTGGGGGTCGCCGGACCAGGTGCTGGACCCCATTTACAGCACCACGGCATTTTTGTATGGCGTGCCTGACCAGCACATTCCCGGCCTCACGTGGGTTCAGGGCTGGGAGCGGATGGACATGGCGGACGCCGCCGAGACCGTCCAGGTCAGCGGGGTGGGATACCAGTACAAGAAGTGGGAGAAGTTCGGCACGACCCTGGCCGAGGCACTGAGCGGAGGCGACACCAACCAAGCGGTGAAGTGCTCCGACGACACACCGCCGGCGCTCGCCGGGCCCGCGGTCAACAACGTCATCAACCGGGCAATGGCTCAGCTGGGCGTTCCGTACGTGTGGGGCGGTGGCACACCCACCGGGCCCGGGACCGGGTTCTGTGGCGACAACACCGGTTGGTTGAACGGTAGTTGTTTCGCTGGCACCCACGCCGGTTTCGACTGTTCGAGCTTGGTCCAGTACGCGTGGTGGCCATACGTCCACCTCCCCCGCGTGACAACCGACCAGTACGAAGCCGGCCAGCACGTCCCGATCGGCGCCACGCTGCCCGGCGACCTTGTGTTCTGGTGGAACGGGGCTCAGGGCATCTACCACGTGGCCATGGTGTTGGAAAACGACGCCGGCAAGCTCAAGATCGTTGAGGCTCCAAGGACAGGGCTCACCGTGCGCGTGCGCGACCTGTCGCTGACTGAGTCGCACCTGATGGACACCGCCGTACGGCTCGCCGTCCCGGACACAGCAGGAGGCGGCGCGGCCGGCGGAACCCCCACACCGGCCAAGGCCCCGTAAGTAGAAGCACGACGACGGCGGGCCCGGAGAGATCACCTCTCCGGGGCCGCCATCGTCGTCCGGCGTCAGGCCGCCCGCGCCGCCGCCCAGTAGTCGGCGAAGAACACATCCGTTGCGGTGTTCAACGCCGAGAGCCGAACGGTCCACTCATCACCAGCCCCCGCCGTCGCGGCCGCCCTGGCGACGTCCAGCCGAGGAGCCCTCAGCCAGTCGACCAGGTGACGCCGGCCAGCAGCAGCCCCGGGCAGCAACCCCCGGAGGCTCACCGGCCGCAGGTCTTCGTCCACGTCGCGGGCCATCAGCCGAGCACCCCCACCGCGACCGCGAGCACCACCAGGTCCTCGGCCGGCCGCCGAGGCGCGGGGATCGCTGGCCGCTCCGGGCCGGACAACTGCCCGACCGCAATTCGCAGCCGGCCCACCCATCCCGCCGGCGTTGGCTCCGCCAGCAGTACGCACCGGCGCCCCGAAGAGGTCATCTGCTCTACCCTGACCATTGATCCTCCCTAAAGGATCAAGCCCGGCCACCGTCTGCGCGGTGAGCAGGGCAACCCGTGAGGGGTCGGGCTGTGGAGGCCCGGCCCCTCTCTGTTTTCGTCACCCTAACTTCCTAAGTCTTGAAGTTCAAGACTTAGGAAGTTAGGGTGTGTCGGAGATCGGGAGTCGTGTTGTTGACAGTGTTCCGAGCATCAAGAGGCTTGGAGTCGGTACATTCTGCTGGTAAGCCAAGGCGGAAGTGGGGCCAAGGCCAAGGCCAATATGCTGGACACCATAACTTCAAGAGTCTTGAAGTTTGGAAGGACCAAGACCATGAATCATCAAGAGTTGCGCGAACGGATCGCGCCTCCGCGGCCCGAAGAGGGGCCGTTCGTCATCTCGGTGTGGGGCGGTAAGGGCGGCATCACCAAGTCGACGCTTGCGTTCCTGCTGTCCTATGAGCTGGGGAAGATCGGGCCTACGTTGCTGATCAACGCAGACGCCAAGCAGGCGGACGGCGGGGTGACGGAGATGACGGCCAATCTCCGGGTGCCGGCCACCTTCGAGCTGACGGAGAGCGACGACCCGGCCGAGCTCCACGCCGTCCGGCGGCTCAAGCAGTTCCGGTACGTGATCACCGACAACCAGCCATTCCGCGACCGGGAGAAGTTGAAGGCCGCCGCAAAGGCCGACCTGGTGGTGGTGCCCATGCCGCCGCGGCGCTCTGACATGAAGTCGGTGCTTCGCAGCATCCGGGACGTGCTGCAGCCGGAGAGGGCGCCTTATCGGATCATCCTGTCCATGATCGAGCACAGCGCCAAGGGCAAGGCGAAGACGATGAAAGACACCCTGAACACCCTCAGCATGCCGGTGTACGACGGGTGGATTCGCAAGTACACGGCTCACGAGATGCTGAGCGGACTGCCCGTCACCCTGAGCGAAGAAGACAACGCCGACAAGGCCGCGGAAGACGTCTACATGTTCATTGACGCCACACTGGCCCACCTCGGAGAGCCGTACAAGGCCGTCCGCAAGGAGGTGACGGCATGACCGCCGGCAACGAGCCCCGAGGTTTCGGGGATCTGTTCAAGGACGCTGCCGCAGCCACCGCCGCCAGCGGCCCCAGCTCGCCGCCGGGGGACCAGGCGAAGACGACCGTCCGGCCGAAGTACGCGCAGATCCGGTCCGACCAGTGGACCGGGTTGGACGAACTCGCCCGCACGCTGATGGACGCGCGGACGGTGATCGGCGGTCCGCGGATCACCGCCAACACGCTGATCCGCATCGCCATCGATGCCCTGTTGGCCACTCGCGGCTCGCTGGTCGGCAACGAGGAGGAGGAGCTGCGACGCCGATACTTCCAGACTCTTGGAATCAAGGAGAACCCGAAGTAGGGACAGCAAGACTCTTGAAGTTGCCCGCCCTACTGCCAGCCAGTCGGCACAGATGCAGGGTGGGCGGCCCTCGAATCTCCCGGAGTTCAGGACTCCAGAAGGTCGAGATGCCGAAAGATCAAGACTCTTGAAGTGATGATAAATCTCCGGTCAGCCCCGGACATCGCCCGCAAAGCTCGCCAAGGGCTGACCGCACAGGAAAGGCAACTCCCTATGTACTTCCACGGTAAGGCCCCGGAGGGCCTCCCACCGACCACCTTCGGAGACATGGCCGGAACCGACACCAGCCGGAGGGGCAACCGGTGAATGCCCTGATGAGCGCGGCCGAGTGGGCCAATGCGCACTCCGTCATCACCATGCTGGTGGCCGTTGCCGCCTGCACGTTGATCGGGATCGGAACGCTTCGGCGCAGAACCGCCAAGACTGGCGGCCCCCGCCGGAAGTTCAGTGCCGGCACCTTGACGGCCATCCTGGCGTTCGTGGTGTGCACGTACGTCTCGTTGAACACGTCGTACCGGTTCACCGCTGACGGACTGGCCATCTACGGCCACGGCGAGCGCCTGTTGGCCTGTGCCGCGTATGAGTGCTTGATGGCCATGTGCGTGTTCGGCGCCCGTGAGCACATGTCAGGCGACGACAAGTCGCCGGGTTGGTACGGGTCGGCGGTTTGGGTCCTGGCGGTTCTGTCGAGCGTCCCGGCCTGGCACGAGGGTGGAGGCTGGACCCCCGGCACGTTTGCCCGGATCGTGTTCGGATCGTTCGGTGCTGCCATCGCTGCCCACTCCGCCCTCGGCCTTGAGCTCCGCCACCGGTCAGGTGAAGGCTCACAGGCCCCCATGGCCCTGATTCTGCGGGATCTGCGCGAGCGCCTGATGGCCCGTATGGGGCTCACCGTTCGGGGCAAGACCGCCCAGCAGATCGCCCGTGACCGGGCCCTGACCCGGGCCGTTAAGTTCGCCGACCAGGAATCCCGGCTGAACGAGAAGCAGCGCAAGGGCCGGAAGGGCATGAAGCTCGCCGGGAAGATCGCCGATGCGCTGGACGCTGCTGGCGTCTACGACGACCCCGAGTTGAAGGAGACATATCGCCGGCGGGTTGCCATGCGCCAGCACGCGACCGGACTCCGGCAGGCCGACTTGCCGTCGCCGTGGGATCGAGAGGAGGAGCGGCAGGCCGACACTGCCGCAGCGGCCTACCTGGCAATGCTGCAGAGCCAGGCCGAGCAGGCCGAGCGGCAGGCCGAGCAGGCTGAGCAGGCCGCCGCAGCGGAAGCAGCTGTCCTTGACATTGCCGTTGATGGCAGTGGCCCTGCCGCCCTGCCGCGCCAGCGCGAGGAGTGTGCCGACGCGGCCGACCACGACCACGACGACGACGCCGTGGACTGCTTGACGGAGGGTGCGGACCGGGCCGAGCAGGCCCCGGGCAATGCCGGAGACAAGGCCGCAGCGGCTCAAGGCAACGGGGGCAACCCTCGGGTACACGCCAAGTTGCCGAAGGAGGAGCCGGCGGACGAGCGGCAGGCCGAGCCCGAGCCGGAGGACGGGGAGCAGGCCGAAGCCCAGAAGATTCGGACTCTGGCAGTTCAAGAGTCTAAGAAGGCCGCAATTCAAGAGCTGTACCGCATCCACGTTGCCGCCGACGACGACCTTACGATCTCTACGAACGCCGTGGCGAAGGAGCTGGAGGCATTGCTGCGGAGGTACACCGGCGAAGGCCTGGACTCCGCCGCCGCCCACCGAGCGGTGAGCGAGGTTCGGCCGGCCCAGCGGCCGCAGGCCACACCCGACGCGGAGACGGCCGACGCGCAGTTGGCCGGAGTATGAGGCGCCGCCACCGGGGGGTGCGGCCCGCCACACCCCCCGCTATCCGAGGACACCGGCAAGGCCACCACCAGGGGGCATTATGACCACCAGCCAGAGCACCCACCCCACCGTTCCGGCAGCGCGGTCCGAGGCGCCGCCGCCCGCCTCGGCAATGTCGGGCAGCGGCCCGGCAGAGCTGACGGCCCGACTCCAAGCCGCCAAGGACCGCACCCAGCGGGCCCAGGCGTTCACCGAGGCGATCCGGCAGGCCAACGCGGCCGCCGACAAGGCAAGTCGAACGGCGGCCACTGCCACGGCCGCGCTCCGGCAGGCGGAGGCGGCGCAGGCGGAGGCGAACGGCGGCAGGGCCGTGGCGCTGCAGCTCGCCGAGCAGGCCCAGCAGACGGCCGCCGGC
>NZ_JBITZP010000051.1:25606-26195 GCF_044546945.1 Kitasatospora sp. NPDC053057 | reverse complement strand
GGCATTGTCGCCGAGGCCACGGCCGAGCTGGAGGTGGTCCGCGGCCAGCTCGCCGAGGCCCAGCGGCAGAACACCGAGCAGGCCGAGCGGACCGCCGCCGCCGAGCAGACCGCGGAGGGCATTGCCGCCGAGCTCGCCGAATACCGCCGGCAGGCGGAGGCGACGCAGGCGGAGGCGAACGGCGGCAGGGCCGTGGCGCTGCAGCTCGCCGAGCAGGCCCAGCAGACGGCCGCCGGCATTGTCGCCGAGGCCACGGCCGAGCTGGAGGTGGTCCGCGGCCAGCTCGCCGAGGCCCAGCGGCAGAACACCGAGCAGGCCGAGCGGACCGCCATCGCCGAGCAGACCGCGGAGGGCATTGCCGCCGAGCTCACAGCCGAGCTGGAGGTGGTCCGCGGCCAGCTCGCCGAGGCCCAGCGGCAGAACACCGAGCAGGCCGAGCGGACCGCCGCCGCTGCCGCCGAGTTCGCCGAATACCGCCGGCAGGCGGAGGCGGCGCAGGCGGAGGCAAACGGCGGCAGGGCCGTGGCGCTGCAGCTCGCCGAGCAGGCCCAGCAGACGGCCGCCGGCATTGTCGCCGAGGCCACGGCCG
>NZ_JBITZP010000051.1:24690-25508 GCF_044546945.1 Kitasatospora sp. NPDC053057 | reverse complement strand
CGAGCTCGCGCAGGTCGAGCAGAGCCGTGCTGCAGCCGTCGAGGAGGGCAAGGCCCACCAGGCCGCTGCCGAGCAGGCCCGCGCGGAGCTCGCGGCCGCGGCATTGGCCCACGCGGCCGAGCTCGCGCAGGTCGAGCAGAGCCGTGCTGCAGCCGTCGAGGAGGGCAAGGCCCACCAGGCCGCTGCCGAGCAGGCCCGCGCGGAGCTCGCGGCAGCCCGGCGGCCGGTCGAGGCCGCAGTGGTCAGCGTCTTGAACGCCCGGCTTGTCCGGATGCGGCACACGGCCAGCGAGCCGGTGCCGGTCGAGGAGCCGACGGCCGCTCAGGTACCCCCAGCGAGGAAGCGGACCAGGACCACCACGCCGGCGAAGTCGCCAGCCGCAGCTGCCAAGAAGACGACCGCCAAGAAGACCGCCACGAAGCGGACCAGTTCGCCGAGGCGCGGTCCAGCAGCTGAGTAAGCGGGGAGAGGAACCGGTGCGTACCCCCTCTGCCGGTGACTAGGTCAAGCGCTGAGGCCGACCCCAACCGGGGCCGGCCTCAGTGCTTCACCGCCGCCCGAGAGGCGCGCCGGGTGGAACTCGCCGCGGTCGAGGAGGCCCGCGTGGCCGCCGTCGCCGACGTCGCCGAGGCACGCGGTGCCCGGGAACGAGCCGAGGGCGAGCGGGCCTCAGCCGTACGGCTCGCCGAGCAGGCACAGGCCGCCGTGGCCGAGGCACACGGCGAGGCCAGCCGGGCCCGCCAGCAACTCGCCGACGCACAGCGCGAACTCGCCGAGCTCCGTCGGGAGCTGGAGGACCAGTCCCAGGCCCACCGGGC
>NZ_JBITZP010000051.1:0-24595 GCF_044546945.1 Kitasatospora sp. NPDC053057 | reverse complement strand
CGGGCCGAGCTCGCGCGGGTCGAGGAGGAGTCGACGGCCGCTGTCGCCGAGCACCAGGCCGCCGCCGAGCAGGCACAGCAGGAGCTCGCCCAGGCCCGTCGGGAGCCGGAGGACCAGTCCCAGGCCCACCGGGCCGAGCTCGCGCGGGTCGAGGAGGAGTCGACGGCCGCTGTCGCCGAGCACCAGGCCGCCGCCGAGCAGGCACAGCAGGAGCTCGCCCAGGCCCGCCGCGGATTCGAGGCGGGGGTGGGCAGGGCATTGCGGGCGCGACTTGCCCAGGTCGAGGCACGGTCGGCCCATCAGGAGGACGGTGTGGTGACCGCCTCGGTTGCCGACGCGGTGACCAGCACGACGGCCACCAGGACTAAGCGGAGCCAGCCGAAGCGAACCCCGCGCGCGCGTCGGCGATAGCGCAGCCGGCTGTAGCAACGCGGAAGGGCCGACCTCCCAGGTCGGCCCTTCCGGTTTGTTCAGCTATCAACTCGCCTACGTGCGAATGAAATTCCCGCGTTCGTCCCGGACCTCAGACCGGGAAATCACCGTTACCGGCGCCCTGTGCAAATTGGTTCCACACTGACCGGGGGAAGATCAGCGCGGGCCCGTCCGGATTTTTCGAGTCCCGAACTGCCACGCTACCGTCCGGCAAGTCTGCGACTTCTACACAGTTGTTATTATTCCCGGAATAGGTGGACTTCCTCCATTTGAGACTGGCGGCGGAAGCGGATTTAATGTACGTCACTGTCGTGCCATTTCTGTCAATGCTGTGCGGATCAAAGTGCGGGAATCGTTGACGCCCGACGCTGCCGAGTTGAGGCGTCGAAACAGCGTGGTGTAGGTCTCTACGTCGTGACTTTCTTCGTAGTACACCGTACTGGTAGGGGAGTCCGTGTAAACCACGTCAGACTCGTACTGCCCGGGAAAGCTCATGATGACGAACGGGCCGTACAGGCAGGAGTTCATCGGGTCGGCCCGCGGGAGAACCTGCAGCTCAATGTTGGGTTCCTCGCTGGCGTCGAGGAGGAACCGCAACTGCTGCTGCATTATCTCCGGTCCGCCCACCTGCGTGTACAGGATTGACTCGGAGAGGACGACCCATAGTTGCAGTGGGTTGGCACGGGCCAAAACTTTCCGCCGCTCGGCTCGGACATTGACCTGAGTTTCGACTGCCTCCTCCGAGGCGTCGGGAGCCTGCAGTCGAATCAGAGCGCGGGTGTAGTCGGGGATTTGAAGGAGCCCCGGTACTAGGTGGGTCTCTACGTTGTAGATTTCCGAGGCGTCCAACTCCACCGTCACGTAGGCGGCGTATGCGGAGGCGATGGCGTCGGAATATCGGCTCCACCAACCCTTTTGGTTCGAGCTCTTGGCCAGCGTCTCCAGTTGGGCCCTGGTGGTTGGGTCGGTGACGCCGTAGAGATCGAGCAGGGTGCGCAGGTCGAGCAGTCGGATTCCGGATTGCGCGTTCTCCAGACGCGTCATTTTGGATTCCGCGCAATCCAGGGCGGCCGCGGCGTCAGCGTGTTTGAGGCCAGCCTCAGTCCGAAGATCTTTCAGTGTTCGGGCGAGCCGCCGCTGTCGGATCGTGGGGCTGTTGTTGATCGGCAACTTTGTGAGCCTTCCTTGGCGGTACGGGCCAGTCTGCCCGCTCCTGTCGGAGTACACAACGAACGTACGTACTCCCGAAAGTAGGGACCTTGCACTGTGGTAGTTCGATGGTGCAGAGTATCCACTGTCGCCACGTGCTGTGATTGATCCATCACGCCTAGTGGATCTTGATTGCGCGTCAGCCCCGGTTACCCGTCGGAGGGGACCTATGTCGGGAGTACGTGAGAGTCAGGCGAGGTATCAGCGCCACCCGTCGGCAGTCAAGGCAGCCCGCTTTCGTGCGGCAGAACTCACAGAGGAGTGGGGGCTGCAACCCCACGCGGATGACGTGCAGTTGATCCTCTCCGAGGTACTGACCAACGCCGTTCGGCACGGCGCAGGGCGTCAGGTAGCCGTGTCGTACCACCTGGACGCCGCCCGCTTGCGGGTCGAGGTCCGGGACCAGGGCGATGCGATCCCCTGCCCGCGATCCGCAGACGGAGAGGCCGAGGACGGCCGCGGCCTGATGATCGTTCAGGGCTTGGCGAGCCGATGGGGCGTCAACGATCGCGTGATCGGCAAAGCCGTGTGGTTCGAAATCGACGTTCCGCCGGTGCCGGCGACGAACGAGCCGTCGGCCACCTAGACCGCCGGCCCGGCGCGGTCGTCCCCCGCGACCCCCGGACCGGCTCACCGCGGCGTGTAGTTCCCCCTCACGCCGCCGGCCGCCCCGTCGCTCCGTGTCCACAACACCGCGGCGGGGTGGCCAACCCGAACAACTACCAGGAGCCCCCCCAGCGAGGAGCCGAGCCCCCATGCTGCAGCTGTTATACCCGCTCCCCCCGACCCAGCCGGCCCCGCGGCCGGCGCCCACGGTGGTGGACGGCCCGTACGAGTGCGCCATCGACGAGCGGCCCAGCGCCCACCCCACCCCCACGCTGTTGAGTCGCACCCGGGCGAAGACCTCTTGGCTCGCCGCGTGGTGGCTGCAGCTGCAGGCCCAGCAACTTGCGGCCCAGCTGCCGCCCGCACTGGCCGCGCCGGTTCTGGCCTGGCTCGCCGACGAGGCCGAGCAGGCGCACGTCCGCCGCCGGCTCGCCGTTCGCGAGCCCTACATGCTGACGGTGGTCGGCATGGGCGTTGAGCACCGGTTCAGCGTGAAGCTCTGGCAGTCCCGCGGCGAAGCGGTGGTGGAGGTGAAGCGGAGATGACCCCCGCCACCCTGACCGCCCCGGCCGCCTACGCCGTGCCGTGGTCGCTGGAGATGCTGCGGTGGCTATACCCGCCGGCCGTACCGGGCGGAATCGCGCTCCGCTTCACCCGCCGACGCGGCCGAAACCGGCGCGAAGTCGAGGCCGAGCAGTGCCCGTCGGTGCGGACCCCCGGCCAGGCCATGCGGGCGATGCGGCGCGTGACGCTGGCCTATGGCGTGATGATGACGCCCCGCAGCCGGGCCGCCGCCCACCGATGGAACGACGACATGGAAGAGCTGTGCGCGGCTCTGGCCGCCCTCTCCAACCGCCGCCCCTACCGGCGCAGTTGGATGCTGCGGAACGGGGACGTGATCACCGTTGCCGTGATCCCCGCGACCGCCGCCACCACCCAACGAGCGTACCCCGCAGCGGAGTTCACCCCGCAGTACGGAGAGGCCCCCCGATGAAGTCCAGGAAAGTAGACCCCGCGCACGCCGCCGAGGAGGCGCCGACCGGGCTTCCCGAGTACCTGACGGCCGTGGTCCGTCCCGGGGACCGGGTGCTGCAGATCGGTCCGGGAACGGCCGCGGTCGAGCTCGCCGCGCGGACCCGTCGGCCGGTCGTCAGCGTCCACAGCTCGCTCGCCCATGTCGAAGACGTCCGGGCAGCGCTTGGTCCGCGCGGCCGCTCGACCGGCGTGGTGGACGCCCAGGTGGGTGACCTGTTCGAGGGCCGGCCCGACGCGTCCCCCTTCGATCTTGTTGTGGTGACTGCGGGCGTCCGCGGTCTCTCCCCGGGGTGGCTGGACCAGCTCGCCCCCGGCGGGGTGGTCGTCGCGCCCGTCGCCCTCGGAGGTCTGCACCCGTGGGTGCTGGTCGGCCCGCACGCGCGCGATGGTCTGCTGTACGGGCGCGTGCTCGCGGTGGACCCGCCGGCCGACGCCCCGCCGGCGGCCGCCGGCCGGCTGTACGAGCCGCGGTCGACGCCCGAGTGGGAGCCGCCGGCCCAGGATGCCGAACCCGTGTGGCTGGGGCCGCTGTCGCCGCGACCCAGGCCCGTACGATTCCTGGACCT
The DNA here is from genome assembly GCF_044546945.1 of Kitasatospora sp. NPDC053057. NCBI lineage: Bacteria > Bacillati > Actinomycetota > Actinomycetes > Kitasatosporales > Streptomycetaceae > Kitasatospora > Kitasatospora sp. NPDC053057. The sequence goes on along the minus strand of NZ_JBITZP010000051.1, from coordinate 20,747 downwards.
GTGGCTGTGGCTCGCCGGTGCGGACGACCGGATCACCGCAGCCGAGACCGGCGTCACCGGCTGGGGACCCGGATGCGCTGTGGCCGCCGGCCCCCACGCGGTGTACGTGCGTCCCAATGGCATCTGGGCGACCGATGTCGAGCCGGTGACGATGACGTTGCACCAGGTGCTTGCCGAGCACGTCCGGCGCTGGCTGATCCAGCGCCAGCCCCAGGCCAACGAGATGACATGTCATATCAACCGGCCGCCAACAGGCACCGACAGGCTGTTGACGGCTGCAGGCTGGACGGTCGGTCGGCCGGTCACCCTGCCCCGGTGAGCACTCACCAGCGCCTACCGGGCGAGGTCGACCGCCGCCAGCGCCGCGCAGGCCTGCACCGCTACCAGACGCCGCAGCTCCAACGGCGCGATGTTCAGCCCCTGCCCGCACTGCCGGGCCCGCTCAGCCAGCACCCCGTGCAGACGCCTGCGGACGCTTGCGTCGATCCGGCCGGGCGCCTCCAGCGCGGAGCGCAACGCCATCCCGGCACAGCGCAGGGTCAGCATGACGCGGGAGTAATGCGCCTCGGCGAGTTCGGCAGCCGGCACCGTGCCGGAGTCGGCGGCGCGCTCGCGCCAGGAGCGGGCGACGGTGTCGGCGATTGCGACGGTGTCGGCGGCCGCCCGTCCGAATACGTCGTCCAAGTGGCCCGCTTCCGCCATCAACTGCCGCACCTCGGCGACCTCCCCCGTCAGTGCCTCGGCCAGAGCGGCGAGAGCGACCGGAGCAGAGTCCTCGAAGACCCTCCCGGCCCGCCAGCGGGGCACCTCCGGGAGGACTGTCAGCGCGCCGTGCTTGGCGGCGTGGTGGGTCAGGTGCGCGCCGTACGCGGGCGTCTCCTGTTCATGGTCACGGATCATCAGGTCCGCCACCGGAGGCATTTGGAACACGCCGGGGCCGAGCACAGGCCACCCGACGACATCGGACGGTGCTGCCTCGGCGACCGGAAGGCCGTGCCGTGCCGCGACGGCCGCCAGCTGCCCGGCCAGGCCCGGCACGTCGCGGCTCGCCACAAAGAACGGGGCGCCGAACTCCGCGTTATGCAGGCTGACGACGACGGCGGGCACCAGCTCGTCCACCAGGTCGGCCAACGCCTCATTCTCCGGCAGCCCGAAACGGTGGACCCCGCCCCGGAACGGAATCGGGAATGTCCATTCCGGCTGTTCCGCCATCGCCGGACGGTAGAAATAGCGGTGCTGGTTGAACAGGTCGAGCGGGCCGCTCGTCCAATCCGCATTCAGGGCCGCCCCGTCCGGGTCCACACACGGCAGGAAATGCCACGAAACACCATCACGCAGTTCCGGCCGTGCCACCACCAGCTCCGCCAAGAACCTCACCGTCGCATACCCCACCGGCTCGTTCGGATGCGGGCCGCCGACCACCAGCACGGACCGCCCGCCCGCCCCGACCGACAGCACCTTAAGCGCCCGCCCCCCGCGTGACGTGCCGATCCGCCGCAGCCGGCACAGCCCCGGCGCCCGCCGGGCCAGCCCGCCCAGCCACTCCGCCAGATCCTCCACCGAGGGCACCAGCGCCCCGCCCGGCACCAGCTCCGCATAGCCGGACAGCCGCTCATCCAGATCCGAAAGGACACCAGCCACCGAAAACGCCCCTTTCAAAACCGGGCCGGAAATACTCCGGCCCGGAATAAAGTGCTGCCCGAAAATGGCTGCGGAAAATCATTCGAGAAATTCCCGAAAACCCCTTCCGCTGGGGAGTGGGTGAATGCTTCCATAGATTCCGGCGAATCCGCCACCACCCAATCAGAGAGACAGGAGGACGTCCATGGACGCCATCCAGAACCACGCCACCACCGCGGCCATCGACCCGGAGGAGACCGAGCAGGACGAGACCGGGCTGCGGCCGGCCACTGACGGCGAGCTGCTGGGCCTTACCGTCTCCGGCCAGTAGCGCACCGGCACAACCCCACGACGGGCCCGGCCTATGGCCGGGCCCGTCCCGTCCCCGCCCGCCCCCGACCGGAGGAACCGGTGAACCACCCTCGTTTGCGCCGAGAACATCAGCCCACCATCCGGCCGGACGGCTGCATCCAGATCGGTGCGCTCCCTGGTCTTGCGAGCATCCTGCCCGATCCCGATAGCTGGCGCTGGTCTCTCCTCCAGTTCCTGGACGGCACCCGCACGCTGGCCGAGGTCCAACGGGTGATGACGACCGAGCACCCGAACGTCCCCGCGGTCGCGGTCACGGCACTGGTCGCCGACCTGGCCAGGGCCGGCCACCTCCAGGACGCGCCCCCCACCGCACCACCTTCGGACGTGGCTCCCTCCGTTGTCCGGCGTCATCCCCGTACCGTCGAGTACTGGGAGATGATCGACCGGCAGCCCAGCCGCACCGGATGGGACATCCAACAGATGCTCGGCAGGGCCACTGTTGCTGTTGTCGGCGTCGGCGGAACCGGCATGCAGGCCGCGGCAGTGCTGGCCGCCGCCGGAATCGGCAGCCTGATCCTGGCCGACCCCGACCGGCTGGAAGAGTCCAACCTCAGCCGCCAGCCCCTCTACACCAAGGCCGACATCGGCCGGTACAAGGTCCACGCGGCACGTGACCGGCTGATGGAACGCCACGATCTCGAAGTCCTCACGAACCCCAAACAAGTCACCCGCCGGGCCGAGTTTGTCCACCTGATGCTCGCCTGTGATCTGCTCATCCTGGCGGCCGACGAGCCTGCAGGGCTGCGGCTGGACGCCAACCGCGCCAGCCTGTTCACCTCCTGTCCCTGGGTTGACCCCGGCTACCACGGTCCAGTCATCAGCACCACCCTGTACGTGCCCGGCACCGGCGCCCCGTGCTGGGAGTGTCTGCGTCACGCCGACGCCATCGCCCACGGGCTGCCCGGCATCCACGCCGATGTCCCGCCCGCGGCCCTGCCCCGGACCCTTGGTCACCCCGTCACCTCGGTCACCGCGAGCCTTGCCGGGACCTACGCCGCGCATGCCGCGATCACGCACCTCACCGGCACCCGCGAGGTGGCGTCCGCCACCGTCTACCGGCACAGCCTCATCGCCCCCGCCGGCCACCCCCTCCCCCCAATCACCCACCCGCGCAACCCCCACTGCCCCTCTTGCGGCCCCAACCAGCAACAGGAGAATGCAAGTTGAGCGATATCACCCCCGTCTCCACCCTGGCGCTGCCTGTGGCAATCCCGGCCCTGCCCGCCGCCCTGGCAGCTCCACACCCGGCCGCCCGAGCCCTGCAGAACGACGTCACCCAGGCCGCCGGCACGCTCCGAGCGATGCAGCAGCGCGGCCGCCTGCAGGACGACGAGGCGGACGTGGCCGTGGTCGCCTACACGGCCGTGGTCTGTACCGGCGTGACTGCGGCGACGACCCTGCAAACCGCCGCGGACTGGGCCCTGCAGGCCCCCAACGCCGAGGTGCACAGCATCGCTTGGGCGCGCATCCCCGGCCACCGGGACGGCGTGAGCGAGTACTGCCTCACCATGGCCGTCAGCTACCAGGACCCGGAGACCGGCGAGTACACCGGCGACACCCACCATGCCGCCGGACCGATGGCACACGTCGTGGTCAGCAGCACCGACAGCGAGGAGCCGGCTGCCGGCTGATCCCCGGACGCGAACGGCGGGCCGTCCCCGAGGTGGGGGCCGGCCCGCCGTTGTGTTCGTCGAGGAACTGGTTCAGCGTCCCTTGGGGCCGCGGATGCTGGTCACGGTGATGGCCGGCGGGTCGGTGTGCGCGCTGACCATGTAGGTCACGGCCAGGGAGCCGGCCAGCAGAGCCACGCGGTCGTCCTCAGCGCCGGCGGTCCGGGCCAGGGTCAGGCCGCCGAACGGGTCGGCGCCCAGATCGTCCAGGGCCGTCAGCAGCTCGCCCAGCGCGGTGCCAGCCAGCAGGGCGGCCACCGCCGGGCCGTCGAGGGAGCCGGCGGGCAGGTGGGCGAGCCGTTCGGCGCCGTCGAGCTCCAGCAGCTGCCGCCGGGCGTGGTCGGTGAAGACCGCCCGGTACGGGCGGCGGGTCACCGGGGGTCCGCCAGGACCGGAAAGATGGCGTCGAGGCCATGCACCCTTTCCGTGCCAGCCCGTACGGCCGCGGTCGCGGCGTCGACCTCCGGATCGGTGGCCGTCTGCGCGACCGCGCCCCACAGCGCCACCATGGCGAACAAGTCCTCTGCTTCGGTGCCGTCGAGGGCGGCGCGGAAGTCGTGGTGACGGTCGGCCGGCAGGGCCCGCCGGATGGCGCCGGGTGTGCGCGGCCGGTCGATCGGCCCGGTTGGCTGGTCGCTCGGCTGTGCGGTCATGGTCCCCTCCGGTGCTGCAGGCTGGCACCAGCCTACGCCCGCCCGGGCCGCACCGTCAGGCACTCCACCGACCGCCAGCCAGGCCCCCGAGCCACGTGCCGAAGCCGGCCGCGGCGGGGCGGGGCAGAACAAGCCGATCGGGTGGTGGCCGGGGGTGCCGGGGCCGCCGGGCCGTGGCCGGCCCGGCTCCCGGGGCACCGTAGCGGCGTGCGCACGGGTGTCCCTCCCGGGCGGCGCGCATTCGGTGGCCGAGCTCACCGACCACGACCAGGACGCCGCCGCCAGAAGAAGAGGGGGAGAAGAGGTCACCTGCCGTCTCCCCAGGCCGAGCCGCCGCCGTACAGCGGATCAGCCGCGATCTCCGCCCGCAGAATCTCCGCCCGGCAGTCCCGGCAGACCGTCGACCGGCCCCGGGAGGGCGGGCACCGGTAGCAGCCGGGGCCGTGCGCGCAGTACGAGCAGCCCGGATCGTGGTCGACGCGGCCGCGGCCGAGGAGCGGTTGCCGGAGCCACGTCACCTGTAGGTCCCGGAGTCGGCCGTGGTCGTCCCACAGCGGCGAGGCCCGGGCGACCAGCGGGCAGCAGAGCGTCCCGGAGGCGCCGGGCAGCGTGGCCGCCACGCCATTTATCTGGTGTTGGTGAAAGTTCTTGCAGCTCAGGGGCATGATCGCGTTGTAAGGCAAGTAAGGCACGCGCCTCGGGGTGGACGTACCGTGGAGGCATGGCCGGGCGGGAACGCCGGTGCGCGTACTGCTGGAACCCGCTACGCGCAGGTGCGCGGAGCGACGCCCGGTACTGCTCGGCGCGGTGCAAGGCAGCGGCACGCCGTAGGCGACGTCACCTGCTTGAGGCCGTCGCCATCGGCCTGTGGTTCACCCAGGGCATCGAGACCGAGCACGTGGTGCGCTGCCCCGCCTGCGGCCGGCGCTTCGCCCACAAGCACGGCCACCGCCGGGACGCCGTGTACTGCTGCGGCGCCTGCAGGCAGGCGGCGTACCGGGCCCGGAAGGCCGAGCGGGTACGCGAAGCCGTAACGGCAGGGCCCGGTGTTACGGATACGGGAACCGGCTACACGCCGCTGACCAGCAGAAATGGCGAGGCAAAGATGACCTCGGAGGGCACCTCGCAAATGATCACGCGGTAAGTGTTGCGGCGGTTCGGCCGAAATCCCGCAACACTTACCCGCCCAGGGCGGCCCACTGGGCTCCGATGTCACCGATCTCGTCGTCTTCGACCGGACCGCGGTCCGGCGCACAGCACCACCGCTGGGTTCCCCAGCGCGCGGCGAGGGCCGTCGACGCCTCCGCGTGCAGGCCGAGCAGGCCGGCGGCGGTGTGCGCTGTTCCGGAGTACGTGTTCACCAAGGAGGCCGCCGCGGCGAGCACGCTGGTGTCCGCCCGGCAGATCGGCCCGTCTGCGGCACCCTTGCACAGCGACTCCGCCAGGTCGCCCGGCGGCGGGGCCTCGTAGCCGACGGCGTTCACCAGAAGGTGACGCCCGGAACCGGGGCGCTGATGGAACATCATGCGGAGAAGGTGCTCGGCCGGGGTGGCCGCCAAGCTCGCCACCGCCACATAGCGCGCGACGCTCTGACGGGTGGGCCGATCGACCGGCACCGCCATCTCCATCTGCACCGTGTCCACCCCCGGGTGGCGCTGACACGCCCGCCTCACCGCCACCAGCTGAGCGTGCGTCGGCTCCACCACCCCGTACACGGTCTGGGCCAGCGAGCGGGCGGTCAGGAAGGGCGGCCAGGGCTCGGAGGTTCGCACCTCGGCCAGCCGATCGGTGATGGCGCGCTGGACGGCGCCGGGTCCTCGACTCACACAGGTAAGTGTTGCAGCGTTGCGAGCGCCCCGCCGCAACACTTACCGCCCCGCCGGGCCGTTCGAGCAAGCTGGCTGCCGTGGCCTACTTGCCTGACAACCCATCAGATATCTGTAAGGCACGGACCCATCAGGCCGACTTGGATTACTTGCCTTACAGCTCCTGAGCACCCCAGATAACCAGGTACACCAAGCCGTCCGGCAGGCGGTCGACGGAGTGGACGGCGCCATGCAGCGTCATCTGCAGCACGCCGTCCCGGCCCCAGGACGCCCCGTGCAGGGACCAGTCCGAGAGCTCCACCCGCGACGGCCGGCCGTGGACGTCCGCCACGTCGAGCACCGCCAGGTCCACCGACGACGGCCAGGACAGCAGCGAGGGCAGCGGCCACTCCGTGCGGAGCACCGGCGCCAGCCCGAGAACAGCCCGCACCGTACGGTCCGTGCAGCAGTCGGCGCAGATCACCGTCCGCGCCGGGCCGTCCCCGAGGAACCGCGGGGGCTGCCCCGGCCGGATCAGCTGGCCGAGGCAACGCGGGCAGACGGCGGCCGGGCGGCCCGCCGTCGAGGTGGCCGCCGAGGCCGAGGTGGTCACCGGGAGCCGCCGGGCGGCAGAGCGCGCCGGCCGCTGCCGACCCGGGGCCTGGTGGCGCGCGGGCGGTCCGTCCGTTCCGCCCGGACCCACACCGGCCCCGGGCCGCCGGTGGTCGAGCTGCCAGTGGTCGACCCGGCCGACAGCGACACGTCGAAGACCAGCCGGCCGCCGCCCCCGCGGTGGCCCAGCCGCGTGGTGTCGCCCACCACCAGGTCCGGGCAGGCCCGCAGGGCCTGCAGCATCAGCTCAAGGACGCGGTCCACCCGGCCGCTGTCGTCCCCCATCAGCCGCACCTGCACCATCAGGCCGTCACCCTCTCCCCAGCGTGGTCGAACTCCCCACCCGGGGCCGGCACGAGGCCGTGCCGGCGTGACATCGTCTCCAACACACTGATGACGGCCCGGCAATCGCCGAGCGCCCGGTGTCCGCCCCCGAGCGGCTGCCACCGGTTGTTGCCCCAGTAGTCCGACCAGTCCCCCACGAAGTCGCTGTAGGGGATCATCACGTCTTCGAAGTGCATGCTGTCCAGCCAGGCCGCCGCGCTCGCCTCCGGGTCCGAGTGCCCCTCAGCCCGGTAGTGCCGGGTCAGCTCCCAGCGCAGCCGGCCCACGTCGTACGACGCGTTGTAGATCAGCACCCGGCGGCCCGTCAGCGCTCCGGTCAGCTGCACCAGCACGTCGCCGAAGGCCCGTTGCCCCTTCACCATCGAGCTGTCGATGCCGTGGATTGCGGCTGCTTCGTGAGGGATCGGCACCCCCGGGTCCAGCAGGACGTCCACCAGGACGTCCCCGCCGGTCGTGATGACAGCCAGTTCCACGATGGACGAATCCGATTCCAGCCCCGTCGTCTCGGTGTCCAGGACGACAGCACGCGGATCGGCCAACGCCTCCGCCGCCCACGCCTCCAGCCGCTCCACCTCCAACGCCCGGGCCCTCAGCCGCTCTTTCTCCCACTCCTCCCGACGGGCCTCCTCCTCCGCCCACCGGGCCCTCAGCGCGGCGTCCTGGGCAGCCCGTTCCGCCTCTCGCCGCTCAGCACACGGCGGGCACCAGCGCGGCCGCCAGTACGCCCCCGTGAACCGGTTCGCACGCCGCCAGGCCCGTGCCTCCCGCAGCGTCGCCACCCGCACCGTGCACCCCTCCCCCGAGCAGACCACCGCCCCCGCCAGCCACGCGGCGTCTGCCTCCCGCCGCGCGGCCGCCGCCGCCCTCCGGCACTCCGCGCACAACCGCCGCGACCAATACCGATCCCGCACCGACGGGAACGGCCGTCCCTTCGGCCGCTGCCGCCCGCACCCCCCGCACGTCCGCAGCCGCAACCGCTTCTCCGCTGCCTCCGCCCGCTCCCGGCACACCCCACACCGCGCGCCCCGCACGATGTAGTCCCGCACCACCGCGCACACCGGACACGTCCGCCGGGCCGCCATCTGCTGCTTCAACTTCGAGGGCAGCGGCTTCATCCGCACGGCCCCCGCCGGGTCGTACAACGCTCGTTGCTCGTACCGCCGCCCACTCGCGTAGTACTCCGTGATGACGTACGCCACCGGCAGCTGACCCGGCGCCGGCTTCAACCGGTACTGCTCGCCAAGCTGAGTCTTCGTCCGCAGCCCCGCCGGCGCCTTCCCCGAGTCGTACACCGGCACCCCGCCGTCCCACCGCCGCGGCTCCCCACGCGGCACCAAACCATCGCCCAACACCACAGCCACACTCCTTTCCAGGAAACGAAGCACACCAACAGAGATACCGGCAAAACGCCCGCAAAGCAAGTAATTCAGGAAAACCGAACCTGAATCCGAAACGCGCCTTATCGATAACGCGCGCGAAGCCGGGAGACTTAATGGAGATCCATTAATTTCCCTCCGGCGCCGACTCGCGGGGCCCGCTCGCGCCCCGTGGGTACAGGTCCAAGGCCTCCCGTACGATCCGGGCCGGCGAGTAGAGCCGGGCCACCAGGTCCTCGCGGACCTCCCACAACTCCTCTGGCGTGTCGACCGCCAGGCGGATGCCCAGCCGGTCCAGCTCCCGGAACGGTCCCTCGCTCACCCGCCACGAGGCAGTCCGCAGCTGTGCCACCAGGTCAGACGGCAGGGCATAGTTACGCTGCCTCAGGCCCCCGACGCGCGGACCGGGCCACCGGCCTGATAGCTCCATCTCCAATTCCTCCTCCTCCCGAAGTGGTGCCCACGGTCCCGCCAAGTCGTCCTCCTCCAGCCGTCGGCGCACCGACGCCGCCACCAGGCTCTCCACCGGAGGCCACCAATCCGCCTGCACCCGCGCCACCTCCAACCGCGCTTCCAGCCGGCTCATCCCCTCCCTCTCCAATTCCTCCCGATAAGCGATCTTCTCCGCTCGGTGCTGCCGCTCACGCAACAGAAACCGGCCCGCCTGAGTGGCGGTAATGCACACGGTGATCTTCCTTTTCTCCATCGCTTCATCCTCCGAGGAAATATATGGAGATCCATTAATCTCGGCCAGACGGCGCGAAGCCGGGCGGCGGTGATTGGGGATCAGTTCGCGGTGGCGGTGTGCGGCTGTGCGGCCGCAGCTTGGGCCACGGTGGCGTGCAGGTCGTCCCAGAAGTCGCGGTCGGCGCCGACGTCGCCGGCGACCCACAGTCGGGCCGAGGTGGCGTTGGCTGCGTGTGCCCACTGTCGGGAGGTCTGGCCGGAGGTGGCGGCCGCGGCGGCCTGCAGCGCGGGGACCAGCTGGCCGAGGGCCAGCGGGCCTGACACTGGGGTCAGCCACCCGCCGGCCGCGTGTTCCAGCCGCGCCAGGATGTCGGGGATGTACTCGCCGTGCACAGCCCCAGCCTGGCACAGCCAAGCGGCCGGAGCCCACGGACCGTCAACACCGCGGTGGTGACTTCCGGCGGGAGGGTGCATCGGTGCGGGTCAGGGCGATTCGCCTCCGGCGCGGACCACCCAGCAGAGGGGAGGGGGCGTCTGTGCACGGGTGCCCCGTGCGTCGTGGTGCGGGTTCGGACCGGCGGGGGTCTTCCCTCCGAGGGCGTCACCGGAGGCTCGCATGGAACCCCGGGGACCTACGAAGGACGCTCGCAAGCTCGCGCCGGCAAGCCGGTCGCGCAAGCGCGATCCTCCTCCGGCCCCCGGGAACCCATGCAAGGGCGGAGCCTGCCGCCCTCGGAGGGAAGACCCCCGCTCAGCCCGAACCCTGGGGCGGGTGGTCAGCCGGCCGCGTGCCGAGCGCTCACCACGGCGCAAAAACCCGTTCTGACCAGGCCTTTTGCGGCCCCGCCACCTTGCCATTGAGCGTCATTTGCCGTAAACTAAATGATGTCGAGAGGGGGAGGGAACGGCACCCCCGAACCCCTCGGATCCCACCAACCAGGAGGCAGCAGTGGACATCATCGTGTGGCAGGAGTCGTGCGAGTGCGGCGGTAACTTCCTCGGCTACACCGAGGAGCCGTGCCGGCCCGACTGTGCCGGCTACCTGCCCGACGAGGTGGAGACCGCCAAGGCCCGCCTGTTCGCCACCGCCGACCGTGGCCACGACGGCACCACCCGGATGGTGTTCATGAACAACGGTGGCCGCAGCAAGCTGATGCCGCTTGACCACGACGGCCGCGCGGTGGCCCTGGCCCCCGTGCTCCACCGGCGGATCGGCGCCCAGGTGGTCGAGGCCGCCCACGTCTACGCCCGCACCGCCTACGGCGCCCGCCGCAACTGGCCGGCCCGCTTCACCGTCGAGCGCAGCTGACCACCACCACGACAGCCCCCGGGGCCGGCCGGCACCCGGCCCCGGGGCGCCCACTTCCCACCAACTCCACCACTCGAAGGAGCACCCACCATGCGCAGCCTGTCCCCTCTCCACGCCCCCGTCCCGAAGTCGATCCGGCTCGCCACCGTCCAGGACGTCCGCCGCGGCGCCGAACCCGGCACCTACACCGAGGAGGACGTGGAGCTGGTGTTGGTCGAGATGACCAACGCCCAGGTGGACGAGTGGGAGTGGCTCACCGAGGCGGTGTTCCCGTGGGGATCGTGCGCGCCGCGCGGCACGATGGTCTACGAGCAGGCCGACGGCAAGTTGCTGGGCATCATGTTCACCGCCGGCCGCGGCACCGGGTGGCACGTCGAGCACTACGACCCCATTTGGCTGGGCGACTACGAGGCCGTACCGTTTGCCGGCCCGAAGGGCACCGCCCGCACCGAGCGCATGGCGCTGCAGCAGCTGTTCAACGCCCGCCGGGCCGCAGGGTGGCGCTTGATGCTGCGGCAGCAGCAGCGGGAGGCCGAGCGCGCCGCCGCCGAGCAGGCCCGCCGGGACGCCGAGCAGGCCGAGCGCGAGGCCGCCGAGAAGCGCCAGGCGTACTACCAGCGCCTGTTCGCTGCCTGACACCAGCGCCACATGAGGGGCCGACGGGTATCAACCCGTCGGCCCTTTGGCATGTCTGACCAGGCATTTTCTCGGAGGAAAGAGGCGTCTCACCTTGCCATTGAGCGTCATTTGCCGTAAACTAAATGATGTCGAGAGGGGGAGGGAGCGGCACCCCCGAACCCTCTCGACTCCCACCAACAACTCCCGAAGGGAAACGGCAATGACCGACCAGACCACCACCGCCCCCGCCTACACCGACGACGAGGTGGAGCGCGCCACCGCGCTGTTCATCGAGAACCAGTTGGAGCCGGCCGCCAAGCGCACCGGCCGCCCGCTCGCCCACCTGATGAACGAGGTGTCCGACGACCTGTTCGGCGCGTGGGTGCTCGTCTACATGATGGCCGGCCGCGCCGCCGACCGGGGCGAGATCACCCCCGACCGCGTGGTGTCCCACGCGAGCGTGTTGTTCGTCGGTGCCCTGCGCAAGCTGCCGGGCCGCGAGGCCATGGCCGCCGCTGTCGTGAGCGCCATCTACCACGGGGCCCGCGCCGCCGCCGGAGTCGAGGACGACCAGTACGCCGCCGACCGCGCGGTGGTCGAGGCGGACATGCGGGCCGCCCAGTTGCTGCCGTTCGACGCCTACGCCGGATTCCTGGCCCAGTACGGGACCAAGCTCCGGCAGCTCGCGGAGAAGCACACCGCGCCGGAGGCGGCCTACCTCGTACTGCGGGACCACGCGGACGCGGTACTGGCCCAGCTCAACGGCGACGACGACCAGTAGCCCCGCCGGCCGCGGGGCGGAACGGCACCCCGCCCCGCGGCCGCACCTTCCCACCAACACACCATCAGGAGAACGAGTTGACGATCACGTACGAGTTCGAGGAGAAGGCGGACCGGGAGCTCACCGAGGGCATGGCGCCCGACGGAACCCACGCGGTCTACGCCGAGTGCGAAGGCGACATCATCGCCCGCCTGTTGTGGAACCCGGAGACGGGCGTGGTCGAGTCGGTCACGGTCGAACACGTCTGGAAGCGCCAGGGCATCGCCACGACCCTGTGGCACGAAGCCACCATGCAGGCCATCATGCGCGGACTCACCAAGCCCCGGCACGGCGAGTACTGGACCGAGGCCGGCCGCGCGTGGGCGGACTCGCTGTGACCGCCGCCGTGGCCGACCACCGCCGCATCCTGGACCAGCTGCCCACCTCCCAGCTCCGCCGGCTCCACACCGAGCTCCGCGCCCGCATCGAGGCGCACGCGGAGCCCGGCCAGCCGGCCCCGATCCGGGACACGATGCGCCGGATCGAGGAGGAGGCCCGCCGCCGCAAGGTCGCGCTGTGCACGGCGTGCAGCGGCACCTACGGCGTGCACACCGAACACTGCCCCCACCGGTAGCCGGTCCGACCGACACCACCCCGGGGAAGCGGGAACGGCACCCCCGCTTCCCCGGGCCACCCCACCAACCGAAGGAAGGCGCCACCGATGAAGAAGACCACCACCGCACGCGTGACCCGGGTCCAGCGCGAGGCGATGACCGCGGCCGCCGCCGAGTGGCTGGGCAAGCTGTCCGGCTCGCTCGCCGGCGTGACGCTCGACTCCCTGGTGTCCAAGCGCCTGGCCTACGAAGGCGACAACCGGGGCCGCCGGATCGGCCCCGCCCGCCTGGCCGGCTACACCGGATTCTCGTCCTACTACCTCACCCGCGAGGCTTACAGGGTGCTGGGCATGCCGATCTTCCGGACGTGCGCCCACTGCGTTCACGGCACCTTCGTGCCAGCCGACGAGCCTCAGTGCTGGCGCTGCACCACCCCCGAGTGCCGCCGACGCATCACCCGCAGCGAGCTGCAGCTGACGGACCAGCAGTACCCCGAGGTCCGGGACGGCCGGTTGGCCATCGTCACCAAGGCCGCCGAGATGACCGGTACCCCGGGCGCCGACGCCGGCGTGTGCGACCAGTGCGGAGTCCTTGTCGTGTGGGACCGCAGCGGCCGCCGCATCCACGACGAGTACGGCGAGTACTGGTGCAGCACCACCCGCCGACAGGCCGGCCGCAACCCCAACGGCACCAGCGCGGTTCACGTGCGCGCCGCCGGCTGATCAGCCCCGCCGACCACGGCCCCCAACCCCCACGGTTGGGGGCCGTTCGCGCGCCAATTCGAGCCCTGACCAGCCGATTTGGAGGCTCGCCAGCTTGCCAATGAGCGTGTTTTGCCGTATCCTAAATGCCGTCGGGATGGGGAGGGAACGGCACCCCCGAACCGCTCGACTCCCACCAGCGAAGGAGCACAGCACCATGGCGAAGACCGCCCGAATCTGCCACTACACCCCGGCCGAGGTGGCCGAGCTCGCCGCCGCGGAGCACCCCGTGATGGTCCAGCTGGTCACCGGCCAGCCCGGCCGGTGGACCAGCACCGGCGCCGCCCTCACCGGCACCATGACCACCCCGGCCGCCATGCTCAACCCCGCCCACGTCGCCGCCCCGGCCGTCGAGGGGCTGTTGGCCGCCGAGGTCACCGTGGCCGCCGAGCTCGCCCAGGCCAGCGTCCGCCCGATCATGCCCGCGATCGCCGACCCCTACCGTCCCCGCCGCGGTGAGGCCGCCGTGCGGCTGGTCGGTCATATCGTCGGAGTCGGCCGGCGCGTCACCGCGCGGCTGGAGTTCAGCGACACCAGCAAGCGCGGACCCGAGCGGCGCCGGCTCGCCGTCTCCCTCGCGGCTTACTACGACGTGGAGTTCGAGCGCGTGGTCACGTGGCACCACCGCGACATCGACACCGGTTACGCCTACGACGAGCAGGGCCGCATGCACGGCACCAGCCGCCGCGAGGAGTACGCCAAGCACTCCCACGGCCACGGCCGCACCGACGCCCGGGTGTGGGGCGAAGCGGAGGCGGTGGCCAAGTTCTGCGCGGTACTGCCGATCGTGTTGGAGGAGATCGACCGGCTGTCCCTCGCGTGGGGCAAGCGGGTGTCCGCATGGCTCACCAGCCCGGCCGGCGAGCACTACACCACCCCGCGCGAGCGCCGCGGCACCGTCGCCAAGGCTCGCCGCGAGTTCGCCGAAACGCTGGCTCACTGCCTCGGCCGGCACGGCTCGCCGGCCGGGGTCCGTGAGGAAGTCGACCCGGGTCGGTCCCTGCCCTACCAGGCCCGTTCCGCCGCCATCGAGAAGTTCGAGGAGATCGGCGGGTCCGAGTGGTTGGAGCAGTGGCAGCGCCCCCAGACCGAGGCCGTATACGAGCGGTGCGCGGCCCTGGCCGGTCACCTGGCTGCCCACATCCAGGAGGAGCGCACCAAGGCCGCGGCCGCCGCCGAACGGGACCGGATCGAGCAGCGGGTGGCCGCCGAGGCCGCGGCCGCCGCCGAGATCGCCGCCCAGGACGCCGCCCACCGCACCATCGTGTTGACCGAGGAGGAGATGGCCCAGCTGGACACCGCCGCCGCCCACGTCGAGCCGGCCGAGACCGAGGAGCCCGCCACCGATCACCGGGAACTCCCGCTCACCGAGCCGGCCCACCAGGTCGAGCCGGTGGCGGAGACCGCGGCCGATCTGCGCGCCAAGGCCGCCATCCTGCAGCAGCTGGACGCCCCCAGCGCGGCCGCCCTGTTGCTGGCCCGGGCCGAGGAGCTGGAAGCCGCCGAGCTCGCCGAGCACCAGGCCGACCAGGACCAGCCCGCCGACGAGGCAGACCCCATCGAGGCCCGGGTGGACCAGCCGTTGAGCACGGACGGCACCGGCGCGCGGACCCGACGGCCCCTGAGGAAGTCGACCGCCCGCCCGCGGAGGCCGTGGCGCCGCCCCTCCGACGGCGCCGACCTGTTCCCCGGCGCGGAGGCGGCGCGGCTGGACAACGCGCCCCAGTCGCTGGACCACGTGCCGGTCCACCCCGGCCGCGGCACCGTCGCGGACCGACACACGGCCAGCACCGGCACCGGCACCCCGAGCGGCCGCCCGGGCCGGCTGTTGCGCCTGACTCTGGCTGCCTAGCAGCCCCCACAGACCCCCGTCCCGGGGCCGGTCGGCACCCAGCCCCGGGAAGGCATTTCCCACCAACACCGAGTCACGGAGAACGAGTTGAGCACCCACGAGACGTACGGCGAGCGCGCCGCCGAGGCCCTGGCCCAGTACAACAACGAGGCCCCGGACGACATGCTGACGCTCACCACCGCCGACCGCATCCACTACGGCACCGCGGCACTGCAGGCCATCACGGCCCGCCGGTTCGCCACCCGCCACCAGGCCGCGCGCGACTTCCGCGCGCTGGTCGCCGACCTGTTCCACCTCGCGCACGGCCGGATCACCGCCGGCGGTCTGTGGCTCGCCGCCCAGGAGATCCGCCACCACCGTCCCGGCGTCGAGCACAGCGTCACCGTGCTGCGGGCGGTGGAGGTGGACCAGTGCGCCGCCTTGCTGGCCGCGCTGGTCGAGGCCGCCCAGGCCCACGGCATCGAGACGGCCGAGCTGTTCAGCGCGGCCCGCGCGCAGTTCGAGGCCGAGAACGAGGCCGCCGACCGCAGCCGGCACGCCGCGGCGTAGGCCGCCCCGGGCCGGCGGTCTCTGCCCCGTGCGGGTAGAGGCCGCCGGCTCTTGTCCGCGGACAACGCGAAGGGCCGGCGGACACTCCCGAAGGAGTGCGGCACCCACCGGCCCTACATGCTTCCCACCAACGGCCCGAAGACCAGGAAGCACCCCCAGTGTAGTGCGACCGTTCGAGCCGGCCGACCAGCTCAGCCCCCGGCCGCCGCCGCCCGTATCCTCACCACCAGCACCACGGCCGCCCGCGCGGGTCCGGCCCTGATCAGGAAGAGACCCGACCGATGATCCAGCACGGCCGAACCGCCACCGACGTGACCGGAGTCGCCAAGCTCGCCGGCATGTCCGTGCAGACATGGCGCCGCAACCGGCACGCCGAGTTCGTGAAGGCCGTCGAGCCGTTGGCCTGCAGCAAGAAGCCGTTGCTGTACGACGTCGAGCAGGCCCAGGCGTTCATCGACGGTCAGCCTATTCCCGCGCTGCCCGACAAGCCGGCCGAGCACCCGGCCGACCTGTTGACCGATGCCGAGGTGGCCGAAGTGGCCGGCATCAAGCCGTCCACCGTCCGCGACGAGGCTGCCGACGGCCGCATGGACAGGGGCACCGAGGTGGCCGGCCGCCGGTTCTGGACCCGCGCGGAAGCCGAAGCCCGGCGCGACCGGCCGGCCGAGGCACGCCAGTACCGCGGCCGCACCCCGGGCAGTAAGAACAAGGCCCCGCGCGAGCGGCCCACCGACGAGCGCGCCGCCGAGGTGGCTGCCGAACTTGCTGCAGCCGAGGCCGGCGCACGTGGGCCCGTCACCGCTGCCGAGCTTGCCGAGCGGTACGGCGTCAGCATCCGCACGGCCGAGCGCGCGATCATCCGGGCCCAGGAGCTCAGCGAGTGACCGGCCCCCAGGTCGAGCACGAGGGTTGACCGTCGTCCCGTGGCGGGTACCGCCGGCCGCGCGGGGATGAGTACCCGTACTCATGCCCCCCGGCCGGAACCCCAGGAGGATGGCCCCGTGCGCGTGATCAACAAGGGGCCCTGCAGCCCGTCAACTAGGTGCCAAAAGTCGCCGTTTGAGGCACGGACGGGCATGCCGGAGAAGACCCGAAGCCAGCGCCACCACATCAACGAGCCCGGCGGGCCAAGGGAAGCGGGCACTCGCCACGATTCGCCCAATAGGACAAAAGGGAAAAACAGCCGCAATCTGACGTGCCGTCAACCCGACTCCCGGAAAAAAGATCGCGCCACGCCGTCAAAGTTGTGCACCACAACACTCCGGCGCACTAGGATCTTGCCTATGGCAGCACCACGAGGACGTCAGCAGCGCGGAAGGTCGGGTGAGTTCCCCCCGGACCGGCCGATCCTTGCGACTGCCCGGCTGGCCCCTGGTGACCCACTCCGCCCCGGATTCGAGCAGCTGGTTAGGTCGATGGGGGTGTCGGGCGCCGAGGTTGTGCGCATTGCCCTGCAGTCGCTGATTGAGCATCACCGGCCGGTGGTCCGCCATCACGAGGAGGCAGGGACCATGACGTAGCCGACCCGGCCTCGGACGCTCTGCCCGCCGAAACTCCTACCCGGCGGTTGGTCTCCGAAGCCTCACCGGGGTCTCAGCTCACTCCGGTTCCTACACCTCAGCTGAGATTCCCCATACCACCCAGAGAGCAGTTCAGACGACGGTCTGGTTTCCTAGGCCAGTCGCCGCCCTTTTACGCCCTGGAGCCCTGCCATCGTAGCGCAGACCAGCGGCGGCGGTACCCCCAGCCCTGGCCCCGGTGTGTCCTCACGGGGTCACTTTGTCGATAATTCCGCCCCGCAAATCGAACATGTGAGCGCAACGCGCGCGGCCGTTCTCCGCGTTCCCGTGATCTCCCCGGACACGTGGTGCCGAGTGGTCGCGCTCCGGCATGCCCGCGGTGAGCTGCCCCAGCGACTCCACCGGTTCGCCAAGTTCCTGACCAACAAGGACGTTTGCCCGCGTTCCGGCCGGATCATCGGACGCGTCGAGTTCGGCCAGGACGGCGGAATGAGGCTCGCGGAGCTGTACGCGGAGAAGTACCAACTTGCCCTCGGCGCGTTCTGGGACGACATGAAGCTCGCCAAGGCCGCCGGCTTCGTCGAGCGGGTGGTGGCGCCGGCCCCCGGCCGCTTCGCCGTGTACGCGCTCTGCCTCGTCCCCGCCGCGATCCCCCAGCACCTGCCCGAGGACCTGACGCGGCGACTCCGGGTCTGGCAGCTGCCCGACGTCGAGTCCAACGGCCACGAGGACACCACGGTGGGCCACCTGACGGCCGGCGAGGCCCCGGCGTGGACCGAGGCGGAGGCCGAGCCGGTGGTGGTCGAGCTGACGAGCCACCAGGCCGCCGATCTGCAGGCCGCCCCCCGGTGGGAGCACCCGGCCGGAACCCCGGCTGCAGACGCGGCTGTGAGGCTCGCCGAGGCCATGCGCAGGGCCGCCGAGGAAGACCGGCCCCGGGACTGGCGGTGCGTCGCCACGACGGAGCCCAAGAGCGTCGGCGACCGCATCACCGACCGCCTGAACAAGCTTGCTGGAGTAGGACCCGAAACGTCTCCCCTATACGCGAAGGGTGTTTATCCCCATGTGGGTTGTTTGTCTGACGGTAGTACGGGGCTGATGCCGCGAAACTTCATGGGACAAGATCAAAGGACGCGCCAAAGGGGCGCGGGCCTGCCCTGGGGCGGTGGGGACGACTACCGCGTCGTTGCCCAGAGGGTCCTACAAACCTCTTGGCGGTCGTGGAGGGCCCAACTGGGGCGCGGCCGGAAGATTTTGCCGTCCGGCACATGGGGGGCCGATGGTGAGTGGCTGCAGGGCTCCGGCACTCAGTGGGCCGACCTGTTGCGCGTGATCGAGAAGGCGTTGCACCGGTCCACCGAGCAGGAGTTGGTCCACCTGCTCACCGGGGGCATCCGCAGCGCGGACAACCTTGGCCGGCTCGCGGCCTGGCGGCTGTGGAAGCTGATCAACACCCGCCGCGACGCCCACGGCTACGGCCCCCGGCCGAAGGAGCACATCCGGACCCAGTACGACGACCTGGACCCCGCCCAGATCACCCGGTACGCCGAGCTCGCCGAGCAGGCCCGCCAGCAGCCGGTCCCCCGCGACGAACGGGCCGCCGTGGCCCACGCCGCCACCGCCGCCGCGCAGGCCGAGGCCGCCCGCCGGGCCGCCGAGGACGAGGCCCTGCGACGCGAACAGTACGAGCGGTGGGGCATCAAGCGCGCCGAGGCCGCCGCCGAGCTCGCCGCCCGCCCCGCCGTGCCGGTGCCCGACGGCAGCGACCAGCCGCGCGACATGGCCCAGGTTCAGGCCGCCGCAGTCGAGCGGGCCCGGCTCGACCGCGCCAGCCGGCCGCTCAACCCGTCGGCGCCCAGCCCCCGGGCCCAGGCCGACCGCCAGGCCGAGACCGAGCGCGCCCGCGCCAGCTGGAACGTCCGGCTCGCCCGGTGGCTCCACGAGCAGGAGACCACCAACTGACCGCCCCCGAGGCCGGCGGAGGTGGCGACGCACACTAGGACCGCCGGCCGGCTGGGCCCAGCAACACGCCCGGGTGAATCCTGCCGCTGATCACCGGCCAGGTGCGGTACGCTCGGCAGAGCAAGCCACCGGAGGGCACCGACACCGCGACAGCGGAACGAAACCCCCCCACCGGCTCGCCGGAGCAGGTGCCCCGAGACCTCAGCCCGCGGGTTCGAGCGACGAGGCCCCGCCGCCACCGAGAGAGAACCCGGAAAGAACGGTGTCTCTCGTACCGGTGCGGTAGACAAGTGGGCGAAGGCCCCCGGCGAAGGCAAGGGGTAACGCGCCCCCGAGCATGACCGCGGTGAGAAGCCGACCCCTGAATGGCGATCCGAACCTTTCCTTTTCGAGTTTCCGACATACCGTTAACGGTATGTCGGAAACTCTGGGCGGACCCGGCTCCGAGGGGATGGACGACTTTCCGGAGTTTTCGACATGTCATTAACGGTATGTCGAAAACTCCCCTAAAGTGGTGCCCATGAGGGACGATCGGGGTTCAGGGCGAGCGGCCCGCGCGCGCGGGCCTCGGTCAGTCGCCCTCAGCGCTGACTGCCGCCCGGGTGGCAGTCCGGTCCGCGGCCCTTGCGCTGTCGGTGGGCCCGCCCGTGCTGGTGGACAACAGGCCGGCCCTTGTCGGCGCCGAGCACCCGGTTCCCGCCCCGGCGGCGGGGCCACGCGTCGCGGACGTCGCGCGCAAGGGGTGGTCCAGGTTGCTGCCCATGCACCGACCGTACGCCCGTTGAGGGGTGCTGACCACCAGTGCGCCACGGCGTGTCGGCCCACAGGCAGGCCGGATGGATTTCGCCCGCCGGGTGCAGGGGCGGGACGATCGACCCCGACGCGCACGACACATCAGGACCGTCCTGGCGACCGCCGCGGTCGTCAGGCGTTTCGAACCGCTCTGGGGTTCGGCCGCGTGGCCGGCCTGCGGGCATTTCCCGAAGGAGAGGCAGCAGCGTGACCGAGCAATGGCAGGAGCCTGGGGACGAGGACGAGGACGAGGGCCAGGGCGTGCGCGTTGGCACGGTCGAGGACGAGGCCCCGTTCGGCTACTGGCAGCAGGGATGCCAGTGGTGCGGGAAGCCGATCCCGAAGGAGAAGGAGAACGCGACCGGCCGGCCGCCGTCCTACTGCACTAACAACAACAAGGCGTGCCTGAACGAGTCGCGCGCCAGCCGGGCCCGCGCCGCCAACTCCCCCGGCTTGCCCGGCCAGTTGGTGCGGATCGAGAACACCGCGGACCGGCTGATTCAGCAGGGCATGGACCTGCGGGACGCCGTGCTGCAGGTGACGAGCCCCCAGGGCGTCGAGGCCCGCATCAGTGCGGCCCGCGCCGAAGCGCAGACCGCGATTGCCCAGGCGAATGCCGCCGCCGCCGCGGCCCAGGCCGCCGAGGCCGCCGCTCAGGCCCAGGCCCAGGCGGAGCGCGAGCAGGCCCAGGCCGCGACCGCCGCGGCCGAGCAGGCCGAGGAGCGGCGCCGTACGGCCGCCGCCCAGCGCGACGAGGCGACCACCGACGCCGCCGAGGCGCGGGAGGCGGCCGAGGCTGCGGCGGCGGCTCAGCGGGTGGCCGAGGGCCGGCAGCGCGAGGCCGAGGCCGGGCGGGCCGAGGCCGAGCGG
>NZ_JBITZP010000050.1:0-54559 GCF_044546945.1 Kitasatospora sp. NPDC053057 | reverse complement strand
CAGGCCGCCCTCGACGTGCACCACAACAAGCACCAGGGCAAGGTCGGCGTCCTCTGCCTCGCCCCCGAAGAGGGCCTGGGCGTCCGCGACCAGGAACTGCGCGAGAAGCACCTGCCCGCGATCAACCGCTTCCGCGAACTGCCGGCCGAATAGCACCCGCCGGACAACCCCGTTCCAGCACAAGAAAAGTGGCCCCGGTGCGCGGTACACCGCGCACCGGGGCCACCTTCGGAGGGAGGTCAGCGGGCGTCGCCCTCTGGCCGGGCCCGGCGGCGGCCGGCCAGCCAGACGTACACCAGGATCCCGGCGAACAGGAACAGCACACCCTGGTAGACGGCCGCGTAGCCGGCGCCGGCGAGGAGCCAGATCGAGAAGGCGAAGGCGCCGAGGCCGAGGACGGCGTCGCGCACCAGGTGCGGACCGTTGACCTTGTCGGTGGCACCGCGGACCAGCCAGTACAACTGGGCGGCGGTGGACAGCAGGTAGGGCACGACCGCGGTGAAGGTGGTGACCAGCACCAGCATGTCGAACGCGCCCTTGGCGCCGCTGGCGAAGTTGGCGATGGTCAGCACCGAGGCCAGGGCGACGCTGACGATCACGCCGAAGGTCGGCACGCCGCGCTTCTCCTTGCCGAAGGCGGCCGGGAACAGCCCGTCCTTGGCGGCCGCGTACGGCGCCTGGGCGGCCAGCAGGGTCCAGCCGTTGAGCGCGCCGGTCATCGAGATCAGCGCGGCGACGGCGATCACCGTGCCGCCCCAGGTGCCGCCGAACATCGCGTTCATGGCGTCCGAGAAGGGAGCGCTGGAGTTGACCAGCTGCTGGTGCGCGACGGTGCCGAACACCGCGAGCGTGCCCAGCAGGTAGACCACCGCGGCGCCGCTGGTGCCGAGCACGCTGGCCCGGCCGACGTTGCGCTCGGGGTCGCGGACCTGCCCGGCGCTCATCGCGGCCGACTCCACGCCCAGGTAGCTGAACAGCAGGATCGCCGCGGCGGCCGTCATGCCGCCCATCCAGCCCTGGCCGTTGCCGTCGAAGGGCCCGATGTTCTTCGGGTCGAAGAAGAACAGCCCGCCCACCGAGACCAGCAGCAGCGGGATGAACTTCAGTACGGTGGAGACGAGTTGGACCGCCCCGACGAAGCGGGTGCCGGCCAGGTTGGCCAGCGCGGGCAGCCACTGGAAGGCCAGCGCGGCGGTGATCTCCAGCGCGATGTCGCCGTGGATCGGCACCAGCACGTCCAGGTAGCCGACGGCGGCCACGGCGAGCGCGGCATTGCTGACCCAGGTGGTGATCCAGTACGACCAGGCCGAGAGGAAGCCGGCGAAGTCCCCGAAGGCCTCGCGGGCGTAGACGTACGGCCCGCCGGTGCGCGGGTTGCGGCGGGCCAGCTGCCCGAAGACCAGCGCCAGCGCGATCGCGCCCACGGTGAGGACGACGAAGGCGAGCAGACTGACCGTCCCGAACGGCGCCACGGCGGCCGGGATCATGAAGATGCCGCCGCCGATGATGTTGCCCATCACCAGCGCGGTGGCGGTCGGCAGCCCGAAGCGGCCGTTCTTCGCGGGAGCGGGGGTGGGGGTGACCGGGTCCGGGCCTGCTGGATCGGAGCCGGCCGGGCTGCTCGGTCGGGTCGCCTGCCGGGTCGCGGCGGGGCTGGTCTGCATGAGGGTGGTGCGCCTTTCGTGGTCCTGCTCGTGCTCGGTGGAGCGACCGTTCATGCTCGGACCGGGCGGTACCTTGCACCAAATCGATGGGATTTGTTCATCCGGCCCGGCGGATCACCGCAAGACTTGCGGTCGCACGCCGGTCGGACGGGCACTCGTCCGGTGCGCCCCGAGAAGCCGTTCGGCCCGCAACGCGGGCGTACGGCCGTGTTCATCCAGGCGCGTGCGGGCGTACGACCGTGTTCGTCCGGTGCGTTCCTCCGGCCGGGGGAGATGTGTCACCCGGATGCCCCAGCCCGGTTGCGGCGCGCCGTCGGGCCGCGCGTTCGTGTGCCAACGTTGGCGCGGCGCCTCCCCGGTGGGGCGCCCGCCCGGCCCGTCGATTCGGCTCGAACTGGCCGTTCGGGGGCTTGGGTTGAGGACCAGACAGACGAACCAAAAGGACATCAGATGTCGCTTCGTGGGAACATCCGCAAGCTCGCCGTGATCGTTGCCGTGGCCGGTGCCGTCGTGGCGGTCCCGACCTCGGCGATGGCCGGGGGCCACGCGCCGACGCAGTCGTCCGGGCAGAGCCTGGAGTCCGGCTCCGCGGGCGTCGGCCTGTTCGGCCCGCACGCCAACTGGTTCAACTTCCACGAGCACAGCGACAGCGACTGCGGCTGCTGATCCCTCCGCACCCCGAGCCCGGAGGCCGTCCCTCGGCCCCCGGGCTCAGTGCTGCTCCTCCGGCTCTCACCCCCAGGCGGCAGTGACTCGTTCCGGCCGGCCACCGCCCCGCCCGACCGGCAGCCCCAGGCCGGGCCGGCGGATCTCAGACCGGAACGGCCGCCCGCTCGCGCAGCTCCCGCAGCACCGCGATGTCCATCGCGTGCCCGGTGCCGTCCCCGCCGTGCTTGCGGTCCGGGGTCTCCACCAGCAGCGGCACCCCGGCCGTCTCCGGGTGCTCGAACAGCTCGCGGAACGGCTCCGCGCCGATCATCCCGGCGCCGATGTTGGCGTGCCGGTCCTTGCGGGCGCCGACCACGTCCTCGGAGTCGTTGGCGTGGATCAGCCGCAGCCGGCCCGGACCGGCGGCCGAGGCCAGGGCGTCCAGCGCGGCCGTCACCCCGCCGGGCACGGCCAGGTCGTGCCCGGCGGCGAAGGCGTGGCAGGTGTCCAAGCAGACGCCCACCTTGGGGTGCCCGTCCAGCGCCTCCACGTACTCGGCCAGCTGCTCCAGCCGCGAGCAGAGCGAGCTGCCCTGGCCGGCGGTCGGCTCCAGCAGCAGCCAGGGCGCGTCCTCGCCGAGTGCGTCCAGCTCGTCCAGCAGCGGCCGGACGTCGGCGCGTACCTGCGCCATCGCCTCGGCCCGGCGCGAGCCGCCGCCTGGGGCCGTACCGACGGCCGAGCCGGTGTGCAGCACGACGCCGAGGGCGCCGATCGCGTGGCCGCGGTGCAGCGAGTGCCGCAGTGAGTCGGCCGAGCGCTCCCGGGTGGCCGGATTGTCCGAGCCGAAGTTGATCAGGTACGGCGCGTGCACCCAGGCCGGGACGCCCTGCTCGGCGCAGGCCGCGCGGAACGCCTCGTCCTGCGCCGGATTGCCCGCGGGAGTGGCCCAGCCGCGCGGGTTGGCCACGAACACCTGCACCGTCTCGGCGCCGACCTTCTCCGCGTACGCCAGACCCGTCCCGGCCAGGCCGCGGCCGGCCACCGGGACGTGGGCCCCGATCGGGTTGCGGCGGGCGGCGACGGGCGGTACGGGCGCGGTGCTCATGCCCCCGAGGATGTCACGGGCCCGGGCGGGAACGGCGCGCGGGCCGTCGTCCCGGCGGACAGGCACGCCACGCCGGGCCGTACCACCAGTGGCCGACGCCCCGTCAGTCCGGCAGCCCAGCCCTGGTGGCGGCCCCTCCGGGGCGACCGTACCGTCGACTCGGCCCTACTCACCGACCGTCACCACCCGCACACGCCGGGTCGGACCGGCTTCCCGAACACCCCGAAGACCGCCCCACCCGTCGAACCGTCCCACCGCGCGCCGAAAGAACAGGTCACCACTCATGCCCATGTGTCGGGTCCACCACCTCGCCGCGGCCACCGCCGCCGCCACCGCTCTGACCACCGCCCTGGCCACCCTGGCCGTCGCACCCGCGGCCCACGCCGCCGGCGGCGCCCTGCACCTCGTCCAGCCGGGAGGGTCGATCCAGCGGGCCGTCGACGCCGCCCAGCCCGGCGACGTCGTTCAACTGCTCCCCGGCACCTACCGCGGCAGCGTCCGCATCACCACCCCCGGCCTCACCCTGCGCGGCTCCGGACCGGCCAGCGTGATCACCCCCGGGACCGGCACCGAGAACGCCTGCGCCACCGCCGGCCACGGCGTCTGCGTGGTCGGCACCGAGGCGGCCCCGCTGTCCGGCGTCACCATCGAGTCCCTCGCCGTCACCGGTTTCGGCAAGAACGGCATCGACGCCGGCGGCACCACCGGACTGACCGTCCGCGCCACCTACGTCCACGACAACGGCCAGCAGGGCATCAGCCAGGAGATGTCCACCAAGGCCGCCATCCTCGGCAACCGCGCGACCGACAACGGCCAGTCCGGCGTCTTCCTCGCCAACTACGCCTACCGCGAGGGCGGCGCGCCCGACACCGGGGGCACCCTCGTCGAGGGCAACGAGCTCTCCGGGAACCGGGTCGGCGTCACCGTGCGCCGGCTGCGCGCGCTGACCGTCCAGGGCAACGAGATCAGCGGCAACTGCAGCGGCGTCTTCGTGGTCGGCGACGAGGGCGTGCCCCGCGCCGGGGACCTCGACGTCCGGAAGAACCGGGTCGTCGCCAACAACAAGTTCTGCCCGGCCAATCCGCGTCTCGGTGCCGTCCAGGGCGCCGGCATCGTGCTCACCGGCACTGAGGACACCCGGGTCACCGACAACGAGGTCCACGACAACGTCGGCCGCACGGACTTCTCCGGCGGCATCGTCCTGTTCAAGAGCGTCGTCGGCATCCCGAACACCCGGGCGACCATCGCCGACAACAAGCTGAGCGGCAACGGCCCGGCCGACCTCGCCGACCGCGACACCGGCACCGCCAACACCTTCGCCCGCAACACCTGCTCGGTCTCCGAGCCGTCCGGCCGTTGCTGACGCCCCCGATCGGGAAGGACCACCCATGACCACCGCCCCCGTCAACACCACCGCCCAGGCCGCGATGCGGTTGCGCGAGCTCGTCTTCGGCGCCGCCTGCGCCGCCGCCGTCCGCGCGGTCGCCCGGCTCGGTGTCGCCGACGCGCTCGGCGACACCCCGACCAGCGTCACCGACCTCGCCGCGCAGCTCGACACCGAACCCCGCCAGCTGCGCCGCCTGATGCGCGCGCTCACCTGCTACGGGATCTTCTCCGAGACCGGCGGCGACCACTTCGAGCACACCGAGATGTCCCGCCTGCTGCGCGAGGACGCCCCCAACTCCCTGCGCTACATCTCCCTCTGGTGCACCGAGCCGTGGACCTGGGAGGCCTGGCCGAAGCTGGACGAGGCGGTGCGCTCCGGGCGCAACGTCTTCCCCGAGCTGTTCGGCAAGGAGTTCTTCGACTACCTGCACAGCGACGCCGGCGACTCGGCGAAGGTCTTCGACAAGGCGATGACCGCCTCCAGCCAGCAGTCCGCCCAGGACTTCGCCGACTACCTGGACCTCACCGGCATCGACTCGGTGGCCGATATCGGCGGCGGCCAGGGCCACGTGCTGGCCAGCCTGCTGGAGAAGCACCCGGCCCTGCACGGCACCCTGCTCGACCTCCCCAAGGTCGTCGCCGGCGCCGACCCCCGGCTGCAGGACGGCGGCGCCTTCTCCGCCCGCGCCCGTCTCGTCCCGGGCGACTGCCGTACGGAGATCCCGGTCCGCGCCGACCTCTACATCATCAAGAACATCCTGGAGTGGGACGACGACAGCACCCGCCGCACCCTCGCCAACGTGGTCGCGGTGGCCCGCCCAGGCGCCCGGGTCGTGGTGGTGGAGAACCTGGTCGACAACAGCCCGTCGATGCGCTTCACCACCGCCATGGACCTGATGCTGATGCTCAACGTCGGCGGCGCCAAGCACTCCGAGGAGAGCATGGTCCACCTGATGGAGGAGGCCGGCCTCGACGTCGTCGCCGTTCGCCCGGTCAACCCCTACCTCCACGCCTTCGAGGCCACCGTCCGGGTCTGACCCGGCCCCCTCGCACACGACGGCCGCTGCTCCCCGATCCACCGGGGAGCAGCGGCCGTCCGACGTGCCGGCGTCAGGCCTTGTGCGAGGACTCCAGGTGGGCGAAGACCACCACGTTGTCCAGGTAGTCCCGCCGCTTCTTGTCGTACGTGCCGCCGCAGGTGATCAGCCGCAGCTGGGCGTCCGGGGTCTTGCCGTACACCTTCTGGTCGGGGAAGGCGTCCTTGGCGAAGGTCTGCACCGAGTCGACGCCGAACACCGCGACGGTGCCGTCCGCGCGGCTCACCTCGACCTTGTTGCCCGGAACCAGCAGGCTCAGCAGCAGGAACACCGCCGGGCCCTTGGTGGTGTCCACGTGCCCGGCGACGACCGCGCTGCCGCGCTCGCCCGGGGTGACGCCGTCGCGGTACCAGCCGACCAGGTTCTTGTCGTCCGGCGGCGGGGCGTTGAGCTGGCCGGCCGGGTTGAGGGTGAGCTCGGTGAAGGGCGCGTCCACGGCGATCTGCGGGATCCGCAGCCGGGTCGGCTTGGAGCGCTTGAGCGCCGGTGCGCCCGGGGCCGCGGTGGGCGCCGCCTGTCCGACGGCGGTGGCCGACGGGCCCGGGACGGCGGGTGCGACGGCCGCCGGGGGAGCGGCCTGGCCCGCGACCGGGTCGCCCTTCCCGGTGGCCACCGAGTTGTAGATCAGCAGCAGGCCGACCGCCGCCGCGCCCATCCCGCCGCGCAGCAGCCGGGTCATCCCGGAACCGGGACCGCCGGTCATTCCTGTCCTCCGCTCGAAGTCCTTCGTCAGGAGCCTGTTCCACAACGACCCGCCGCCCCCGGGCGCCCCACCCGGTCGGGGGAGGGGCCCCAGAGGCGGCAGTGGCAGGTGTCAGACCGCGGCCGCACCGGAGGTGCGGCGCCCGCGGCGCAGCGCGTACGCGCCGGCCCCGAGGCCGCCGAGCAGCAGCACCGCGCCGGAGGCGAGGCCACCGCCGGACAGTGCCAGGCCGCCACCGCCGGTGTGCACGCCGCCGTGCGGGCCGTGCTCCTCACCCCGGCCTTCGTTGCCCCGGCCTTCGTTGCCTCGGCCTTCGTTGCCCCGGCCCTCGTTGCCGCGGCCTTCGTTGCCGCGGCCTTCGTTGCCTCGGCCTTCGTTGCCTCGGCCTTCGTTGCCCCGGCCTTCGTTGCCTCGGCCTTCGTTGCCCCGGCCTTCGTTGCCTCGGCCTTCGTTGCCCCGGCCCTCGTTGCCCCGGCCTTCGTTGCCTCGGCCCTCGTCGCCGCGGCCTTCGGAGCCCCGGCCTTCGGAGCCCCTGTCGTCGGACTGCTTCTCCTGCCAGCTGAGGTTCTTGCCCTGGACCGAGGAGCCGTCGGCGAAGGCCATGGGAGTGCCGGCGGTGAGGACGGCGGCGACAGCCGCTCCGGCGAGCAGCGTGCGTGCAGAACGCATGAGGATGATCCTTCCGGCGCGCGGACCGCGGCTGCCGGCAGGGTGCCGGTCATGGGGACTCGCGGGAAAAGTGGCGCCTGATCCACCGTCAACCACGCCGGGGCCGCGTGCCACCGGAGCGTGGCGGTGCCGGTGCGGACCGTGATCCCTTCGGGTGGTGTCCCGGGTGTGTTCACTCGACTGCCCCGGCGATCCGGGTGAACCCACGGCGGTGCCGGGTGGTACGGGTGCGCACCCGGGTGATACGGCCGCGCACCCGGGCCGCACCCGGGCGCGCACGTGGGCCCGCCCCCGGCGCACGGCCGGGGGCGGGCCCAAACGGGACCGGGTTCAGCGGTCCCAGCGGTAGAACTCTCGTGCCATCGCGTCCTTCGGCTCGCGCCAGGTGGCGGGGTCGTAGGCCTGGACGAAGGCGGTCAGGCGGTCGCTGACGGTCCGGAACTCAGGGTGGCCGAGGACCTTGGCGACGGCCGGGCCCGGCGGGCGGTCGGCCTCGATCAGGTGCAGGTAGACGTCGCCGAACTGGAAGAGGCTGCGGCCGGTGACACCGATCAGGTGCGGCAGTTCGCCCCGGTCGGAGTCGGCGAACACCTCGGCGATGTCCGGGGCGGCGCCGGGCTTCATCCGGGCGACGATCAGGGCGCGGTGGGTCTCGGTCACTGCTCTGCCGCCCGCTTCTCGACCTTCTCACGGATCAGCTGCATCTGGATCCGGGAGTTCTTGTTGATGTGGTTGACCATGCCGTCGTCGTCCACCGGCGCGGTGGGCTTCATCGCGAAGTCCTGGATCCAGCGCATCCTGGTGCCGGCCGGGACCTCCGCGTACTCCCAGCGGATCTCCATGAACTCGAACGGCCCGGGCTCGACCCGGCGGGCCTTGACAGCGAGCGAGGAGCGGTCGGTGGTGCGCTCGGAGACCCAGCTCCACACCTTGCCGTTCTCGTCCGGGTGCATGGTGAGCCGGAACCGCACCCGGTCGCCCTCGCGCTCCAGCACCTCGACCGAGGCGTACTCGCTGAACAGCTCCGGCCAGTTCTCCAGGTCGTTGGTGATCTCCCAGACCAGGTCGAGCGGAGCGTTGATGACGATCTCGTTGTCGGTGTGTCCGGGCATCTCAGGCGCCTGCCTTCGCGGAAAGGGAGCTGTTGACCAGCTCCAGGAACTCGGCCGGGGTCTTGGCGGACTCGGCGCCGGAGGTGACCTTGAGACTGTGGCGGTTCTCCAACTCGCCGACGACGCCGAGCAGTCCGAGCGAGTCGATGCCGAAGTCGTCGAACTGGGCGCCCGGCTGCTCCAGGTCGCCGGGGGCGACGGTGACGCCGGCCCGGGCCTGGAGCAGGGCGGCCAGCTCGGGATAACTGAAGGTGGTGCTCACGGGTTTCCCTTCGAAGGTGCAGCGGATCGGGGGTACGGGGGGATTCAGAACCACTCCCCGCGCCGGAGCACCAGCGCGGAGTTGGAGCCCATCAGCCCGCGGCTGAGCACCAGCGCGGTGCGCAGTTCGGCCGGGCGGGCGCGGTCGGTCACCAGGGCGAGCTCGTGGCAGACCTCGGTGACGTTGGGGGTGGGCGGCAGCACGCCGTCCTCCATGGCCAGTACGGCGGCCGTCACGTCCAGCATCGGGGCGCCGCAATAGGCCCGCCCCGTACCGGACTTGGGTGCGGTGACCGGGACCCGTTCGGCGGTCGGGCCGAGCGCGTCGGCCAGCGCCAGGGCCTCGGCCCGGTCGGCGGCGGGGACGCCGAGGGCGTCCGCGAAGACCACGTCGATCTCCTCGGCTGGGATCCGGGCCTCGTCCAGCGCGATCCGGATCGCGGCGGCCAGCCCCTCCCGGGACTCCTCCCAGCGGGAGGCCCCGGTGAAGGTGGCGCCGTGTCCGGCCAGGTGCGCCCGGACGTTGGCGCCGCGCCGCCGGGCGGCCTGTTCGTCCTCCAGCAGCAGCATCGCGCCGCCCTCGGCGGGGGCGAAGCCGCAGGCCTGCGCGGTGAACGGCAGGTAGGCCGCCTCCGGCCGGTCGGCCAGGCTCAGCTCGGGGTAGCCGAGCTGGCAGACCATGGAGTACGGCGCCAGCGGGGCCTCGGCGGCGCCGACCACCACGGCGTCGGTGCCGCGCGAGACCGAGCGGGCGGCGTGCGCGAGGGCGTCCAGGCCGCCGGCCTCGTCGCTGGCGACCACCCCGCACGGGCCCTTGTAGCCGCCGCGGATCGAGATCTGGCCGGTGCTGGCGGCGTAGAACCAGGCGATGGACTGGTACGGGCCGACGAACCGCGGCCCCTGGCCCCAGAGTTGCTGGAGCTCGCGCTGACCGAACTCGCCGCCGCCGGAGCCGGCCGCGGTCACCACGCCGACCGCGTAGGGCTGTTCGGGGTCGGGCCGGAACCCGGCGTCCGCCACCGCCAGGTCGGCGGCGGCCATCGCGTAGTGGGTGAAGCGGTCGGTCTGTACGAGGAAGCGGCTGTCGATCACCGACCGCGGATCGAACTCCCGCACCTCACCCGCGACTTTGAGCGGCATGTCGGTGCAGCCCTCGCGGGATATCCGGTCGAGGACGCTCACGCCCTGCCTGGTGGCCTTCCAGAAGGCGTCGGCACCGACACCGTTCGGCGCCACCACGCCGAGGCCGGTGACCACCGCCCGGCGGCCCTGCTGACGTGACGTCATGGCATTCACCCCGTTCTGTTGAGCACGACGGCGGACTGGAATCCGCCGAATCCGCTGCCGACCGAGAGGATGTGGCTCAGCGGCAGCTCGCGCGCGGTGCGCGGCACGTAGTCGAGATCGCACTCCGGGTCGGGAGTCTCGTAGTTGGCGGTGGGCGGCACCACGCCGTGGGCCAGCGCCAGGGTGCAGGCGACCACCTCGATCGCGCCGATCGCGCCGAGCGAGTGCCCGACCATCGACTTGATCGAGCTCATCGGCGTGTCGAAGGCGTGGTCACCCAGCGAGCGTTTGACCGCGGCGGTCTCGTGCCGGTCGTTCTGCTTGGTGCCCGAGCCGTGCGCGTTGACGTAGTCGACGTCGGTGCGGTCGACCCGGGCGTGGTCGAGCGCGTGGTCGATCGCCCGGGACATCTCCAGCCCCTCCTTGGTGAGGCCGGTCATGTGGTAGGCGTTGCCGAAGGTGGCGAAGCCGCCGATCTCGCCGTAGATCCGGGCGCCGCGGCGGCGGGCGTGCTCCAGCTCCTCCAGCACCAGGACGGCGCCGCCCTCGCCGAGGACGAAGCCGTCCCGGTGGGCGTCGAAGGGGCGGGAGGCGTGCTCCGGGTCGTCGTTGCGCTCGCTGGTGGCCTTGATGGCGTCGAAGCAGGCGACGGTGATCGGCGAGATCGGGGAGTCGGAGGCGCCGGCGACGCAGATGTCGGCGCGCCCCTCCTCGACCGCCTGGAAGCCGTAGCCGATCGCGTCCAGGCCTGAGGTGCAGCCGGTGGAGACGGTCTGCACCGGGCCGTGCGCGCCGACCCGCTCGGCCACCGCGGAGGCCAGCGTGCTGGGTGCGAAGGCCCGGTGCAGCTGCGGCTCGGCCTGCCGGTGGTCCACGTCCCAGCGTGCGCCGGTGGCGCTGACCAGCGCGTAGTCGTGCTCCAGCCGGGTGGTGCCGCCGACGGCGGTGCCGAGTGAGACGGCGATCCGCCACGGGTCCTCGGCGGCCAGGTCCAGCCCGGCGTCGGTGACCGCCTCGGCGGCCGCGACCATCGCGAACTGCACGTAGCGGTCTGCCCGTTGGACGTCCTCGGGGCTCAGCCCGTGGGCCTGCGGGTCGAAGTCGCACTCGGCGGCTATCCGGGAGCGGAACCCGGTCGGGTCGAAGAGCGTGATGCCCCGGGTGGCGGTGCGGCCGGCCGTCAGGAGGTCCCAGAAGGCCGGGATCCCGATCCCTCCGGGCGCGACCACACCGATCCCCGTGACGGCGACGCGCCGGGTCACGAGCCCACCTTGGCGTGTTCCGGCGGGCCGGATGCGGCGGACTCCTCGGTGCTCACGTGGCCGAGGTCGGGGCGCGGGGCGAGCGGGCCGCAGTGGAAGACCATCCGGGCCTCGGTCTTGCCGACGTTGCGGAAGCGGTGGCGCATGTTGATCGGGATCATCAGGCCCTGATCCGGCTTGAGCGGGTGGGCCTTCCCGTCCAGGTCCACCTCCAGGTCGCCGGAGACGACGAACACGAACTCCTCGGAGTACGGGTGGTAGTGCTCGTTGATCCGCTCCCCGGGCTTGATGATGGCCAGGCCCATGAAGCCGCTGGTCGCCCCGCAGCTGGGAGGGGTGAGCATGGTGCGCAGCTCGGCGCCGTGGCGGCGGTTCTCCGGGGCCTCGTCGACGTTGATGATCCTCGGGTACTGCGTGGTCATGATGGTTTTCCTCCAGGGGGGTTGACTGGGTGCGTCAGTCGCTCAGTCGCTCAGTCGCTCAGCGAACTGCGGTCGGTGACCGGGCTCATGGCGCGGGCGGCGAGGAACGCGCTCAGGCCGGCGACGGTGCGCAGGTCGCCGGCCGGGCCGAGGTCCAGCAGCCCGGCCAGCTCGGCCGCCTCCTGGGCGCCCGCCACACCGAGCGCGGCGGCCGGCTCGGCCTCGGCCGGCACCCGCAGGTCGACCAGGCGCACCACGGTGTCGTCGCGCTGGAAGACGGTGGCCGCCGCGACCGGGCCGGTCGGGTCGGCGGTGGCGAGGTTGTCGTGGTCGAAGAGCAGCTCGGCGACGGCCTGCCCACGGCCCGGGCGCACCGGGTAGAGCACGGCGTGCCGGTGCAGCCGGCCGGAGGCGGGGGAGCTGGCGATCGCCTGGTGCCGGGCGGGCAGCGCCGCCTTGGCGAAGAAGGCGCGGGCGGACTGCGGGTCGCCGAACTGCCGGGCCTCCTCCAGGTACGGGTTGAGCTCCTCCTCGACCGCCCGCACCTCGGGCTGCATCGACACGTGGCGCAGCGCGTCGCCCAGGTTGCCGACCACCTCGACGGCCCGCACCACCCGGTTGCCGTGCATGAACAGCGAGGTGCGGTGCAGCCGGGTGTGCTCGTCCACCTCGGCCCTGGGGGAGGCGTAGGCGGACAGGATCCGGGCGACCTCGGCCTCGCTGCCGGGCTTGACCGTGAAGGTCAGCGCGTGGCGCACCAGGCCGTCCGGGCCCGGCTCGGCCCTGGGCGGGCCGACGTGCCCGGCGGGCTCGCTGCGCGGCATGCCCGGCGGCACCTCCATCGGGGCCCGGTCGCCGGTGGCGCCGGCCGCAGAGGTCTGGCGCAGGACGGCGTAGCGCAGCGAGCGGAAGTTGTCGCTGACGCAGCCGTGCATCGGCTTGACCATCTCGCGGTGGGCGGGGCTGTCCACCCACTGCAGGAAGGTCTCCTGGTCCTCCCACTCACTGGTGATCAGCCACTGGCGGGGGTCGTTGATGGACTGGCACAGCTGGTCGCTGACATGGCCGGGCACCGCGGCCACCTGGTGGCGCAGCTGCTCGTAGACGTCGAGGAAACGCTGCTGGGCGCCGTCCTGGATCTCCAGCATCAGCACCACCCTCAGCCGGGTGTCGGACTCTTTGTGCTGCTTCGGCTGCGGTTCGGACAGAGTTGTCATGATCCACTTTCTGCTCTCGGCCGCTCGCGGCGGGCCCTGACGGCCGCGTCCGGCGGGTGCTCCCGGCCTGGGGGAGGGGGTGCGGTGGCGGTCGGCCCGGGCAGTGTCGGCGCCAGGCCTGAGGTCGATCGTGAGCGGCCGACCGGGCGCGGCGCGAGATTTGCGGGCCATCCGGGCGAAGAGGCGGCACAGCCCCCCTCGGGCGGGGGATGGAAGAGCGGGGCCCCCGGCTGAGCGGGCCCGTCGAGGGCGGCGCCGAGTCCAGCTGCCGGGCCGCGGAATCCCCTTACAGGGTGGAGCAATTGATGAATCCGAAGGTTGACGACCGGGTGCCGGTCCTGATCGTGGGCGGCTCCCTGGTCGGGCTGTCGGCCTCGCTCTTCCTCGGCCGGCTGGGTGTCAGGCACCTGCTGGTCGAGAAGCACGCCGACACCTCGCATCACCCACGCGGACGAGGCAACAACGTCCGCACGATGGAGCTGTACCGGGTGGCCGGGATCGAGCCGGCGATCCGCGAGGCGGCCTCGGTGCTCGCCCCGAACCACGGCATCCTCCAGGCGCCCTCGCTGACCGGCGAGGAGCAGGAGTGGCTGTTCCGGGAGATCGACCCGGGCGGCAAGCTCGCCCGGTTCAGCCCCAGCCGCTGGTGCCTGTGCAGCCAGAACGACCTGGAGCCGGTGCTGCTGCGCGCGGCCCGCGACCTCGGCGGCGACGTGCGGTTCAGCACCGAGCTGGTCTCCTTCGAGCAGGATGCCGACGGCGTCACCTCCCTGCTGCGCAGCCGGGAGACCGGCGAGGAGCGGGTGGTGCGCTCGGACTACCTGATCGCCGCGGACGGCCCGCGCAGCCCGGCCCGGGTCCGCCTCGGCATCGGCCAGACCGGCAAGGGCGAGCTGTTCCACAACGTCAGCATCACCTTCCGCGCCAAGCGGCTGGCCGAGGTGGTCGGCGACCGGCACTTCATCGCCTGCTACCTGACCAACCCGGAGGCGGACGGCGCGCTGCTGCCGGTGGACAACCAGTCCGAGTGGGTCTTCCACGCGCCCTGGCACCCCGAGCACGGCGAGCCGCTGGAGGCCTTCACCGACGAGCGCTGCGAGCGGCACATCCGCACCGCCGTCGGCCTGCCCGAACTGGACGTCGAGGTCACCGGCCGGGCACCCTGGCACGCCGCCGAACGGGTCGCCGAACGGTACAGCGCCGGGCGGGTCTTCCTCGCCGGGGACTCCGCCCACGAGATGTCCCCGACCGGCGCCTTCGGCTCCAACACCGGCATCCAGGACGCCCACAACCTGGCCTGGAAGCTGGCCGCCGTGCTGTGCGGCTGGGCCGGGCCCGGCCTGCTGGAGACGTACGGGCAGGAGCGCCGCCCGGTCGCCGAGGTCACCAGCGAGCGCGCCTCGGCCCGCTCCGCCGAGCACAGCCACCCCGGCTACGCGGTGGTCCCGGGCGTCGGCCGCCAGGCCGGGGTGCTGGCCGTGGCGCTCGGCTACCGCTACCCGCGCGGCGCGGTGCTCGGCACCGACCCGGCGGGCGCCGTCGTCCCGGAGACGTTCGAGTCGGCCGGCGAGCCGGGCAGCCGCGCCCCGCACCAGTGGCTGCTGCGCGCGGGCGTACGGCTGTCCACGCTGGACCTGTACGAGCAGGCGATGGTGCTGCTCACCGGCCCCGAGGGCACGGCCTGGCAGCAGGGCGCCCGGCGGGCGGCCGACCGGCTGGCCGTCCCGCTGGACGCCTACCGGATCGGCGACGGCGCCGAGGACGACCTCGCCCCAGAGCCCGGCACGGACTTCGCCGCGCTGCACGGCCTCGGCCCTGGCGGTGCGCTGCTGGTGCGCCCGGACGGCTTCGTCGCCTGGCGCTCGCCGGGCCCGGCCGCCGACCCGGAGGCCGAGGTGGAGGCCGCGCTGCGCGCGGTGCTGGACCTGTAGGACGCGCGGACGGGCCCGCCGGTCGACTCAGCGACCGGCGGGCCCGTCCGTCGGGTGAACGATCAGGAGGTCAGTGACCGCCCGCGTCGACCACCTCGACGTCGGCGACCTCCCGCTCGATGTCCTCGGCGGGCAGCGCCACCCGGATCGCCCAGTAGTAGATGGCCAGCGAGAACACCGCGACCAGCGCCATGTCGTACCACATCGGGATCCGGCCGGTGCCGTCGCCGAAGCCGCCCTGCCAGGAGATCAGGCCGAGGCCCAGCAGGTAGACCGGCAGCCACTGGGCGGCCTTCCAGTTGAGCCGCGGCGCGTTCGGCAGGCCCTTCTTGATCGCGTACGCCGCATAGCTGCCGAGCAGGACGTAGCCGAGCACGATGGCGATGCCCAGGCGGGACAGGGTCTGCCAGCCGGCCCAGTAGATGATCAGGCTGGAGACCACGAAGGCGGCCGGGGAGATCACGCCGCCCAGCGGCAGCCGGTAGGAGCGCTCACGGTCGGGCAGCCGGCGGCGCAGGGCGCCGAAGGCCAGCGGGGCGCCGGCGTACATCAGCACGCTGGCGGAGGTGATGAAGCCGACCAGCTCCTGCCAGCTGGGGAAGGGCAGGAAGCAGATCACGCCGGTCACGAAGGAGATGATCAGGCCGAACCACGGCACGCCGTTCTTGTCCAGCTGCTCGAACTTCTGCGGGGCGTAGCCGTTGCGGCTCAGGCCGTAGGAGATGCGCGAGGTGGAGGTGGTGTAGATCAGGCCGGTGCCGCCGGGGGAGATCACCGCGTCGACCTTCAGCACGTAGGACAGCCAGCCGAGGCCGACCAGGGTGGCCAGGCCGGCGAAGGGGCCGTCGATGCCGGGGAAGTCGAGCTTCGCCCAGCCGTTGGCGAAGGCGCTGACCGGCAGCGCGCCGATGAAGACGACCTGCAGCAGGGTGTAGATCAGGGTGCCGATGGCGACCGAACCGAGCACCGCGCGCGGGATGTCGCGCTTGGGGTTGCGGCTCTCACCGGCGATCTGGATGGCCTGCTCGAAGCCCAGCAGCGCGAAGATGATGCCGCTGGTGCTGATCGCGGCGAGCACGCCCTTGGCACCGAACGGGGCGAAGCCGTGCGAGGTGAAGTTGGAGCCGTGGAAGCTGGTGATCGCCAGCAGGAAGATCGTGAGCAGAGGAACGAAGATCTTCAGCCAGGTGGCGACGCTGTTGGTCCGGGCGAGGACCTTCACGCCGAGGAAATTGACCGCGACGAATACGGCCATCAGCACGGTCGCGACGATGAACCCGCTGGTGGTCAGGGTCTTGTCGGCGTTCAGCAGCCCGCTGGCCCAGGGCGTGTCCTTGGCGTAGTTGATCATGGCCTCGACCTCGATCGGTGCCACGGTGGCCGCCTGGAGCCAGGAGAACCAGCCGAAGGACATGCCGGCCAGGCCGCCGAAGGCGTAGTGCGGGTAGCGCGCGGTGCCGCCCGAGACCGGGAAGAGTCCGCCGAGCTCGGCGTGCACGAGCGCGAGCAGCACGATCGCGACGGCGCCGATGCCCCAGGAGATGACGGCTGCCGGTCCGGCGGCGGTGACGGCGCTCTTCGCGCCGAAGAGCCAGCCGGAGCCGATGATCGAGCCGACCGAGGCCCACATGAGGCCGACGAGTCCGACGTGGCGCTTGAGCGACCGGTGGGCGGTTCCGGTGGTGCCGGAGCTCTGGCCGGGCGGCGAGATCTGGTTGAGGGAAGCCATGGATGATCTCTCTGTGTGTGGGGGCTCCGGGGTGGGCGGAGCGCGGAGAGTTGCCACACAGTAGGGCTATTCAGAGACCTCTGCACAGATTTCATTGCTGAATGTTTACTTTCTTTGCCAGATATCCGTGCAGGTAGGGGGCCTCCTGTTCATGGGCGTGTTACGTGACTCGCGAGTAGGTTCAGTATTTGAGCGCGAATTGAGCGTCGCTTCGAGCTCTGACAATATGGAGCACCCATCAATTCATAGAAATGACAGATTTCGCATAATCATGCTGTCGTGGGCCGGCGGCCGCCCGAGGCTTGCCGGGCGGAGTGCGGCCGCGTCGATGCCGGTAGCTGTGAAGAGGTCCCGCGATCCGGTCGATCGGATCGCGGGACCTCTGCGCAGTCTTGGCTGGATGTGATGTGGCTGTGGCGAGTTCAGCTCGCCAGTGGTGGTGGGCGGTGATGGATCGGGTGCGCGTTGCTCGGAGTCGGATCATGGAGTGGTCGCTGCTGCGCTGTCCCGGCGGACATCATCGCGGGGCGGGCTGCAGGGACCTGTGGAAGGATGCTGGTGTCGGTGCCCCGGCCCGATTACGGCGGGCCGGGGCTCCAGATTAGGCCGTTGGATGAGTTCTACTTCTCGCCGCGCTCGCCACGCTCGCCGCGCTCGCCGAAGCCGAAGTCGTGGTGCACGACCCGGAAGCTGCCGATGACGCCGTCCTCGACCTCGAGGCTCTCGTTGTGGCGGCGCGGGTGCACGCCGTCGCTGGAGCTGTGCGGCCCGACGGTGGCGATGGGGGCGCCGTTGTCGCAGACCGCGCCGCTGAAGACCTCGACGGTCCGGTGGCTGTCGTTGCGGACGTTGAGCGACTTGGCGCCCAGGCCGCTGACCACGGTGATGCAGCCGAAGTCGTCGGCGGAGTACGACCGCTCGTTGACGTGGATGACGCCCCGGTGCTCGCGACGCTCGTGACGCTCGCGGCCCTCGTTGCCCTTGCCCTCGTTGCCCTTCGTGCCGCCGTCGAGCGGAGCCAGGGCGGGAGCGGCCGCTGGGGCAGCCGCCGCCGGAGCGGCCAGCGGGGCGGCCTTCTGAACGACCGGGGCCGCCTTCGCCACGGGCTCGGAAGCGGCCGAGGCGTAGGTGATACCGGTCACGGCCACGGCCGCCGACGCCGCGAGGACAATGGCGGTGGTCATCTTGTTCATGGACCTTCTCCTGTTTTCCTGTTTCTGGACTGGATCGGCTTGGTGCCGACATGAATGAACGTACCGACTGACTAAATGACTGTCATATCAATCCGCGCCAAATGGTTGACGCCCAGGTCTAAACGGGTGTCAGGTGAGCCCCCGGACCACTTCCAGGGCTGGTGTCGGCCGGCGGCCCACGTTTCTCAAATCGCCTGACTTATAGGGGAGTTGACGGAGCGGTTTGGGCCATCTGTGTAATGCCTGACTCCCGCTCACTCATTTGGCCTGATCTCGGCATTCGTCCGCGGAAGTCGGGCCGGAATGACGGCGGGCCAGGTTGCCGGATCAGGCGGACGCGTCGAGGGGCGGGCGGCCGCGGCGGGCCTGCCGGGCTCCGTGCCAGTGGGGGGCTCGGCCTCCTCGGGGGGGGGCGAAGCGTCCCATTGGCACGCGTAGGCGCTGGGCGGGTCGGCTGCCGCTGCGGTCGAGAGGCTCACCACAGCCCTGCGGGTGCTCGGTGGCCTGCCGGCCACCCCGTCCACCCTCGGTGCGATACTCGCCGACCTCTCGCCCTCGGCGAGCTGAATTCCATTGGTATCAGGAAGTGTTGACGGTTCCAACGGACTGTTGGACCAGGTCCGACGGATTCACATCGGCGCCGCACAGCAGGGCGACCGTAGTCGGCCCGGGCGGCCCGGAAAGAGCACCGACGGGCGGGCATAGGCTGGCCGCGTGCGTTTCGTGATCCTCCCGCCGCCGGTCCGCTAGCGGGCGGCGTACTCCGACGAACCCGGCCGAGCGGGGATGCCCGCCGCCGGGGCGATGGCTGCCGCCCGCGTACCCCGCGGACCTGAACCGGCGAACCATCGTGGAGTACCGACGCATGACCTCGCACACCGCCGTGCCGTTCCGGCACGGACTGTTGTCCATTTCCGCCGCCGCCGTCGCCTGGGGGGTGGGCGGAGCCGTGGCCGCACTGCTGATGCGCACCAGCGGACTCGGCCCGGTGGCCGTCTCCTGCTGGCGCTTCGGCGTCGCGGCGCTCTGCCTGGCGCTGCTGCCCTCGGACGGCCCGTCCCACTCCGGCGGGAAGCGCGGCTCGGCCGTGCTGACCGGCCTCGGGCTGGCCGTCAGCCAGTGCGCCTACTTCGGCTCCGTGTACTACGCGGGCCTGGGGCTGGGCACCCTGATCACCATCGGCGCCGGACCGGTGCTCACCAGCATCGGTGCGCACCTGCTGCTCGGCGAACGCCTCACCCGGCGTTCGGCGGCCGCCGTCCTGCTCGCCCTCGGCGGGCTCGCCCTGCTGGTCGCGGCGCCCGCCGCCGGACCGCGCCCGGAGCTCGGCGTCGCCCTGGCGGTGCTCGCGGGCACCGGCCAGAGCGGACTCACCCTGTGGGCCCGCGGCGGCGGCTCGGCCCGGGCCAGCACCGGCGCCTTCACGACCGGACTGCTCTGCCTGCTGCCCTTCGCGGCGATCCAGGGCGTGCTGCCGACCGTGGGGCAGCCGGCGCTGACCGGCGGAGCCCTGCTGTTCCTCGGGACGGTTCCGACCCTGCTCGCCTACCGCTGGTACTTCAGCGGTTTGACGGCCGTGCCGGGCACCACCGCCTCCGTGCTGGTGCTGCTGGAACCGGCCACGGCAGCGGTGATCGGCGTGCTGTTCCTCGGCGAGCCCTTCACCGCCGGCCTGGTGGCCGGCTCGGCACTGCTGCTGGCCGCCATCGCGGCACTGACCCGGGCGTAACGGGGCTGGGGCCGGGGCACACCGCCGCAGGGGCGTGCCCCGGCTTCCGGCTTCCGGCTTCCCGTCGCCGGGCCGGCTGGGCGGGGTGGGCGGGGGCGTGCACCCGGGCGGGCGAGTCGTGGTCGCCGGGTGCACACCGCCGTGCTGTCGTGGCGGCATGAAGACCTCACGCGCGGCCCGGGTGGCCGTCACGACCGCGACCGCCGTCCTCCTCGCCGCTGGTGCTGTGGCCCCGGCCGCCTCGGCGGCGACGACCGGTCGGCGCGACGTCACCGCCGACACCTGTCGGGCCGCGGGCGGGCATGTCGAGGGCAGCGGCTACTGCGTCGATGCGAGCGGCGAGGACGCCTGGGGTGCGGAGATCGACGGTCAGGCGATCAATCCGAACCCGCGCCCCGGTTTCGAGTGAGGTACAGCGAGTCATGTGGCCGGTGCCGGGTGTAGTGGGTGCCGGCCTTCGGCGGCTGCAGGGGCGGGTGGGTGAGGTGCGGCGGGAGTTGCCCGCCGGTGAGGCCCGGCCCGGGGCGCGGGGCGCCGGGCCGGGCGGGGGGTTACGGCACCGGCCGCAGGGTCACCGGGGTCGGGGTCAGCGCGCGCAGGACCAGGTCGATGCGGATCTTGGTGGCGCCCGCGCGGTGGAGGGCGGCGGAGACCGCCCGTAGTTCCTCGGGGCCGGTGCAGGCGAGGCGGAGTTCCAGGTCGGCGTCGCCGGCGAGGGCGAGGCCGCTCCGCACGGCGGGGAACTCCGCGGCGAGGCGGTCGAAGTCGAGTGGGACCGGTCCGTGGCTGATCCGGGCGACGGCGTGCAGGACCCGGGCCTGCTCGGGTCGTCCCGGGGCGGGGGTGAAGCCGTCCGGGACGAGGTGGAGGGGGGCGGTCACCGGTGCTGGAGCTGGGTGGCCGGGGCCGGGACGGGTGCCGGGGCGGGTGCCGGGGCGGGGGTGGGGACGGGTGGGGCGACCAGGCGCGGGTCGAGGACCAGGGTGTCGACGCCGAGCGGGGTGGTGAGGGTGCGCAGGGCGGGCTCGCCGAGTTCGGTGTAGGCCTGCTCCGGTCCGAGGAGCGCGGCGAGG
The DNA here is from genome assembly GCF_044546945.1 of Kitasatospora sp. NPDC053057. Classification (NCBI taxonomy): domain Bacteria; kingdom Bacillati; phylum Actinomycetota; class Actinomycetes; order Kitasatosporales; family Streptomycetaceae; genus Kitasatospora; species Kitasatospora sp. NPDC053057. The sequence continues at coordinate 34,071 of NZ_JBITZP010000050.1, read as the reverse complement.
GCCTCTGGGCTGGAGAATCCGACCGCGCAGCGGCGGCCGTCGCGCGTGCGGAAGAGGCGCAGGGTGGTGGTGCTTCCGGTGGCGTTGGTGGTGACCGGAACGTGCCAGACGACGCGGGCCATGCGGATGCTCCCGGTTGGGGTGGTGGTGGCTGCCGGAACTGCTCTGTCCCGACGCTAGGTCGGGTCGGGCCGCGCGTCGCCGGTCCTGACGCAGCGTTGACCGAATGGGGTGGTGCATTGACGCACTCCTGACACCCGACTCATTCGATTGGACTACGCCCGTATCCCGGCCGCCCGAACATCGCCCGACCGGTTCCGGAACACCAGCCGACCGCCGCCTGATCGGGACGGTCCAGAAGCCCTCCGCTTGCCGCCCGGGCGGCCGAGGACCACGGTGGAGTCGGCCCTCCCGGCGCCCCCGGATCCGACCGGCGCACGCTCCGGGGCGGGGGGAGGTGGAGCGAGGGGCCCGGGACGAGATATCTTGACGTCAAGACGTTGGAGACGTGAAGCGGAGTACCGATGACTGACTCGACCATCATCTATACGCACACCGACGAGGCTCCGGCCCTGGCGACCTACTCGTTCCTGCCGGTGGTCCAGGCGTACGCCTCGACGGCGGGTGTGCGGGTGGAGACCCGTGACATCTCCCTGGCCGGGCGGATCATCGCCAGCTTCCCGGAGCGTCTGACCGAGGCCCAGCGGATCGGTGACGCCCTGGCCGAGCTGGGCGAGCTCGCCAAGACCCCGAGTGCCAACATCATCAAGCTGCCGAACATCTCGGCCTCCGTGCCGCAGCTGAAGGCCGCCATCGCCGAGCTGCAGGCCCAGGGCTACGCCCTGCCGGACTACCCGGACGACCCGCGGACCGACGAGGACAAGGACGTCCGCGTCCGCTACGACAAGGTCAAGGGCAGCGCCGTCAACCCGGTCCTGCGCGAGGGCAACTCGGACCGCCGCGCCCCGCAGTCGGTCAAGAACTACGCCAAGACCCACCCGCACCGCATGGGTGCCTGGACCGCCGAGTCCAAGACCAACGTCGCCACCATGGGCGAGAACGACTTCGCGAGCACCGAGAAGTCCGCCGTGATCGCCGCCGACGGCGCCCTGCGCATCGAGCTGGTCGGCCAGGACGGCACCACCACCGTGCTGCGCGAGAAGGTCCCGGTGCTGGCCGGCGAGGTCGTCGACGCCTCGGTGATGCGCGCCGCCGCCCTGAACGAGTTCCTGGCCGCCCAGGTCGCCCGTGCCAAGGCCGAGGGCGTGCTGTTCTCGGTGCACCTCAAGGCCACCATGATGAAGGTCTCCGACCCGATCATCTTCGGCCACGTGGTCCGCGCCTTCTTCCCGAAGACCTTCGCCGCGTACGGCGAGGTGCTGGCGGCCGCCGGTCTGAACCCGAACAACGGCCTCGGCGGCATCCTGGCCGGCCTCGACAAGCTGCCGAACGGCGCCGAGATCAAGGCCTCCTTCGACGCCGAGCTGGCCGAGGGCCCGGCCCTGGCCATGGTCGACTCCGACAAGGGCATCACCAACCTGCACGTGCCGAGCGACGTCATCGTCGACGCCTCGATGCCGGCCATGATCCGCACCTCCGGCCACATGTGGGGCCCGGACGGCCAGGAGGCCGACACCCTCGCGGTGCTGCCGGACAGCAGCTACTCCGGCGTGTACCAGGCCGTCATCGACGACTGCCGCGCCCACGGCGCCCTGGACCCGGCCACCATCGGCTCGGTCCCGAACGTCGGCCTGATGGCCCAGAAGGCCGAGGAGTACGGCTCCCACGACAAGACCTTCGAGATCGACGCGGCCGGCACCGTCCGCCTGGTCGACGCCGAGGGCAACGTGGTGCTGGAGCAGGCCGTGCAGCCGGGCGACATCTTCCGCGCCTGCCAGACCAAGGACCTGCCGATCCAGGACTGGGTCAAGCTGGCCGTCACCCGAGCCCGCGCCACCGGCGACCCGGCGGTGTTCTGGCTGGACGAGAACCGCGCCCACGACGCCGTGCTGATCCAGAAGGTCAAGACCTACCTGCCGGAGCACGACACCACCGGCCTGCAGATCGAGATCAAGTCCCCGGTCGAGGCCACCAAGTTCTCGCTGGAGCGCATCCGCCGTGGCGAGAACACCATCTCGGTCACCGGCAACGTGCTGCGTGACTACCTGACCGACCTGTTCCCGATCCTGGAGCTGGGCACCAGCGCCAAGATGCTGTCGGTCGTCCCGCTGATGGCGGGCGGCGGCCTGTTCGAGACCGGCGCCGGCGGCTCCGCCCCGAAGCACGTCCAGCAGCTGGTCAAGGAGAACTACCTGCGCTGGGACAGCCTGGGCGAGTTCTTCGCCCTGGCCGCCAGCTTCGAGCACCTGGCCACCAGCACCGGCAACGCCCGCGCCAAGGTGCTGGCCGACACCCTGGACCGCGCCACCGGCACCTTCCTCAACGAGGACAAGTCGCCGAGCCGCCGCCTCGGTGGCATCGACAACCGCGGCAGCCACTTCTACCTGGCCATGTACTGGGCCCAGGAGCTGGCCAAGCAGACCGCCGACGCCGAGCTGGCCCAGGCCTTCGACGGCCTGGCCAAGGCGCTGACCGAGCAGGAGAAGGCCATCGTGGACGAGCTGATCGCCGTCCAGGGTTCGGCCGTCGACCTCGGTGGCTACTACCAGCCGGACCCGGCCAAGGCCGCGGCCGTGATGCGCCCGTCGAAGACCTTCAACGAGGCGATCGCCAACCTGGCCTGACACCAGACGGGTTGAAGCACCGGGAGGCCCCCTGGTCCGCTGCGGCGGACCAGGGGGCCTCCCCGCGTGTCAGGCCGCGTCGCGGAGTTCCCGGGCGGGCCGGCGGAGGCGTGCGCCGAGCCAGGCCGGGTCGTCCACCGTCCAGTCCCGGGCGGCCAGGGCGGACGCCACCACCGCCGTCGCGAAGGCCGGCACGCTGACCGCGCCGCCGATCCGTTGGAGCGGGCTCCACCCGTTCTCCGGTTCTGTCATGCCGCCCCCTGAGCGCTTGGTTTCGTCCTCATACTGACGGAGCGGGCGGCATGATCCAATGGCCCGTTCAGGCCAGGCCCAGCACCACCCCGGCGCCGGTCAGCAGCAGGAGGGCGGCGCCGTTGACGCGCGGCAGGGCGAGCGCCGTGCCGACCGCCTCGCGCAGCAGCTGGTACGGGCCGTGCGCGAGCGGCCCGTCCGCGCCGAGCACCCGGCCGGGGGCGCCGGCCAGGCGGGCGGCCAGGGCGGAGCGGACGGTGTGGAAGCCGCTGGTGACGACGGTGCAGCGGTAGCCGGGGCGCTCGGCGGCCATCAGGGCGGCGCTGAAGCGCAGGTTCTCGGCGGTGTTCACGGCCCGCTCCTCGCGCCGGATCCGCTCGGCCGGCACGCCCCGGGCGATCAGGTAGCGGGCCATCGCGCCGGCCTCGGTGCACTCCTCGTGCGGGCCCTTGCCACCGGTCACCAGCAGCAGCGGGGCGTGCCCGGCGGCCTCCTCGGCGGCGAGGCGTTCCAGCGCGGCGTCCAGCCGGGCCGCCAGGGTCGGCGCGGGCTCGCAGCCGTCCAGCGCGGCGCCCAGCACCACCAGGTAGTCGGCGCCGACGGGCAGCGGCCGGCGGCGCTGGTGCAGCGCGCAGGCGAGGAAGCCGAGCAGCCAGAGCAGGACGTACCCGCCGAGCAGGACGGCGGGCGTGAACAGGGCGTGCATACCCGTCGAACGCGGCCGGTGGAACCACCGTTCCGGAACGCGGGGGAGGGCGGTATGACGGAGCCCACGTCCTCGGGGAGGACGTGGGCTCCAGGGGTTCCGGCGGTTCCGGGGGCGGGGGCTTCGGGTGTTCCGGGCGGGCGGCGGGGCTCAGCCGGCGTCGGCCGCCGGGCGCCGGCCACCCTTGTTCAGCGAGGCCAGGTAGGCGTTGTACGCCTCCAGCTCGGCGTCGCCGCTGCGCTCCTCGGCGCGGTCGCGGCGGCGGGCCTGCCGCCGCTCGGAGCCCATCCACTGGTAGACCAACGCGATCAGCACGATCGCGGTCGGGATCTCGCCGAACGCCCAGGTGATGCCGCCGGCCAGCTTCTGGTCCTCCAGCAGGTCCGTCCCGGGTGGTGCGCCCTGGACGGTGAAGGTGGAGACCAGCGGGTGGCTGGCCATCATCACCGCCACGCCGAAGAACGCGTGGAAGGGCATCCCCATGAACAGCTCGATGATCCGCATCACGTGCCCGGGGCGGTGCGGGCCCGGGTCCACGCCCATGATCGGCCAGAAGAAGGCCAGACCGGTCATGAGGAAGTGGACCATCATGAAGATGTGCCCGAGGCGGTACTGCATCAGGACGTCGAACACCGGGGTGAAGTAGACCCCGTACAGGCTCGCGATGAACAACGGGATGGTGAACGCCGGGTGCGAGACCACCCGGACGTACCGGCTGTGCAGCAGCGCCACCAGCAGCTCGCGCGGCCCGCGCGGCCGCCCCTTGCCCGCCGGGCGCAGGGCGCGCAGCGCGAGCGTGATCGGGGCACCGAGCAGCAGCAGGATCGGCGTCAGCATGGACAGCACCATGTGCTGGATCATGTGCGCGCTGAACAGCACCATGCCGTAGTCGTTCAGCCCGCTGCAGGTGACCAGCAGCATGCTGGCGACGCCCGCGACCCAGCCGACGACCCGGCCGATCGGCCAGCGGTCGCCGCGCCGGTACAGCCGGACCACGCCGACCAGGTACAGCGCCAGGGCGACCAGGCCGCCGAGCAGGAACACCCAGTCCGGGGACCAGGTCCACACGCTGGAGAGGGTGAACGGGCCTAGTCGCGTCATCCCGCCGTGGTGGTGCATTCCTGACATTCCGTCGCCCATCGGCGGGTCCCGCTTTCCGTCCTCGTGGTCCCCGCTGGGGGTCCGGTTCGCCCGTTTTGCTTGGCATACAGCCTAGGTGGGCCTTACCTCGGCCATACCGCCGCCCCCTCCGTACGGGACTCCGTGCGGGGTCCGTACGGGCGGCGCCCCCGGCGCTCGGCGTCGTGGCTAGACTGACCGGTCGGTCGGCAGGGAGGAGTCAGCCATGGCGGCGTCGCAGCGGCCGGCGGCACGGACCACGGTCGCACTCACCGGGGCGACCGGCTTCATCGGCTCGGCCGTACGGGCGGCCCTCGCGGCGCGCGGAGTCCCGGTGCGGGCGCTGGTGCGCGGGGAGCCCGCCATGGACGGGCACACCGCCTGGGTGCGCGGCGACCTCGCCGACCGGGCGGCACTGGCCGAGCTGTGCGCGGGCGCCGGGGTGCTGCTCCACCTCGCCTCGCTGGTCGGCGGCGGCGCCGAGGAGTGCGCGGCGGTCAACGACCGGGGCACGGCGGCGGTGATGGCGGAGGCCACCCGGGCCGGGATCCGCCGGATCGTCCACCTGTCGACGACGGCGGTGTACGGCGAGGGCCCGCACGCGGGCATCGGCGTCGACGAGGTGCCCACCACGCCGCTGTCCGAGGCCAGCCGCACCAGACTGCTCGGCGAGGGCCACGCCCTGGCGGCCGGCGCCGTGGTGCTGCGCCCCGCACTGGTCACCGGGACGGGCGACCGCTGGGTGGTGCCCGGTCTGGCCGAGCTGGCCCGGCGGGTGCCCGGTCGCTGGGCGGGCGGCGACGTCCGGCTCTCCCTGGTGGACCGGACGGATCTGGCCCGGCTGATCACCGCGCTCGCCCTGGACGTGCCGGATCCGGTGACCGGGATCCACCACGCCGCCCACCCGGAGCCGGTCCGCAGCGGCGACCTGCTCGACGCCCTGGCCGGGCTCGGCCTGCTGCCCGCCCTGGACGGCCCGGCGCTGCCCTGGGAGGAGTGCCGCCGGCTGCTCGCGGCGACGCCGGGGCGGGTCTCCGAGCGCCAGTTGGCGATGATCGCCCGGGACCACTGGTACCGCAGCGACGACGTCTGGCGGCTGGCCGACTGCCGGCCCGGCCCGGGCCCGCTGGCCCGCCTGGCGGGGGCGGCGCCGTGGTACCGGGCGGCGCTCGGGCTGGACTGAGCCGGGCTTCGAGTGCGCCTGTGGTCACTACGGTTGTGGTTGCTGCGCCTGTAGTGACTACGTCCGTGGTTACTACGCCTGAAGTCGGCGGGCCCGCGCGTCCAGGAACCGCTGCTCCGCCAGGCTCGCCGTGGCCTTCGCCGCGCGGCGGTAGTGGTCGTACGCGCCAGCCCGGTCGCCGGACCGTTCCAGCAGGTGCGCCCGGACGGACAGCAGCCGGTGGTGGCCGGCCATCCGCTGGTCCTCGTCCAGGGTGGCGAGCAGGGCGAGCCCGGCCTGCGGGCCGTCCCGCTCGGCGAGGGCGATGGCGCGGTTGAGGGTGACCATCGGGTTGGGGGCGATCCGCTCAAGGATCAGGTAGAGGGCGTGCACCTGCGCCCAGTCGGTCTCCTCGGCGGTGGCGGCGTCGGCGTGGGTGGCGGCGATGGCGGCCTGGAGCTGGTACGGGCCCAGCTCGGGGCCGGCCAGGGCGGCCTTGGCCAGCGCGGTGCCCTCGTCGAGCAGGGCGCGCTCCCAGCTGGTGCGGTCCTGCTCGGCCAGCGGCACCAGGTCGCCCGCTGCCGTCGTCCGGGCCGCCCGGCGGGCGTGGGTGAGCAGCATCAGGGCGAGCAGCCCGGTCACCTCGCCGTCCTCGGGCAGCTGGGCGTGCACCATCCGGGCCAGCCGGATCGCCTCCTGGGCGAGGTCGGCGCGGTGCAGTTCGCTGCCTGAGGACGCGGTGTAGCCCTCGTTGAAGATCAGGTAGAGCACGTGCAGGACGACCCGCAGCCGCTCCTCCCGCTCGGCGCCCTCGGGGAGGGCGAAGGAGCTGCCGGCCGCCCGGATCCGCTGCTTGGCGCGGCTGATCCGGGCCGCCATGGTGGCCTCCGGCACCAGGAAGGCCCGGGCGATCTCGGCGGTGGTCAGGCCGCCGACCGCGCGCAGGGTGAGCGCGGTCTGGGAGGCGGCGGTGAGCGACGGGTGGCAGCACAGGAAGAGCAGGAGCAGGGTGTCGTCGGTGTCCGGCACGTCCTCGGGCACCACCTCGGCGGCCGTGGTCGCGTTCTCGCGCTCGCGGCGGGCGTGGTCGCTGCGGATCTGGTCGACCAGCCGCCGGGAGGCGACCGTCACCAGCCAGCCGCGTGGATTGTCCGGCACGCCCTCCTCGGGCCACTGGACGCTCGCGGCGAGGACGGCCTCCTGCACGGCGTCCTCGCAGCCCTCGAAGCGGCCGTACCGTCGTACCAAGGTGCCGAGGACCTGCGGCGTGAGATCACGCAGCAGGTCCTCGAAGTCCGGTGCTGTCATGCCTCCAAGTGTCCGTCGGAGAACATCACCTGGCGCACCTCGACGCCCAGTCCCTCGATCGCGGCGTCCGGGATCCGCGCGGCGAGCTCGATCGCCCGCTCCTTGTCCTCGCAGTCGACCAGGTAGAAGCCGCCCAGGAACTCCTTGGCCTCCAGGAAGGGGCCGTCGGTGACCGCCGGCTGGCCGTCGCGCACCTTGACCACGGCGGCCTGGGACGGGTCGACCAGCGCCTGGGTGACGATCAGTTCGCCGGAGGACTTCAGCGCCTCGATGAACTTCCCGTGCCCGGTGCCGATCGCCGCCTTCTCCTCGTCGGTCAGCGCGTCCAGCACGGCCGGGTTGATGTGCAGGCTGATCAGGAACTTCATCGCGTATCTCCTCGTCGTGGGCGGGCCCCGGTCGGGCCCCTCGACCGTACGGTCGGAGCCGGCGCCGCCGTCTTGACATCCCCGCCGGAGAAACCTCCCACGAGTTCCCTCCCGTCGCACCGTGCACCGGCGTCGAGAAGCCGGTGTCAAGAAACCGGCGCCCGCTCCGACCGCCCGGCGGAAGGTTTCCGAGGCGGAGGAGTCGCCGAGATGAGAGTGAACCGGGCACGGCTGGGACTGGCACTGCTGATGCTGCCGACCCTGCTGGTCGCGATGGACATGACGGCGCTGCTGCTCGCCCTGCCGAGGCTGAGCGCCGACCTGGGCGCCTCCGGCGTCCAGCAGCTGTGGATCAGCGACGGCTACGGGCTGATGGTGGCCGGGCTGGTCATCACCATGGGCACACTGGGCGACCGGATCGGCCGTCGGCGTCTGCTGCTCATCGGGGCGGCGGCCTTCGGGGTGCTGTCGGTGGTCGCCGCCTTCGCGGTCGACCCGCTGATGCTGATCGTCGTCCGGGCCCTGCTGGGCGTCGCCGGGGCGACGCTGGCGCCGTCCACGCTCGCGCTGATCACCAACATGTTCCGGGACGAGCGCGAGCGTGGGCGGGCGATCGCGGTCTGGGCGACCTGCCAGTTCGCGGGCGGGGCGCTGGGGCCGGTGCTGGCCGGGTTCCTGCTCCAGCACTTCTGGTGGGGATCGGTGTTCCTGGCCGCCGTCCCGGCCATGGCGGTGCTGCTGGCCGCCGGGCCCGCCGTGCTGCCGGAGTTCCGCAGCGGGGCGGCCGGGCGGCTGGACCCGGCCGGTGTCGGGCTGTCGCTGGTGGCGGTGCTGCTGATGCTGTACGGCATCAAGCAGCTGCCGGTCGGGGGCGCGCCGCTGGGTCCGGTGGCGGCCCTGCTGGCGGGCACCGGCGTGGGGTACGTCTTCGTCCGGCGGCAACTGCGCTCGGAACGGCCGCTGTTGGACCTGCGCCTGCTGCGCAGCCGGCCGTTCGCGGCCGTACTGGTCTCGCTGGTGCTCGCCGGGGTCGCGATGGCCGGCACCGGGCTGCTGGTGACCCAGTACCTGCAGAGCGTGCTGGGCCACTCGCCGTTCGCCTCGGCCGTGCTGTTCGCCCCGATGGGCCTGGCGGTGGCGGTCGGCACCATGGCGGCGCCGCGGCTGGCCGGCCGGGTGGAGCGGACCACCGCGATCGCGGGCGGGCTGGCGCTGTCCGCGCTGGGCGCCCTGCTGCTGGTCGCCGCGGACGAGAACGCGGGCTCGCTACCGCTGGTGATGACCGGCATCGCGGTGCTGGCGCTGGGCACCGGGCCGCTGTTCGCCCTGGGCACCGGGCTGGTCCTCGGCTCGGTGCCGCCGGAGCGGGCGGGCTCGGCGGCCTCGATGTCGGAGACCGGCAACTACTTCGGCGGCTCGCTCGGCTTCGCCCTGCTCGGGACCGTCGCGGCGGCGGTCTACCGCGGCCGTGCGGGCGGCGGCTCCGACTCGCTGGCGGGCGCGGTCGAGGCGGCCCGGCACCTGCCGGCCGGGCAGGGCGCCGAACTGCTGCACGGCGCGCGCTCGGCGTTCACGGCCGGGCTGCACGTCAACGGGCTGATCGCGGCCGCGCTGTTCGCCGGGTTGGCCGTGCTGACCGTGGCGATGCGCCCGGCGAAGCGGTCCGCGCCGGCGGAGGAGGAGACGCCCGCGTACGAGACGGCTTGAATCTGACAGCTACCTCTACCAGCACGGCCCGTACGGCAACGGCACCCCGGTGCTCAACGCCGCCCGGCACTTCGGGGACGAGCCCTGCCTGGTGCTGTGGCCGGACGACGTGTTCGTCGCCGAGGTGCCCCGCGCGCAGCAGCTGATCAGGGCGTACGAGCAGACCAACGCACCGGTGCTGGCGCTGATGCCGATGGCCCCCGAGGACTCCTACCGCTACGGCGTGCCGGTGGTGAAGGAGGACCTCGGCGGCGGATCGCTGCGGATCACCGGCCTGGTCGAGAAGCCCAAGCCGGTCGACGCCCCGTCCGCGTACGCCGCCATCGGCGGGTACGTCATCACCCCCGGCATCGTCGACGAACTGCGCGAACTCACCCGCCGCTGGCACGAGAAGCCGGAGGACGAGGTCTACCTGACCGACGCCATCAACGCCTACGCGGCCCGCCGCGCCGTCTACGGGCAGGTCATCGCCGGCACCTGGTACGACACCGGCAACCCCGCCGCCTACCTGCGCGCCCAGTTCGCCGCGGCGCTCGCCAACCCCGAGTTCGGGCACGAGCTGCGCCAACTGGCAGGCGAGCTCGCCCCGGTGGAGTAGCACCGTTCCTGCGCGGTGCCTCAGCTGCGGTCGTGGTCCCCGGTCGCGCCGTCGGTGAGCTCGCGCAGGATGTCCATGTGCCCGGCGTGCCGGGCGGTTTCGGTGGTCATGTGGATGAGCACCCAGCGCAGCGAGACCGTCCGGCCCGACCAGGAGGTGCCCAGGGAGTCCAGCTCCAGCTGGCCGATCGCCTCGTCGGCGGCCGCCCGGGCGCGGGCGTAGAAGGCCAGCACGTCCGCCGTCGACTCGTGCGGCTCGATCCGCAGGTCGGAGCTCTCGTCGGCGTCGACGTCGAACGGCAGCGGGCCGGTCTCCAGGCCGAAGGTCTCGCGGAACCAGCCGAGTTCGGCGCCGCCGAGGTGCTTGACCAGGCCCAGCAGGTTCGTCCCCGAGGGCGTCATCGGCCGGCGCAACTGCTCGTCGTCCAGGCCCCGGACCTTCCACAGCACCACGTCGCGGTGCCGGTCCAGGGCCGCGTGCAGGCTTTCCTTCTCACCGCCGGTGAACGGCACGATCTTGACCATGCGCGGGACGGTAGCAAACCGCGCGGGGCCGGGCGATACCGGCCGGGTCGTGGCCCTCCTGGCAGATCGCTCCGCTGTGTGTAAGGTAGACGAACTTTGTCGGGGGGCGGGGGAAACGGACGTGGTACAGCAGGAGTGTGGGGCGCCGCGGTTGCGGTTCAGCCTCCTCGGGCCGCTCGGCATCGAGAACGAAGGACGGGCCGTCGCGCCCGGCCCGCCGCAGCAGCAGGCCATGCTGGCCGCGTTGCTGCTGCGGGCCGGCCGGGCCGTCACCCTGTGCGAACTCCTCGGGGCGCTGTGGGGTGAGGAGCCGCCCTCGTCCGCCGTGACGATCCTGCGCACCTACGCCTGGCGGATCCGCCAGCGGCTGCCCGGACCGGACGGCGGCGAGCCCGCGGCGCAGCTGCTCGCCTCGATCGGCGACGGCTACCGGCTGTCCGTTCCGCCCGAGTCCGTGGACGCCCACCGGGCCGAACGGCTGGGCGCTGCCGCCGCCAGGGCCTGGCGGGAGGGCAAGCAGGAGGAGTGCGCCGGGCTGCTCGCCGACGCGCTGTCGCTGTGGCAGGGCGAGCCGCTGGCCGGCGTGCCCGGGCCGCTCGCCGAGACCGAGCGCTCCCGCCTCGCCGAGCTGCGGCTGACGCTGACGGAGCAGCGCTTCGCCGTCGACCTCGCGCGCGGCCGGCACCTCGTCCTGGTGTCCGACCTCACCGCGTTCGTCCGGGAGCACCCGCTGCGCGAGCAGTCCTACGGCTTCCTGATGCAGGCTCTGTACGCCGCCGGCCGGCAGGCGGACGCGCTCGCCGTCTTCGCCCGCGCCCGGCGGACGCTGGACGAGGAGCTGGGGCTCGACCCCGGCCCGGAGCTGTCCGAGCTGCACGGCCGGATCCTCGCGGGCGATCCGGGGCTGCTGGCGCCGGCCGCCGCCCCGTCCGCGCCGTCCGCGGCGCCGGACGGCATCGTGCGGCCCGCCCAACTCCCGCCGGACATCTCGGACTTCAGCGGCCGCGCGGACGCCGTCCGGGAGCTGGCCGAGGCCCTGACCGGGGCCGACCGGTCCGCCCTCGCGGTGGTCTCGATCAGCGGCATGGGCGGCATCGGCAAGACCACGCTGGCCGTCCGGGTCGCCCACTGGGTCCGGAACCGCTACCCCGACGGCCAGCTCCACGCCGACCTGCGCGGCAGCAGTGGCGAACCGGCCGACGCCGGCGCCGTCCTGGGCAGCTTCCTCGGCGCGCTCGGCGTCGCCGCCGCCGACCTGCCGCGCGCCGTCGAGGACCGCTCCCGGCTGCTGCGTAGCCTGCTCGACGGCCGCCGGGTGCTGCTCCTGCTCGACGACGCCCGGGACTTCACCCGGCTGCGGCCGCTGCTGCCGGGCTCCGCCGACTGCGCGGTGATCGTCACCGGCCGCACCCGGGTGCCCGGGCTGTCCGCCCGTGCCCACGTCGACCTCGACGTGTTCGCCGCCGACGAGGCGCTCGAACTGCTGCGGCAGGTCGTCGGCGGGCCCCGGGTGGCCGACGAGCCCGCCGCCGCCGCGGACCTGGTCGAGCTCTGCGGCCGACTGCCGCTGGCCGTACGGATCGTCGCCGCCCGACTGGCGGCCCGGCCGCGCTGGGCACTGGCCCGGCTGGTCACCGCGCTCACCGACGAACGCCACCGGATCGACCAGTTGCGGGCCGGCGGCCTGGCCGTGACCACCGTGTTCGAGCACGGCTACCGGCAGCTGAACGGCGTTCAGGCGTACGCCTTCCGCACCCTCGCGCCCTTCACCTGGCCCACGATCGCCCTGGACGCGGCGGCCGCCGCGCTCGGCCTGGGCCGGGAGGACACCGAGGAGGTGCTGGAGTCCCTGGTGGACGCGGCCCTGCTGGAGTCGCCGCAGCCCGGCCGGTACCGCTACCACGAACTGCTGCGCAACTACGCCGAACAGCGGCTGACCGACCGCGAGCGGCCGCCGGTAGCCGACCGGCTGCTCCGCTTCCTGCTGGCGGGTGCCGTCTCGGCGTTCCAGTGGGGGGTGCCGGGGGATCCCGTCGGCACCACCTTCGCCGTCGCGGGCACCTCCCGGTTCGCCGACCTGGCCGAGGCCAGGGCCTGGCTGGTGCGGGAGTTCGACGGGATCGCCCACGCCATCGGGGTCGCGGTGCGGTCCGCCCCCGATCCCGTCCTGCTGGGAGTCGCCGCGGACCTGCTGGTCGCGTGCAGCGCCTTCGGACGGGACGTCCCGTCCGCCCGGCTCGCCTCGGTAGCCCGTCAGGTGGCCGAGGCCGCCGAGCGGGCGGGGGAGGACCGGGCGGCCGGCCGGGCCCGCTTCGTCTGCGGCAACGTGGCGCTCCAGGCCACCCGGCTCGACGAGGCCCGCGAGCACACCACCCGGGCCGCGGAGGCGTGCCGCCGGGCCGGCGACACCGTGATCCTCCGCCAGACCTGCAACGACCTGGGCGTCATCGCCCTGTTCCAGCAGCGTCACGCCGACGCGGTGCGCAGCTTCGACCAGGCCCTCGCCCTGGCCCGCAGCCTCGGCCACCGCTCCGGCGCGCTCGCCACCGCCCTGAACGCCGCCCTCGCCCGGCTGCGCAACGGCGACGCCGCGGGGGCGGTGGCGATCTGCGACGAGGAACTGCGGGCCCTGCGGGACGCCCCGGACAGCCACGGAGCTGCCCACGCGCTCGGGATCCGCGGCCGGGCGCTGCACGAACTCGGCCGCCACGACGAGGCGTTGGCCACCTACGGGAAGTGCCTGGAACTGTGCCGGACGGCCCGCCTGCCCCGCCAGGAGGCGATGACCCGCCACCGGCGCGCCGACACCCTGCGTGCGATCGGCCGGCTGGACGAGGCGTTGGCGGAGGCACGGTCGGCGGTGGCCCACCTGGAGACCGCGCGTGACGGCGAACGCGACCGGGCGTACGCCCTGGAGGTGCTGGCCCGGACCGAGGCCGAGCTCGGCGACCGGGCGGCGGCCGCGGAGCACGCGGCCCGGGCGTACGAGCTGCTGAGCGCGCTGGGGCTGCCGGAGGCGGCGCAGCTGCGGGAGTTCCGCGACCGGGTGCGGTCCGGAGGCTGAGCGGCGGAGGCCCGGTGGCAGGGCGGCGGAGCCGGGGGACTGAGCGGCGGAGGCCCGGGAACCCCCGGACCTCCGCCGCCCCGCGGACCGGACGGATCAGTTCTGCTGGGTGGGCGGTATCACCACGGAGGCGATGGTGTTCCACTCCTCGGGGGACGGCTTGGTGTTCGGGCCGCCGGCCTGGTAGGTGACCGCCGGGGCGGAGGCGGCCGCGCCGGTCGTGGCGGAGAGCAGGACGGCGCCGGCGGCGAGGCTCAGCAGGACTGCGGCGTGCTTGACGGCGGACGGAACGAGGTTCATCGGAAGGCTCCTGGTCACTCGGGAAGCGCACGGGGTGTGCGCCGACTCGGTGAGCGTCTCAGCCGCCGATTGACAAACGATCAACGCCGCCGGTTCGGGCGTCCGGTTACACCAGGAAACCGAGCACCGGTCCGGGTCTGGGGGTGCCGATGTGCAGGGCGCTCAGGCTGGTCAGCCCGTCTGCGGGGAGGCCGAGGGCCTCGTCGGTGGCGGCGCAGGAGGCGTCGGAGCGGATCCGGGCGGACAGCCCGAGCGCGGCCGCCGCCAGGGCGGCCCGTTGTAGGGCGAGCCCGGCCTCGATGTGCGCCAGCCGGTACCAGCGGTCGCCGTAGCCGTCGATCCCCGCCTCCAGGGCGGCGACCGGAAGGAGCGTCAGCGCCGCCTCCAGGTAGTCCAGCCGGGTCGGCGGCGCGGCCAGCCCGGCTGCGATCCGTTCCGGCGCATCGGCCGGGACGGGCAGCGGGACCAGCGCCCCGTCGCGGTAGGCGTAGCAGCCCGGGGCGAGGCCGGTGACGTCACGGATCACGCAGCACAGCGCGACCGCCGCCGGAGCCGCCGCGACGCCGGCGAGGTCCCCCGGGTACCCGGCGGCCGCGGCACCGAGCACCGCCGCCAGCGCCCGCCGGTCCATCGGTACGGGCAGGAACCCGTTGCTCGCCGAGGCGCGCCGGGCCACCCCGGCGTGCAGTGCGGCCGAGCCCGCGAGGTCCGCTCCGGGCAGCCGGACCGCGGGCCCGGCGCCGGGTGCCGGCACCGGCCGGGCGGGCTGGACCGCGTCCGCCCGCTCGGCCAGCGAGGCCCGGTGCACGGCCGCCGTGTAGGGGAGCAGCCGCGCGATCGAGGCCGGTGCGGTGACCGGCCGGGCGGTCGGTGCGGCCTGCGGTGCGGCCTGTGCTTCGCCGGGGCCGGTCGCCGGGGCGGCCGGGTGGTGGAGCGTCAGGACGGCCGTCACGCTCTGCCGGTAGGGGTCCAGGCCGAGCAGCGCGTCGACCGGCCGGTCGTCCTGCCGCAGCCGCATTCCGACGGTGGCGCCCAGCGACTCGGCGACCGTCTGCGCCTGGGCGAGCAGCACGCCGGTCTCCTGCTGCTGGAGCCGGTAGCCGAACTCCCGGTACTTCACCGCACTGCGCCAGAACACCGTGGTGAGGACGAGCACCAGGTCGGGCACCTCGCCGGGCGCCGGGGCCAGCGCCTGCCGGTGGTCGCCCGACCGGACGGCGCTCAGCCGGTGGCCGACGCTGTCGTAGTGGTAGAGCGCCGCCGGCAGTCCGGGCGCCGCGCCGACCGCGAGGTACGCCTCGATCGGGTAGCGGGCGCCGCCGCTCGGCGCGGGCCGGCAGTCGCCCTGGCCGGGCGGGGCGGGCAGCGCGGCGCCCGTCGCCGGATCCACCGGGTACATCCAGTTCGCCCTGGTCCGGCCGAGCAGTCCGCGCAACAGCGTGCCCAGGACGGCCGGCCAGTCGGGCGCGCCCTCCGCGGGCTCCCAGGGCAGGGGCACGGTGGGGCAGTCGGTGTGGACGAGGTTCGGCGGCGGCAGCAGGCCCGGGGACTGCGGGAGCGGTCCGGGGTGGCGGCCGTGCGGCAGGTAGGCACGGGCCGCCGCGCCCGGTACCGGGTCGGCGGCGGGAGGAGCGGTGGGTGGCACGGGGACCTCTACGGGGACGGTGACGGTTCGGTCGTGGCGCTTCGGTCGCGGTGTGTTCAGGGGAACGGGTGCGGATCCGGGTTGAGCTCCGCCGGGGTGAGGTCGCGGTCACGGTGGCCGAGCAGCCGGGGCACCGTCAGCAGCCGCGGCAGCCCGTGGGTGCGCCGGAACCGGTGCCCGAAGGTCATCGGCAGCGTGCCGGGGACCAGCACCTTGACGCAGGACAGCCCGCCGGCCCGGTGTTCGGCCGAGGTCTGGTCGACCACCACCACGTCCAGGCCGGTCGCGGTGAACCGGCCGACCAGTTCGGTGAGGTCCGCGACCAGGTCCCGGTGCTCCGGCCAGGGGGTGGCGGCGGCCACGGTGGCCAGCGGCACGGGTGGCGCGCCGGCGCCGAGGAAGCCGAGCCGCTCCCGGGCGGCCGGGTGGCCGTACAGGGTGGCGTGGTCGTCCATGGTGCGCACCTCTCCCGGGTCCGCCAGCATCCGGCGGGCCCGGTCCGGGTCGTGCCGGCGGTCCGCGCCGGACAGGAAGCCGGTGAGCTCGGCGAGGCTGCGCAGCAGGGCCCGTTCGGCCGAGAGCCCGGTGCCCGCGCCGCACAGCAGGTTCAGCCCGCGTGGCGCGGCGGACCCGGCGGCCGGGTCGGCCTCGGCCAGCACCCAGAAGGCGGGCACCCGGTGCTCGGTGGCGGTGGCGAACGCGCGCAGCCGGTAGCCGAGCCGGTGCCGGGCGAGTTCCGCGAGCAGCGGGATCCGGCGGTCGGCGGCCGAGGCCAGGTCGACCTCCGGGACGGGCAGCCGGGCGTACCAGGTGAGCAGGAACGCGTCGCGCTCGGCGACCTCCAGCAGCCCGTGAAGCGCGGCCTCGGCCGGGCAGTTGCCGAGCGCGCAGCCGTTGGACGTCTCGAACACGAAGGTGTCGTCGTGGTGGCCGCGGTTGTAGTAGACGTAGCTCTCGGGCACCAGGACCGGCTCGCCCCGGCCGAGGGAGTACCCCCACACCCAGCGCAGTTCCCGCTCGGGCGTGTACGGCGCGAACGGGAAGCCGGGGAGGCCGTGCTGCTCGGGGTGGTGCAGGCCGAACCGCTGCGGGTCCACGGCGTGGTCCGCGACGTCGCGGAACCGGGCGGTGACCGTGGTGCGTCGCCCGCGCGGGGCCTCGCCGCCCAGCCGTTCCAGCGCCTCCAGGACGGCGGCGAGCCGGGTGGAGCCGAGGTCGAAGGCGCGGCCGTAGCCGTTGGCGCTGGCGTGCACGGCCCGGGCGGGGGCCGGCCGGGCGGTGGCGCACAGGGCGGCGGGCGTGGACCAGGTGTCCACCGAGGCGATCACGCCGGTGACCGGGTCGACGTAGCGGTCCGCGAGGGCCCGCGGGTCCGGCTGGGCGGTGCGGGGGACGTCCGGGCGGAGCTTCGGGGCGGGCGGCAGCGGGAGCACTGCCGCCGTCGCGCTGTCGGGCGGCAGCGCGCCGCAGTGCGGGCAGTACGGGTGCGGCAGCAGGGTGCTGCGGGAGGTCGCGCCGGTGTCCGTCGCCACCCGGAGCACGGCGCCGGCGGTGCGGGGCGGGGCGTCGGTCGGTTCGGCAGGGTCGGTGAGTCGGGTGGCCTCGTCGGCGACCAGGCCGCGGACGACGTCGAGGAGCAGCGGGCTCAGCGGGGGCACCGGCAGGTCCGGCGGGAGCAGCTCGCGGTGGGCGGGCTCCGGGCTGTTGTCGCGCTCGCGCAGCTCGGCGCAGCCCGGGCAGCTGGGGCGGTCCGGGAGGCCGGGGCGGTCCAGGCAGCCGGGGCGGTCCGGGAGACCGGCGGGGCCGAGGACCACCTGCCCGGCGAGCAGCCGGACCGGCAGCCAGGGGCGGCGGTGTGCCGCGGCCCAGGCACGGGCCTGGCGCAGCGGTTCGGGATCGCCGGGGTCGGTGGCGGCGACGATCAGAACGTCCGGGACGTCCGGGTCGGACTGCGTCAGTTCCTCGGCGGTGACGGCCCGCCAGCCGGGGGCGGCGGCGAGCCAGGGCGAGCCGAGCAGGGCGACGGTGGCCGCGCCGGCGCGAACGGGCGCGGCGGGGCGCGCGGGTGTCCCGATGTCAGTCACGGAGCAGCACCACCCGGGTGAGATCGGGCAGGACGGCGGTCGCCAGCGGATCCCGGTCCAGCGGGACTGCGACGGCCCGCAGGCCGGTGGTGGCCCGCAGGGCGGCGGCCAGGGCCGTCAGGTCGGTGCCCGGCGCGTCCGCCCGGTCCGCGGTGGCGGCCACGGGCGCGAGCGCGGTGATCCCCGGAACCGTCTCGGGCCGGTACGCGGGCTGCCCCTCCGCCTTGGACTGCCAGGCCAGCACCGCGCGTTCGGCCGAGCGGGCGACCGCCTCGGCCAGGTCGCGCCCGGCGGCGGCGACGGTCTCGGCGCTGAGGTCCTGCCCGGCGGGCCCGAGCCGGGTGGCGCAGGCGGGCACGCCGGTCACCGTCGTGAGGTCGTACAGCGCGGGCTCGCCGAGCGTTTCGAGCAGCCGCAGCAGGTGGCCGGTGCGGGGGTCGGCGGCGAAGTCCGCCGGGTCCAGCGCGGTGATCCGCCCGGCCGGGTGGGACGGCAGGGCCAGCAGCGCCTCGACCTGGTCGGCGAGGCCGTGCCAGTGCGCCTCCTCGGGTGACCGGCCGCCGGCCGCGCCGCGCGGCCGCGTCCCGGGGACGCGGTCCGGGAATGCCGCGGACGCCGGGATCAGGACCGTCCGGCCGTCGGCCAGGTCCACGCCCTCGACGGCGGCCCGGCCCTCGTCGGCCGTCCGGCAGGCGGCGGCGTCCGCCGCGTAGGCCGCCAGCCCGGCCAGCACGGCCGTGAGCCGGGCCTCATCCCGTTCCAGGCCCGAGCCGATGGCCGGCGCGTCCAGCGGCCCGCCCCGGTAGCCGTGCGGGACGGCGCGGCAGACCCAGAGCGGGGACTGGCTGAAGTCGGCCTCGTCGACCGCGCCGAGCAGGCCGGTCCGGGGGTCGACGACGCGCGCCGCGCGGGCCAGGAGGTCCGCGCCGGTGCCGTCGGACGGCGTCGCCGCGGGCGTCGGGTCCGCGTCCCCGGTACGGAATCCGGTGGTCACGGCCGCCGGGTGGGGGAGGGCAGGGTGACGGGAGCCGGCCAGGGTGTGCAGGTCGGTGCGGGCCAGTACGGGGTCGGCGGAGGACCCGGGCGCGGGCGGCAGCTCGTCCAGGCCGGTCAGGGCGCGGAACAGACCGAGGACCAGCCGGTGGGCGAGCAGGCCGGGGACGGCGCCGCCCAGTGGCGCCTTCCGGGCCCCGTCGCGGGGCGGCAGCAGCCGGTGCCAGCCGGCGGCCGCGGACCCGGCCCGGGTGGGTCCGAACCAGACCTCGTCGTCGCCCACCAGCAGCTGGGCGGGCGTCAGGCCGGCGGCGGCGCAGTGTTCCGCGGTCGTGACGAGCGCCCGGCGCGCGGTCTCGAAGTCCCCACGCACCGTCCGGACCTCCAGCACGGCCCCGGTGCGCGGCACTCCCGGGACGTCCGGAACGTCGGCCCCGTCCGTCAGGTGCACCCACTGGTCCGGGTCCCGCCGCTCCTGCTCCGCGGCCCGGCTCAGCTCGGTGAACCGGGCCGGCTCGGCGACCACCTCGATGTCCCGGCAGCCGGTCCGCAGCAGCGCCCGCAGCACCGCCGCCCGCAGCGGCTCGTCGGCGAGCAGCCGCACCCGGGTGTCGCGGTACCGCTGGAAGCGGTGCTCGGCGGAGTCCAGCGCGTAGCGCAGGAAGGCGATCTCCGGTGCGTACTCGCGGAGTTCGCGCTCGCCGAGGCTGTGCGGAAGATCCTCCCGGGCGTCCCTGACGAAGCCCAGCCGGTGCAGCAGCAGCACCAGGTCCCGTACGGTGCCCCGCTTGGCCGCGGGCAGCGCGGCGGTCAGTTCGTCCAGGGTGTGTCGGCCGGTCAGGTGCGGGGTGAGCCCGCGCAGCCACTGGTACGCCTGCGGTCCGGGCAGGACCCATGAGCGGTGGCCGGCGTGCAGGTAGGCGCCCTCGGGGACCGGCACGCAGCGGACGTCGTCCTTGAGAAGGGGGCGCATCAGGCTCGGCTCCTCCGCGGGTCGGCGGTCTCGGGGGTCGGGGTGGCGGGGTGGCGGTCGACGTAGGCGCGGGCCCGGTCCAGCGCGCTGACCCCGAAGGTCTCCTCGACGGTGCGGGCGGCCAGGTAGCAGAGCAGGAAGCGCTGCGTGATCGACAGGCCCAGCCGGTCCAGGTGGGTGTACAGCTGGTTGACGGCCAGCCGGTGGCAGCGGAACCAGGTCGTGGACATCACCTCGCGCTGGTACGACTCGTTGCCGAGCAGCAGGCCGAGCAGCTCGCCGAGCTGCGGCTCGGCCGTCAGCGGGGTGCGCTCGGCGTGGTCGAGGTCGATCAGGCCCTCCTCCAGCAGCGGCAGGGCGGCGGCCTTCCGGTCGCGCACGTACCGGGCCCAGTCGGCGACGAAGGGCAGCCGCCCGGAGCCGTCCAGGGTGTCGAGCACGGCGGCCAGGTCGTCGCCGAGTTCGCCGCGCAGCTGCCGGAACCGCGCCTCGAAGGCGGCCCGGACGGCGTCCGGGTCGGCGCACTGGGCGAAGAAGCCCTCCGCGTGGGAGGCGAAGGACATGAAGCCCCGGGACACCGGCGGCAGGCTGGTGTGGGCGAAGGTGAACATCAGCCAGAGCGCGGGCCGCAGCCTGCTGTGGCCGGTGCGGCGGACGTGCTCCAGCAGCGGGAAGGCGAGCCGGGTGCTGGCGGCGTGCCCCGCGTCCAGCAGGTCCGCCAGCTGCGGGCTCCCCAGGACGTGCAGGCGGTCCTCGTACGGCTCGGTCTGCAGGGTGTTGTCCGGGTACCACGGCGACAGCGCGCCGCGTTCGTCCAGCAGCGCGGCCTTCCGGGCGTGCCGGGCGGTCTCCCGGGCCTCGTCGAGGACGGCGGTGGACGGGCTGCGCCGCAGGAAGGCGGTCAGCCGTTCCTCGGCGGCCGGTCGCACGACCTCGCGCCAAGCGGTGGGCGTGGTACGGAGGTTGAGCCGCAGGTGCGGGCCGCGCCGCCAGTGCTGCTGGAAGTACGGCAGCTCGGCCACGTCCGCGAGTTCGGCGAACAGGGGGCGGACGGCGTCCAGCAGCAGCGCGTCCTTGTCGTCCTGGTAGTAGCGGATCTGGAGGCTGTGCCACTCCGTCGGCTCCCGGTCGGGCGCGCCGGACGGCTGGGGCGAGCCGGGCGGGCAGGGCCGCACGGCGGGGTCGGTGTCAGTCAAGGCGGTACCCGGTCCTCACGGGGTCGTTGGATGTGGCGGCGCGCGGGTCGCCGGAGGGGCCGGTGCTCAGGCCGGACTCGACGAGGCGCCGGATGCGCTGCTCGACGGTGTGGTTCAGGCCGAGCCGGTTGTGCAGCAGGTGGACGCAGCGCAGCAGTACGGAGAGCACCGCGCGCTGACCGGGGGAGGCGGAACCGGGCGGCGGGACGGCGGTCGGGTGGGCGGCGGTGATCCGCAGCCGTCCGCGCGCGTCCAGCTCCAGCAGTTCGGCCCGCAGTTCGCGCACCGAGCGCAGCCACCGGGCCTTCGGCTCGCTGCCGCCGGCCGTTGACGCCGCCTGCCGCCAGCCGTGCGCCACCCGGGCGGTCATGGCGGGATCCGGCTCGCCGCCCGGGCGGGCCCGCAGCAGGGCCGTCAGCCGGTCCCGGTCGGGCTCCCAGACCGCGAGCGCCAGGATCAGCGCGTCCGCGCCGAAGCCCGCGCGCTGCGGTTCGGTCGCTCCGGCGGCGAGCAGGTCGAGTGCGAGGTCGCTGGAGAGCGTGAAGTGCCGTTCCACGGCGCGCACCGCCTCCGAGCCGCCGAACACCGCGTACTCGGGCCGGTAGCGGATCTCCTCGACCACGTCACGGTCACGGACCATCCGGTCGTGGTCGGCGAGCCCCTCGGCGGCGGCCAGCCGCTCGGCCCAGGCCGCGTAGTCGGCGGTCGGCATCCGGCCGCCGGAGGGGAAGGCGTCGAGGTGCCGGCTCAGCGCGGCCCGGGCCCGCTCGCGCACCGCGTCCGCCCGGGCGGCCGTGCGGGGCAGCAGCCGCAGCCGCAGGTGCGGGCCGCCCTCCCAGTACCGCAGGTAGAAGGACTCGTCGACCAGCCCGTCGGCCCGCAGCGCGGTGATCAGCGGCCGGACGGTGCGCACCAGCAGCGGGGTGGCGTCGGCCGTGCTGAAGGCGTGCAGGCTCACCCACTCCCGGCCGGCTCCGCGCGGCGCCTCAGCCACGATCGGGACCAGCCGCCGCGGCGGTACCCGCGTCGACCTCGACGACGTACTCCGCGACCCGCCGCCCGAGGTCGCCGAAGACCGTCGCGGCCTCCGGGTCGGGCAGCGCCTCCTGGAACAGCAGGACGCGGTCGGGCCGGGCGAGCAGGCGGTGGAACAGGAACACCAGGTCGGGGTTGGCGAGGTCGAGGAACATCGGCTTGCGGTCGCGGATCTCCGCGAAACCCCGGGGCCGGCGCGGCTCTCCGGCTGCGCCCGGTTCCTGCGGGGTCGGGCGGTCGGGGACGGCCCGTACGAAGGTGCGCTCCGGCACGCCGTGCCGGCGGGCCCAGTCGGCCAGTCGCAGCAGGTAGTGGGCCTCGTGCTCGCCCCGGCTCTGCTGCGGCACCGCGTCGGCCCGCACGCACCACGACGCCCGTGCCACGACGACCCGGCCGACGGCGGTGCGCGGCCGGTGCAGGACCGCCCGGGAGCGCTCGGCGGGGGTGGCGGCCAGCAGCTCCCACAGTCCGGCCGCGGGGCCGGGGGTCTCGCCGAACAGCCTGACCAGGAGCAGCATCAGCGGCGGCAGCAGCCGGTCGGCCATGGTGCCCAGGTGCACCGGCCGGACCTCGGGCCCGTCGGGTCCGTGGCGCAGCACGAGCCGCCCACGGGCCGGGTCGTGGCCGACGAAGAGCTCGGCGGCCGCCAGGCGGTCGGCGGCGGGCCGGTCGCTGTCCACCCCCGGGGCGTCGATCTCGAACCGGACGCCGGGAGCCCGCAGGTTGAGGTTGCTGCCGAAGGCGCCGCCGCTCTCCGCGAACAGCACGTCCGGCCGGGCGCCCTCGCTCGCGAAGTCCGGTGTCCGGTCGGCGAGTTGCGGCAGGACGCGGCGCAGCCGGGCGGTGCTGTGCCCGTGGCCGGCGCCGACGCCGTTGAGCACGAGTTCGAGCCGGCCGGCGTCGTCCCGGCCGGCTTCCTGTACGTAGCAGGACAGCGGTCCCGGAGCCGGTGCCCCTGGTGCCAGGGCGGAGAGCAGGCGGTCGACGGCGTCGGCCGGGATGCGGATGCGGCCGTCCTCGCCCGCGGGGTGCTCGCGCAGCAGGCGGAGCGCCTCGGCGCGGAGCCCGCCGAGCTCCCGGACGGCGGGTACGGTGCTCGCGCCCGGCAGCTGCCCGACGGCCGTGGCCGGATTGAGCAGGGCCCTCAACTCGTCGGCAGCGCTGCCGGGTTGGGCATCGCGCAGGCGAGTGACGAGGGCACGGTGGAAGAGCGGGAGCGGGACGGGCCCGGTGTGGTCCGCGAAGGCCTCGGCCGCGACGAGTTTCAGTGCGGCGTCCGGTTGGAACAGCGCCAGCAGTCGTCCGACGGCGCGCAGGTCCGCCAGTGCGTCCGCCCAGCGCGCCGGGTCGCCGTGCACGGCGACGTCGGTGAAGACGGCGTTCTCGTGGAACAGGTTCTTGCGCGGCGGGGCCTGGGTCCGGTCGCCGGGTGTCCCGTGGGCCTCCAGCAGACCGGTGATCTCCCGGTCCACCTGCCGGTGCAGCGCCGTCCGGGCGGCCGCCGACTCTTCGCCGGGGTAGGCCCGCAGGGCGTCCTGAACGGCTGCCAAGTCCCGCTGCCCGTCCGGGAGTTCCCAGCGCTCCAGGTGGCGCAGCAGCTCACCCAGGTGGTCCGGGGACTGGTCGGCGAACGGCAGCGCCGCCTCCAGCAGACCGACCTCGACCAGCCTGCTGAGAAAGGCCGTCGCCGCCGCCTCGGGGCCGGCGGCCGGTGCACCGGTCAGGGCCGTGAGGTGGTCCCGCAGCTCGGCGCCGGTGCGTGGGCCGCCGGTGCGCAGCAGGTCGACGCAGGCGCGCGCCGCACCGTCCGCGGCGACCGACAGCACCCGCTCCGACCAGCCGGGCGCGACGAACCAGTAGCGGCCGTCCTCCTCGCACAGCGTCGGATTGACCCGCAGCACCCGGCCCTGCGGCGGTGTGCCCGGGCCGGCCAGCGCGTGCGCCAGACGCTGCATCACCCAGACGTTCGGTTCCACGACGCTGCGCCAGGCGGTCGCCCCGGTCGGTGCGACGGCGGAGTCGCCGCGGCGCCACTCGCCGAGGCCGGTGACGGTGAAGGTGGCGTACGGGCTGGTCTTCGCGGCCGCCCGGGCCAGGTACTTGGCCAGGCGCAGCCTGGTCTTGCGGGCGGGCTCGGTGCCGGCGGGGGAGTCGAGCCAGGCGGTGAGCGCGTCCGAGAGCATCGGGTTGCCCTGGACCAGCCCGTGGCGGAAGGCCGGCGTCGCGGTGTGGTGGCGCAGGACCGCCAGGGCGTCCGCCAGCTCGCGGTCGTAGCGCTCGGGGAGCGCCCGGAACTCCGCCCGGTGGGCGCGCAGCGCCGCCAGCCAGGCGTCGATCCCGTCGGCGAGCCCGGCGGGCAGGGCCTGCCGGACCTCGTCCGACCAGACCGCCGGGCCGGGCGCGGTCACGCCGTACAGGCCGCGGCGCAGTGCCACCACCCGCGGCTTCAGCTCGGAGCCGGCCAGTGCGCCGATCACCGGGTGGCAGGCCTCGGCCAGTCGCCCGCCCTCGCGGGCCAGCCGCTCGCGTTCGGCGAGCAGCCCGTTCACGGCGGACCGGATGGCGGGCCGGCGCAACTCGCGCAGGGCGTCGGCCGGAAGGCCCGCGACGCGGACCGCGAACCGGCCGACGGCAGGGGCAGATGGGGGATTCACGGTGGGCACGCCGTTTCGTCTTCAGAGGGTCCCGGCGGGCCCGTCCCAGCGCGCCGGAGGGTTACCGCCGGTCAGTCACCGGCGGTGGTGGTGCGGGTGGCACCCGTACGTGGGTCGGGTGCGGCCGGGACCGATCAGGTCAGGCTGAAGTAGCAGTGGCAGCCGTAGGGGGCGCAGGAGGCGCCGACCTCGGTGTGCGCGCTGTCGGTGGCCAGCGAGCCGATGGCGTCGCCCTCGGCCAGCTCGATGCCGTTGACGTCCAGGGCGTCCAGGTCGAGCGAGAGCAGCTGGGAGTCCATGGTGATGGTCCTTCCTCTTGGTTCCGTCGGTCCGTTCGGCCCGACAGGAAGACCTTCACAGGCGCTGATCTACAGCCGATATACGGAGCTCTGCGGCGGGAACGCCCGCCGGGCGCGAGGGAGCCCCCGGCCGGGCGGCCGGGGGCTCCCTCGCTGACGGCGCGACGGTCAGATGACCGTCTCGGCCTCCTGGTAGCGCTCCTGCGGGACGGTCTTCAGCTCGGCGACCGCCTCGGCCAGCGGCACCAGGTTGATGTTGGTGCCCTGCAGCGCGGTGATGTGCCCGAAGGCGCCCTTGTGGACGGCCTCGACGGCGTGCCAGCCGAAGCGGGTGGCGAGCACCCGGTCGTAGGCGGTCGGGGTGCCGCCGCGCTGGGTGTGGCCGAGGATCACCGGGCGGGCCTCCTTGCCGAGGCGGTGCTCCAGCTCGCGGGAGAGCTGGGTGGCGATGCCGGTGAAGCGCTCGTGGCCGTAGATGTCCTTGGTGCCCTCCTCCCAGTGCATGGTGCCGGGCTCGGGCTTGGCACCCTCGGCGCAGACCACGATGGCGAACTTCTTCTGCCGGTCGAAGCGCTCGCGGACGACGGCGGTGAGCTTCTCGATGTGGAACGGGCGCTCCGGGACGACGATGGCGTGGGCGCCGGCCGCCATGCCCGCGTTCAGCGCGATCCAGCCGGTGTGCCGGCCCATGACCTCGACGACCATGACCCGCTGGTGGGACTCGGCGGTGGTCTTCAGCCGGTCCAGGGCCTCGGTGGCGACGGACACGGCGGTGTCGAAGCCGAAGGTCACGTCGGTGGCGGCGATGTCGTTGTCGATGGTCTTCGGCACGCCGACGATCGGCAGGCCCGCGTCGCTCATCAGCTTGGCGGCCTTCAGGGTGCCCTCGCCGCCGATCGGGATCACCGCGTCCAGGCCGAGGTCCGAGCAGTACTTCTTGGCCCGCTCGACGCCGTCCCGCAGGTGGCTCGGCTGCACCCGGGAGGAACCGAGGATGGTGCCGCCCTGGGCGAGGATGCCGCTCACCGAGTCCAGGGTCAGGGGGCGGTGGTGCCCTTCCAGGAAACCGCGCCAACCGTCCTCGAACCCGATGATCTCGTCGCCGTGGTCGACCACCCCCCGGTGCACCACGGAACGGATCACCGCGTTCAGGCCGGGGCAGTCACCGCCGCTGGTCAGCACTCCGATACGCATTAGCTTTGCAACTCCCGAGCAGAACCGAGGAACGGCCGGACTACAGGCTGGGACGACGAGCCGACACCGTGATGAGGCGCTCCCACACCGGGATGGCGGGGAGGTGGCCGCGAGGTGAAGGACCGGCCGATCCGGACAGAAGGTCCGAAACGGCCGTGAAGTCGAGCATACGGCCCCTGGTCCGGCCGGGCAGGAGCCGACGCGGGAGCGGCGCCGTCGGCGCCCCCGCGCGGAATTGCGGCCTGCTGCCGAGGAGGGTGTGCAGCCGGCAGCCCCATTGTCGTACGTCCGGGGCCGCCCGCGGGCCGGGTGACCGCATCGCGGGCACCCGGGCGGGGCGTTCGGTCGTACGAGGGGGGTGCGTCGTGGGTACTACCGCCCGGTACTACGCGGGGCGCGTCGTGGCGGCGATGCGCTCGGCGCGCAACGCGTCGTACCAGGTGGTGTCGGCCGGCGGCAGGGCGTTGACGTCCAACGCCAGCCGGATCAGCATGTCGGCGATGGCGGGATTGCGGGCCAGCACCGGGCCGTGCATGTAGGTGCCGAAGACGGTGTCCCGCCAGGCGCCCTCGGTGCCGTCGCCGGTGCCGTTGCCGCGACCGACGGTGACGGTCGCGAACGGCTGGACGCCCTGGCCGAGGTGGGTGACGCCCTGGTGGTTCTCGAAGCCGGTCAGCTGCGGCAGGCCGAGCCGCGGGTCGATGTCGGCGAGCACGTCGCCGACGCAGCGGGGGCCGTCGCCGCGGGTGGTCCAGACGTCGAGCAGGCCGAGGCCCGCCTCGCGCTCGCCGAGGTCGTTGATGAACTCGTGGCCCATGATCTGGAAGCCGGCGCAGACGCCGAAGATGATCGCGCCGTTCTCGGCGGCCCGCACCAGGCCGCTGTCGGCGCGCAGCCGCTCGGCGGCCAGCCGCTGCGGGCGGTCCTCGCCGCCGCCGATCAGGTAGATGTCCCCGCTGGTGGGGATCGCCTGGTCGGACCGGACGTCGATCCGGGTCACGTTGAGATGGCGCTGGCGGGCCCGGCGCTCCACGACCAGGGCGTTGCCCCGGTCGCCGTAGGTGCTGAGCAGGTCCGGGTAGACCCAGACCACGCGCAGGCTGCTCTCACTCATCCTCGAAGGCCTTCCGTCACGAAAAGACTGGTGTGCGGGCGCGGCATCAGCCGGCCACGACCTTCCGCAGCTGCTGGAAGGCGGTGTAGTTGGCGATGGCCTCGATCCGACCGGGCGGGGCCATCCGGACGGCCTGCTCCAGGGTGTCCACCACGTGGAACTGCAGCCCGGCGACCTCCAGGCGGACGGCCAGGTCCAGCTTGCGCTGGCCCATCACGAAGATCGGGTGCCCGGCGAGGCGCTCGTAGTCGACGTCCCACAGCCAGGAGGTGTCGGTGCCGTCGGCGTCGAGGGCGTTGACCGAGAGCAGGACCGGGGCCGGCGGGCCGTCGATCAGTGAGAAGGTCTCCAGCCAGCCGGCCGGGTTCTTCGCGAGCAGCAGTCGGATGTCCCGGCCCTGGTACTGGACCACGTCGTAGCGGCCGGCCACGGCGGTCACCGAGCGCATCCGCTCCAGCGCGACCTGCGGGGAGACGCCGAACACGGCGGCGACGGCGGCCGAGCTGGTGGCGTTGGCCAGGTTGGCCCGGCCGGGCAGCTGCAGCTGGATCGGCCAGGCGCCGCGCTGCGGGTCGATCACGTGGGTGCCCTGGAGCGCCCAGTGCGGGTTGGGGCGCCGGAAGCCGCACTCCTGGCAGAACCAGTCGTCGCCCGGGCGCTGCATCACACCGCCGCACGCGGGGCAGGACCAGGCGTCCTCCTTCCAGGCCTGTCCGGCGGCCACCCAGACCACCTTCTTGCAGGAGGAGGCGGCCCAGGTCACCAGCGGGTCGTCGGCGTTGGCGATGACCACGGCCTCGGTGTCCTGCAGGCCCTCGCGCCACTTCTCCGCCATCATGCGGGTCTCGGCGGCGCGGTCGAGCTGGTCGCGGGAGAGGTTGAGCAGGGCGATCGCCTTGGGGTGGGTGTCGCGGGCGACCGTCGCCAGGTACTTCTCGTCGACCTCGATCACGCCGAAGCGGGCGTCCGTGCCGCCGGCCAGGGCGGAGGTGATGCCGGCCGGCATGTTGGCGCCCAGGGCGTTGGAGACCACCGGGCCGGCGGCGCGCAGCGCCTCGGCGATCAGGCGGGTGGTGGTGGTCTTGCCGTTGGTCGCGCTGACCAGGACCACGTCGAGGTGGTCGGCGAGGGTGGCGAGCAGGTCGGGGTCGAGCCTGAGGGCGACCTTGCCGCCGATCACCGAGCCGCTTCCGCGTCCGGCCTTCCGGGACACGGCGGCGGCGACCTTGCCGGCCGTGACCGCGATCTTGGCGCGGGCCGGCAGCGAGGCGTCGCGTGCGCCTGTGGGCTCCGATTCGGTGCCTGCCATGCTCAGTGGTTCCTCCTTGCTGCGGCACCGCCCGCTGGCCGGATAACGGGCCGTCGGGCGGCGGGGACGGGATCAGCCTACCGACTCCGTCGCCCGGCCGGACGATCCGGACCCCGCGCCGCCTGCTGCGACGCGGCCGCCGAGGCCGCTGACGGTCCGTCAAGGACGGCGGTGTACGGACGGACCTTCGTTTCCCCGGGGGACGCTCCGCCGCCGGTCCCGGGTTCCGAGGGCATCCGGTAAGGATGTGGTGAAGAAATGATCAGCGGCCCGGGGTGGGTGCGGATGCCGGGGTGGCAGCGGCACCGGCGGCCAGCGTGGCGGTGATCACCAGGGTGCCGTCCTCGGTGCGGAAGTCCAGCGGCGTCGCCAGCCGGCGCATCGCGGCGATCAGCCCGGCGTTGGCGGCCTGGGTCATCGCGTACACCGTGCCGATGCCGGCCGCCCGGGCCGCCTCGGTCAGCCGCCGCAGCAGGGCCACGCCCAGCCCGCGCCGCTGCCAGGCGTCCTCGATCAGCACGGCGAGTTCCGCCTCCTCGTCGTCCCACATCAGGTGCCCGAGCGCGAGGATCCGCCCGTCCGGGGCGGCCACGACCAGGCTGCGGCCGTGCCGCGGGTCCAGCAGGTGGTCCAGGTAGCGGTCGGCGTCGCGGACCGGCCCGTGGTAGCGCAGCCGCAGCGCGTCGGGGGAGCAGCGGCCGTGCATCGCCAGGGCCGCCGCCTTGTCGGCCGGCCCGGCGGGGCGCAGCACCAGCCCGGTCCCGTCCGGCAGGGACAGCCGGGACACCGCCTCCCAGGCCCGGGCGGCCGGCGCCGGGTGCGGCCGGGCCTGCCGGTAGGGGCCGCCGGCGAGCCCGGGCAGCCGGGTTCCCTGGCCCTCAGGAACCGCGCACCTGCGCGCTGACCTGCGGAAGGGCCGGTGCCAGAGCCGTTCGAGGCGAGTGCGGGATGCCGTCATGGGGCCGACGCTACCGACGGCTCGCTTCCGGCCGGTTACGTGATCGTGAACGCACGAATGCCCGGAGGTGCGCCGCCCCACCGGGGACGACCCCGTCACAGGTCCAGACAGGCGCCTCATGCCGTCGGGACGACGGGCGGCGAGACCTGCGAGTTCGAGTACAGCTTCCGCGAGCTGGCCGCACGGCGGCTGGCGGCGCCGGTGACCATCTTCAAGGCCTCGGGCGACGACTACTCGTTCATCGAGGGTGGCACCGGCTACTCGGCCACTCCGCCCACCGTGGTGGAGCTGGCGGGGGACCACTACGGGGTGCTGAGGGAGCACGGGGTGCGCGAACTCGTCGCCGCCGTCCGGGCGGTGGGGCGGATGCCGGCATGACGCCCGGTCGCCCCGGCCGCTGACGCGGACACGCTCACGGATGGCCCAGGATCCGTGACCGCGGGAGCCCCTTCGGATAGGGATGGCTCGGCTTCTCCGCCGAACCCATCCCGATCCGAAGGGGCTCCCCGATGTCCAGGAAGAACTCCGCACTGGCCACGGCCTGTTGCGCCCTGCTGCTGGCCGTGCCGCTCGCCTTCGCCCAGTCGGCCGCCGCCGGCACCAGCATCAACAGCACCAGCAACACCGGCAACAACGGCCCCAAGACCCCGGAGGAGGCGGCCACCTGCAAGGCCGTGACCGGCTCCCTGCTCGGCGGCTTCGGCAGCATGCTGGGCAACGCGGTGTGCGTGGTGCAGCCCGCGAGCCAGAGCTGAGCGGAACCGACCGGAACCGACCGGAACGGAACGGACCGGCGGCGGATGCCCGAGCGGGCACCCGCCGCCGGTCCGTCACTTCCGCGACGACGCGGTGAAGGAGCTCCAGGACTACCCGGCCGGTCCCTTCTGCGGAGTGTCGCAGTGCGCGGCGCTCGACTTCGCGACCGCCGCCCAGACCGCCTGTGTCTGGGCGGACGACGAGACGGTGGGCATCGTCACGGACGAGAAGGGCGCGGTCGGCCCGGACGACCTGGCCAAGCGCGCCCTGGAGATCCGCGCGGCCGTCGAGGTCGAGGGCTGAGGCCCGTTCGGATCAGGCGATCCGGGTCGGGGCGTCCTGGAGGGTGTGGCCGCTGGTGGTGAGGAGGGCGCTCAGGGCCGTGGGGGTGAGGGTGTGCGGGGTGCGGAGGAAGAGTTCGTCGGTCGTGGGGTGGGGGTGGAGCGAGAGCAGCGTGATCTGGTGGTCGGCGAGCGTGGTGTGGGTGTGCGCCAGCGCGGTGGTGCGCACCCGCCACAGGACGGTCGGGGGAGGGGCGTGCGGGGACCACCAGGCGTGCAGGAGGGCGGCGGCGAGCAGGGCGACGGCGGAGGTGGCGAGGACGGCCGGGCCGTCGGAGCCGTGGAGGACGACCTTCGCGATCAGGTCGGCCGCGGTGACGGAGAGGAAGGCGGCGGCGAGCTCGACGGTGTCACGGCGCCAGCGGCGGGCACGGTGGAAGGAAGGCTTTGAGTGCTCCATGGCCTCCACCGTGCCCGACCGGTGTTTCCTGATCGCGAACCGGCCGTGACCTGGTGGTTAAGGTCCGCCACGATGTGTTACGGCAGCAGCGTGCGGGCGGCGGCCTTCACCTCGGCGAGCAGGAGGTGGAGGTCCTCCTCGGTGGTCGCGGCGTTGAGCAGGCAGGCGCGGAGCACCTCGTGCCCGTCGAGCCGGGCGCCGGTGACGAAGACCCGTCCGCGCTGCTGGACGGCGACCGGCAGGTCGCGGTTGAGGGCGTTCAGGGCTGTCTCGTCCGGTCCGGCGGCCCGGTGGCGGAATGCGACGATGGAGGTCTGGACCTCCGCCAGCAGCTCCAACTCCTCGTCGGCCTCGACGAGTTCGCCGAGCCGGCGGGCGAGGGCGGTGCAGCGGGCGATGTCCTGGGCGAGGCCGGTGCGGCCGCGGTGGGCGATGGTGGCCCAAACCTTGAGGGCGCGGAACGGGCGGGTCTGCTCGGTGCCGTACTCGGAGAACCAGCCGAGCGCCCCGGCCGCCTCGTCGCGCAGGTAGGACGGGACGAGGCTGAAGGTGCCGCGCAGTTCGTCGGTGTCGCGGACCAGGGCGCAGCCGCAGTCGACCGGGACGCCGAGCCACTTGTGGGGGTCGAGGGCGAGCGAGTCGGCACGCTCCAGTCCGGCGTAGCGGTGGGCGATCGCGGGGTCGAGGCGGCCGAAGGCGCCGTACGCGCCGTCCACGTGCAGCCATATGCCCTGCTCCTCGCAGAGGTCGGCGATCGGGCCGAACTCGTCCACCGCGCCGGTGCCGACGGTGCCGGCCGAGGCGACCACCAGGAAGGGCAGCAGTCCGGCGGCGCGGTCCCGCTCGACGGCCGCCCGCAGTTCGGCGGGGTCGAGGCGTCCGTCGGGGCCGGTGGTGACGGTGCGCAGGTGCCTGCTGCCGAGGCCGAGGAGTTCGGCGGCCTTGCGGACGCAGGAGTGGGTCTCGCCGGTGACGTAGCCGACCAGCGGCGGCAGGCCGGTCAGCCCGTCCTCGCGGACGTCGTGCCCGGCCCGGCGGGCGGCGCGGTTGCGGGCGGCGGCGAGGCAGACGATGGTCGCCATCGAGGTGCCGGAGGTGAGCAGTCCGCCGCCGGCCGGGTGCGGGAAGCCGACCAGTTCGGCGATCCAGCGGACGACGGCGCGTTCGAGGTGGACGTCGGCGTGGTCGCCGCCGGCCGAGCTGGGGTTCATCGCGGCGGCGGCGAGGGTGGCGAGCACCCCGGCGGGGGCGGGGGCGGAGTTGACCCAGCCGAAGAAGCGCGGGTTGCCGTTGCCCATGGGATGGGGGAGGACGTCCTGCTCGATGGCGGCCAGCAGTTCACCGAGCGGGCGGCCCTCGGCGGGCAGCGGGGCGTCGAGCAGGTCCTTCCGGGCGGTGTCGCCCATCGGCTGCCAGACCGGGCGGGCGGGCAGCTCGGCGAGGTAGTCGGAGACCAGGTCGGCGGTGGCGTGGGCGGCGCCGCGGAAGTCCTCGGTGGTCATGGCGTGCTCCAGGGAGGCCGTGGGTGGGACCGGGCCAGGCGCGGCTTCCTCGGCGCACCCTGATCAGGCGATGGTCGGGTGATCCTACGCAAACGGGCCCGCGCCATGCGGCGCGGGCCCAGCAACTGGGACGGGGACGATCGGTCCCTCGATCGGTCCGTCGATCAGTCCGGCGATCAGTCCAGCGAGGCGGACAGTCCGCCCGCCGAACGGCAGTAGCCCTGCATCTCCTTGTTGGTGATCTTCGCGCAGAGCCGCCCGGCCGCGCCGCCGTCGGTGTAGTTGACCGTGTAGTAGCTGACCAGCCCCTCCGCGCAGGCCTTGCGCTGCCAGCCGTCGGCGGCGGTGGCGCACTGCTGGGCGGCCCAGTCCTCGCGGTCCAGGTTGTACTTCATGGTCCGCGAGCCGACGCCGCGGCTGCAGTCCACGGCCCCGCCGCCGGCCTTGCCGTTGAGGCACCACTTGAGGGCGTCGGCGTAGACCTCGGGGTGGTTCGGGTAGTCGTGCGAGGACAGGTAGAAGGTCGGGGCGTAGAAGAAGCAGGCGGACTGGAACAGCGACGGCTGGTCCTTGCACGGGTACAGCGGGTCCTGGGCGAGCTTGTCGGCGGGCAGGTTGGCCTTCGCCAGCTCGTCCTCCTCGTCCGGGCCGAAGAGCTGCATGAACAGGCCCTCGGAGCAGCGGATCCGGTTCTGGTCGGTGGTGAACTTGTTGCACAGGTCGCGGGCCTTGGCGACGTCCTGCTTGGCGACGAACATCGTGCCGTGGCCGACGCCGTGGATGCACGGACCGGTGTTCTTGGGGGCGCACAGCTTGAGCAGGTCCACCTCGGGCTGGGTGGAGGCGTTGAGCATCTCCTCGACCGCGCCGTGCAGGTAGCCGGCCGCGCAGGTCTCGTGCGGGAAGGAGATGACCTTCTGGAAGTCCTCGTGGTAGCGCTTGACCGCCGCGTGGCCGAGCTCGTGCGCGATCGGGTGGCAGAACCGCACGGTGTACGGCTTCGCCTTGGTGATCTTGTCGAGGTCGGCGAGGGCGACGCCGGGGTCGGTGGCGTCCATCTCGGCCATCAGCTTGTTGCGCAGCGTCGAGCGGGTCCACACCGCCGGGTCGCCGGTCGGGGTGGCGCCCGCCCCGCCGACCGCGACCGGCTGGGTGCCCGCACCGCCTCCCGGCTCGGTCGAGGCGGCCGGGGCCGCGGTGGCCGCCGCGGGCGACCAGTCGGTGACGGCCACCGAGCCGAGGCCAAGGACGCCCAGGAGCAGGGCGGTGAGAATCGCGAAGACTCGCGGCTGCATGACGGGATCCCCCGGCGGATCGAGGTGAACGGTTCGCTCCCATCCTGACGGCACGGGGGGCGGGAATCCGCGTTTTCGCCCGCCATTCGGGAGGTCTCGGCGACGCTACCGCATGGTCCGTACGCCCCGACGCGCCGGGATGGTTCCGGGTGATCATGCGTCAGCGGTGACTCCTTGTGACCAACCGTCCGCCGTGGTCCCCGGTTCCCGGCGTTCACCCGGACGGCGCAGCGGCCCGTCCGGGTGGGCCGCCGCGCCGTCCGGGGGTCGCTAACTGCGCTCGAATAAGTGTTCATGAGTGTCTTTCAGGTGTCATGAGTGTTGTATGTTCTTGTGTATGAACCTGACGGAATGAGCACGCGCACAGGGGGTCGCCCCGCGTACTGCGTACCGCTGGTTCCGTGAGGGCACGTTGCCGGTCCCTGCGGAACGAGTGGGGCCGCGCACGATCCTGGTGAACATCGACGCGAA